>JALYIM010000236.1 GCA_030775785.1 Acidobacteriota bacterium
GAGCAGCCATCCAAACCGGAGGTGCGCCGTAGTTCGTGAATGCGGATCGAATATCCGAGTTGGAGGTCGAAGCAACATCAACTACTGATGGCAGCGCTCCCGGATAAACTGCCACCTGCCGGCCGTCGTTTCCAGCCGACGCGACCGAAATGGCGCCATTGCTATTCGCATATTTAATGGCGTTCTTAAGCTCTGGCGAGTAATTGGGATAGTCGAAGCTCATGTTGAGCACTTTGGCACCATTTTTTACCGCGTAATAAATAGCGCGCAAAATATCGGAGTCGTAGCCTGTTCCGTCCGCACTAAAAGATTTTAGAGGCATGATCTTCGCTTGTGGTGCCACCAGGTGAACTATGCCGGCAGTCATGGTTCCGTGGCCGAACGCTGAATATTGTGAACCATCAAGCACCGCCACCGTGCGTTGATCGAGGACTGCAATCGTTCTTTGATTCACCAGCGCAGTCTGCCCTTGACTTAGATCTGGCGAGGTACTCACGTCGGATTTTTCCGAACCCCCATTTGAGTTTCGTGTGAAGTCGTAGCCGGAGACGAGCAGGTTTTGCAATACCGGATTGGTAGGATCCACGCCGGTATCAATTACCGCGACCGTCACACCTGACCCCGCCACATTAAACTTTGATTGCGTGGCTGCTGTACGTATTAGATCATTGGCCGGCTGGGCCACATACCCACGCCATACCGTTGCGCCGTAATAAGCAGTCGGGGTCGAATCGGTTAGATAGGAAGGAGCAGGTCCTGCGTATGCGGCCTGCGTATGCACAACCTGATCTATTTCCACCCCAACTATTCCAAGTTGCAGGCTAAGCTTTAGACACGACGTGACCGGATCTAAAATCGAGGGAAAAGTGACCAGGAACAATTGGCCTTGAGGATCCCCAAGGTTACGTACAACGTTGCAGCCAAGAATTAGACAGGTGAGGTTGATGCCCGGCAATCCTAACGAATCCCTGACCACAAGACGGACCTGAGCGTGAGCCGAAGGGGCCGACAAAGCAACTAAAGAGAGCAGCAAACACGCTACGACAACCCACCGAATAGACCTCGAATTACTCATTTTGAAGATGGCTTTCATTTCATTTCTCCAGTGGGGGAGCTGCTCACGTTGAAACAGATTCTAAAGGTCACTGACCAAGTGGTGCTAATCTCGGGAGTAATCCTCGCGAGTTCCTAACGTAATGTCGTCGGCCACAGTTGCAGGGCCAAAATTGGGGAGTGGAATTCGAATTGTTTTTCGGCCCGGCAGATTTACAGAAAGCCGCATGTTACCTTGTGGCTCGAATTCGAGTTGAAATTCGCCACACTCGTTCGCGCTGGCTTCCAGCAACGGATACCCCTTTTCTGTCCAGACGATGATGGCCGCATTGCAGGGTGAAGCGAGCGCGGCGCCCCTTTCCAGTACCTGCCCTACCATGCTGACTTGGGAGGGTGGCACCTGAACATTGAGGCGAAGATCCACCGTAACTCCCTCTGCCTCATACACCAATTGCCTCGCTACAGCGGTTGCAGAGCGCATTCCGAACGCCAAAGGTTGCGTGAAAGTATCGAATGACAGGGCTCCGAGCACGAATGGACTCTGTTCCGGTGAATACTTGATCTTGAACTGTTGCTTCACCATGTGAACTGCGCTCTCCGGCGGCGTGTAGGCTTTTTCGTTAAGCGTGACCTCGTGCAGGCAATTCCAAGTTTCGAACGACGTTTTGCAGCTGGAACAACCTCGCTCGAGGTGTGATTCAATGTCGGTTTTGGTACCGGTCTGACTGATTCCGCGAACGAAATCGGCCCATATTTGCTCGGGGAAATGCTCCATTATTTAAGCCTCGGATCTCGTATTTGGACAGCTCGCCTTCGCTACCCGAAAGCCCGCCCTCTATTGAATAAGGGGACGAACTAAGCCAAAAAATATAGGGTCTTTGCGAAAAAAACTGACGCTCTCTTAAGCCTTTCCAATCAACGTGAAAGGCGCCCAATAGTAGGGATGGGGGTAGCGTTCCCTCAACTCGATCATGGCACTTTGCAAAGCTTGGGCTTTGGAAATACCGCTCAGGAGACGTGTGTAGAAAGAAATCATGAAATCCTTCGTACTGCTGTCATGAACGTCCCAAAGGCTCAGAACCAGCGATTGCGCGCCAGCTCGAAGCAGACCGCGAACCAATCCCAAAACTTCGTCTCCGGGCCGCACGACATTTAATCCGGTGGCGCAGCCGCTTAGTACAACCAGTTCTGCTGGCAGCTTAAGGTGATAGAGGTCGTACAGATTCAAATATGTTCCAGCCAGGCGAATTGACGAAAACATCGGATTGTCCTGGCGAAAATATCCGTGAGTGGCGATGTGAACGATTCGGCTTTGCGGTCCGTGGGTGCGCAGGACCTCTTCAGTCGCGGCAGCGCCTATGAATAGCTTTGAATTGGGCAGAATTGATTCTAGAGCTTTGACTTCATCTGAAATAGATGGGGCTTGCGCATCCGGAATACCCAAAATTAAGGCTTCCTCGGTAGCGTTTGCCTGTTTTTGCTGGCAGAGTGAATATACGCTCGCGCTCGGAGCATAAGAAACGGAAAAACTATCTACCAGGTAAGCCGAACCGTCGTGCAGAGCATGGAACGGAACATAGTGAAGCAGACCGTGAGGGACAACAACAACATGCTTACCCTTGAGCAACTCACGTACCGGAGCAATCAGCTCCTGATAAAGATTCTTCAAATGCGCCTGCGTGGATTGCAGCATTGAATTTTGGAATGTGCTCACATATTGCGGATCGAGCCGAAATTTTGACAGCTGAAACTGCAGCAGCTGCAGCAGCTTTTGTATTCGCGATTGCAAAGTTATGGGGAACATCTGCAGCATGTTGCGGTCAAGAACACATACGATGACTCGATCTTGCACGCAGAAGTATTCGACCAATGTGGTGTCGGGCGCGAGCGATGCGCGAATTTCAGCGAGCGAACCCGCCACCGGCGCCTGCAATCCAGCATCCGACATTTCGGAGGCAGTTGCTTCCTGTGCCGCACGCATGAGATCGTGTTCCCGTTCCCGCACGTTGCGCTCTAATTCATTGATGCGCGCTTGCGATCGCTCTTCGGGGCGAAGCTGCTCTCGTTCAATCAGGTTGTAATACCAATTCAGTTCTTCGCGTAGATTGCGAATTAAGCGCACTAAGTCGCTCTGTCCACCATCTGCTTCCGAGGGCACATGCACCGGCCGAAGTAAAAGATCTACTAAGCTCCGCGATTTTGCCTGCTCAATGTAACCGAAAGCTTCTTCAAGTCCATTCGTACGCTTAAGGCAAAGAGCAACGAGATTCTCATAGACCTCAAGTTTGTCGTTGAAAAACGCGATCTTTAGCTCTTCGCCGCGCAGATTGCCTCGCAGCAATTCCAACACCCCGCGCGCTCGGCAGTAAGAGGCGTAGGCGTCGTCGTCCTGGCCACAAAGTTGCTGGATCTTGCCGGACAAAAATTCCGTCTGGCAGGTGAGCAGAGGTGCTTCCAGGGTACTCAATTGCTGCAGCGCAGAATCGCAATGATGCCGCGCGGTGGAAGGATCGTTTAAACGCAGGGCTATGCGTGCCAGCAGCAGTTCCGCCAAGACCGCTTTACTCCGCATCATGGAACCGCTGAAAAACTCGCGTGCCTTGCTGGAGAGACGACGCGACTCAAACAGGCGGCCTTCGTTGAAAAGCATCAAAGCCTGGTACAACTCGATCAGCGCGGGCCAGACGTGGTTCTTCTCATTAACGAACATTTCCCGGGCTTTGGTAAAGACCTTTAAGCCTTCGAAAACCTGGCCCTGCTGGCTGGCAGCAATGGCGACAAAAGTCAGTGCCTTGGCCGCTTCGTAACCAAAGCCGAGCTGCTTGAATCCTTCATGGGCCGCAGGCGCGAGTTCAGCTGCCTCGGCACTCAGATTGAGTTCGAGATAGATTTCCGCCAGATCAAGTTTGCATAACGCGGTTTGATATCCATCGCCCGCTGTCTTGGCGCTGGCCGAGGCATCGCGCAGCATCTGAATCGCACGCCCATACTCGCCGCGCAGGAAGTGAAGATATGCGATGTTGTAATCCGCATATGCCACTAAGACTGGCATGCCTTTTTCTTCGCAGTATTGGCGAGCCTGTTGATGCAATTCCAGCGACTTTGCAAACTCATTCACGCTGATAAAGCAAAGCGAAAGGTTACTCAAGACTGCAGCGAGACCTTCGGGGTCTTCGTGTAAAAGGAGCTCCCTGTAAGCGCGCTCGTAACATGCCAGAGCTTCGGTGAAACGATCCTGCCGGTGATATATGTTGCCGATGTTAATCTCAAGCCGCGCCAGGCGCCACGTGTTTCCCTGACTCTTGAAGATGGCGCGCGCGTGTTCCCCCGCGGCTAGCGCCTGATCGTAGCGTCCGAGAAGAAGCAGTGGCTGGATGGATCCGCTAAGAGTGCGCGCCAACTCCAGTTCTTCACCAGCGCTTTCAAAAAGCGCCACTGCCCGTTCATGCATCTCGATAGCTCTGGGATGTTGGTCGAGGGAATATAGTGCATTGGCTTTTGCCCGCATACTTTTCGCCAGCGACACTGGACTTCCGACAGCTTCCGCAACTGAGATGGCGACGTCGGCTAAACGTTCTGCACTGGCGGCGCTTACCAGAATTTCCTGACGAACGCGATCGGCAAGAGCGGATATCAATGGGTCCCAATCCACCGCGGGATGTTGCGCGATCCATTGGCGACGGCTGGCGTCATCGTCGAGCGCCAGCAGACGTTCGAGCATTGCTGCAGATTCGGTTTGCTGAACTGCTTTTACGCTCAACTAGAACCCCATTTGCTCCAACTGCTGTTTTAGTTTTTCCAGACAGCGGCCGCGAATGAATCCGATCGAGCCTGTAGCAATGCCGAATTCTTTCGCAATCTCGTCGTAAGGTCTGGGTGGGTCGTCGAAGAACAGCATGCGAACCATGCCTTCACAACGGGGAGACAATGCCGAAATGGCATCGCGGACGATCTGTTGTTTTTCGAGTTCTACAAGAACTTCTTCGGGAAGAGGTTCCTGGCTTACGTCGAACTGCTGAGTCTCGGTATCTTCATCAGCGAGATTCACATACTTTTCAGCTGTGCGGCGCCAGCGCAGGCACTTGTGATAACAGGTCTGCATTAGCCATTTTGGCAGCGCGCGCGGTTCGCGCAATCGCGGCAGATCGGTCAGCAGATCTAGACAAACAGCCTGAAAAATGTCGGCGGCGGCGGCGTACATACCCAGCTTGATGGGAATTGAGTAAATCAGGTTCTTATACTTGTCGAGAAGGACCGACCAAGCCTGCTGGTCTCCCTCAAGGCATGCGCTAACCAGGCGTTCGTCGGACCAGGAGGCGTGTCCCTCGCGCTGCAATTGTGCTGCAACATTCACCGGATTCCAGCGCTTTCCACTTTTCCAGCAGACGGACGCAGATAGAGCTGTTCCGCGTTCCATAGCGTGTAATGGTCCAGGACTGCCGGGTGAAAGTTGCCCACATCCGCTTTAGCACCAGCTAGTAGATTGGGTGTCGCAAGGAAAATAAACGGCAGGTTTTCCGCGATGAGTTGCTGCACACGATCGTATAGATGCTTTCGTTTTTCATAATTCAGCGTGATCATCTGTTGCTGCATCAGATGATCAATTTCAGCTTCCCATTCGCTGGCTGGCTGGGTTTCTCCGAGATGCCATAAATGGGTAGCGCCGCTGGACAGCCAAACATTCATCTCCGGATTCGGATCAGGATCTCCTCCGCCTAATCCCATAATCGCTGCTTCGTAATCAAAGCTCTGAAATATGCGGTCGAGCATGGCGCGAAAATCGAGCGGCACAACATGAAGCTGAATGCCTAAATGCGAGAGATCATCCTGCACAAGAGTCGCCATCTTCATCCGTTGAGTGTTGGACGAACTGGTGACAATTGAGAACTCAACCGCTTTACCCGCGCGATCTATTAGTTGCCCGGCGCTGTTCCATGAGAACCTGGAGGACTTCAGCAGCGCTCGCGCTGTCTCCAATGAACGTTGCGGATGCGGAAGTGTCTGATTGACCCAAAGCTTATTGCCAGGACCAACGTTTCCCCACAGCGCCGTTCCCCTATTTCCGTAAACCAATCGCACGATTGAGTCGCGGTCAATTGCCGCCGATACAGCACGACGAAATTGCACATCGCGAAACCACGCTTGCTTGCCTGAAACGCTATCCAGGTTTTTCGTGCTCAGGTCATTGAGATTAAAAACCAGGAAGTTATATTCGAGGCTAGGACCTAAATCCGCGAGTTGCGCCCCGGTGCGATTCTGTTCTCTCGCCAACAGGGCGTAATTTTCCGCGCTGAGCCGACTCACCATGTCAGTTTCACCCGCCTCAAAACGCATCACCTGTGCGTCCTCGCTGCCGACAAACAGAAAAACCAATTCGTCCAAGTAAGGCAGGCGATGGTTCTCGCGATCTGTCTTCCAGTAATACGGATTGCGCTCCAAAACGATGCGCTGTCCAGCAAGATATTCCTTCACTCGAAACGGTCCCAGACCAACGACCTCAGAAGGCGGCGTGTTCAGAGTCCACGCTTCGGCAAAGTGTCCTTCTCGATATTTCTTTTCGAGAATATGCTTGGGCAGCATCGCCAAGCCATCAAAAATCCGTTCGGCGGCCGCATAAGGACGCGGCAGAGTGAATCGGATGGTGTACTGATCCAATTTCGTCACCGCCATCGGCTTGCCATCAATGATCAGCAAGTCCCGCTGAGGGGAACCGACCGCTTCATCGAGATAAACGGAGAAAGAAAACATCACGTCATCAGCATCGAACGTATGTCCATCAGAAAATCGGATCCCTTTGCGGAGCTTGAGAGTGAACGTGCGTCCGTCGGCAGAGGTGGTCCACGATTTCGCTAGCCCCGGCTCGGTTTGTTGCGAAGCTCGATTGATGGTGATCAAGTCGGAAGAAAGACGTCCAATCACTTCGCGCGAGACTGCATCGGTAGCCGTGACCGGGTTCAAAGTCTTGGGCTCGGAACGCTGGCCAATGATTAAGTGACCGCCGTAGCGGCCCACTTCGCTTTCGACGCGCTGCAATTCTTCATTCGAATTGAGGGTTGCAGGAGAAAGCGCCGCAGCGATGCACGGGCCAGTCCACAGGCACACGAATAGGGTAAGGCGAGCAATGAGTTTCATATTTGCCTTCCCCCACAGAACTAGGTCAGATTGATTGTGATTTTAATTGCGAATGCAGGGTGTCGGCCAGCAGCCAATAGGTTACGGAGGTAACGACGAGCGCGCCGGCCGGAGCCAGCATCCATCCATAGGAAACGAGCACATTATATTGCTGAAGTGCGCTTAACATGTTGCCCCAGCTCGGCACTGGTTCGCCCACGCCCAGTCCGAAGAATGATAGCGTCGCTTCCGCCGCGACATACTGAGGAATCAGCAGCGCCGCCTGGGTTAGCAGGACTCCAAATGTTTCTGGCAGGATGTGGCGGCGCAAAATGTAAAGGTCGGACGCGCCGGCACCGCGCGCCGCCAGAACGTAATTTCTTGCGCGTGCGCTTAAGACAACTCCTCTCACCAGCCGCGCCGGACGCGCCCATCCGATGAAGCCGATGATGCATATCAGCAGCAGGAATGTCTCGATGGGACTGAGACGCAGCGGCAGGAAAGCTCGAACACCAATTAAGAAATACAACCACGGTAATGACAAAAATAATTCGGAGGCTCCCATCAAGGAGTCGTCAACCCACTTTCCGTAATAGCCAGACACAATGCCAACAATTGTTCCCACCGAAAGGGAGATGAGCGTTGCCAGGACTCCGGACGACAGAGATATCTGCCCGCCGTACAAGAGACGCGAAAATTCGTCTCGTCCATAACCATCAGTTCCGAGAAGGAAGATGTGAGCGGGCTGATCAACGCCAAATAAGTGCAAGCTAGAGCGGAGTGTTCCGGAATTCGTATAGCTCGTGTTTCTTACGAATAAGTGTATGGGAAATTCGCGCGCGCGGTCCTCTTCGTAAGAATCGGAGGAAAGAGCGGGGACAAAAACAAATGGTCTGAAGTGAAAGCCGGAGCCATCCACGAAATGCAGACGGGTTGGTGAAGCATACGGCAGGTCCCGATTTTGTTCACTGGGATCGTAGGGCGAGGCGAAGCTTGCAAAAATCACGATCAAGTGAAGAGCTGCCAATGAGATCAGCAGCATCAGGGTCGTCTTCTTAATTCGCATCGGGCTCTCCGAAGCGAATTCGTGGGTCAGAAGCAACCAGCAACAGATCAGCAATCAAGTTGCCAGCCACCATAAAAACGGCCGAAAACATCAAACCGCCAATGACCAGATACAAATCGCGCGAAAGCGTGGCATCAAGAAGGAGCGGTCCCAATCCTGGCCAGCCTGTTACGACTTCAACCAAAAGCGATCCACTGAGCAAGGTGGCGAGAGAAAAGCCGAACAGCGAAATACCGGGATTGGCCGCAACGGGCAGAACGTGCCGAAATAATAATCTTCCACGACTAATTCCTAGTCCGCGGGCGGACCTTATATAAGGTGCCTGTAATGCCTCCACAACAGCTGCACGAATGTGTCGTTCAATCATAGCGATGCCAGCCAGCACCAACACAGCAGTTGGAAGTAGCATGCGTTGTCCCACTTCTTGAAACTCTTTCCACGGTGAGAGGTCGTCGGAACTGAGGGACCTCATTCCGCCAACCGGGACGATGTGCGTTCGAACCGCCAATGCAAGCAGACCGATGGCAATGACGATTTCAGGAATGGAAATTAGGAAAGAGCTTCCAAGCGCGACGATTTTATCGAGAAAACGGCCGCGCGAGGCCGCAGTCAATACTCCGAGAGGCACGGCAATGAGCCAAGCCAGGAACGTTGCGGTCGAGGTGAGTAACAGAGTATTTTTCGCTCTCGTCCACAAAAGCGGAGCGACGGGCGTGTTGTAGGCGATTGAATATCCAAGGTCTCCGTGGGCTGCGGCGGCCATCCACCGCACATATCTCACACCCAGAGATTGGTCGAGCCCGTAGCGCGTGCGCAAAGCGGCGATTGTTTCCGGTGAGATTTGCGGGTTAAGCCGCATTTCGTCAAAAAAGCTTCCTGGAGCCATCTCCGAAAATAAAAAGCACAGCGCGGACACTCCCAACAGGAGCACGAAGGCCCTCGCCAATCGCCTTCCCAGATACTTCACTCCGCGACTCCCAGCATCTCCGAATAGCTTGTCTGGAAGGACTTGGCTGATGCCAGCAACTCGATTGTTTGCGGGTGAGTGGGGTTGGCAATGATCTGCGCCGTAGGCCCTTGCTCGACAATTTGCCCCGCTGAAATCACTGCAATCACGTCGGCAAATCGAGCCACGAGCGATAGATCATGAGAAATAAAAAGATAGGTGAGCGAATATGCTTGCTGGAGGTCGAGCAATAAATTCACAATCTGTGCCTCGCTCGAAAGATCAAGCCCTGAGAGCGCTTCGTCGAGAACCAGTAGCTTTGGACGGACCGAGAGAGCGCGTGCGATGGCCAGTCGCTGTTGCTGACCCCCGCTGAAGTCCGTGGCAGGCCTGTCCACCCGCTCGGGGGCTAATCCAACATCTCTCATCAGCTCCTTGACGCGCTCTTTGCGGGCATTTTTGCTAAGGACTTCCTGAATCAACATCGGCTCTTCTATTACCTCTCCCGCCGAGAATCGCGGGTTCATAGATGTCGCGGCATCTTGAAAAATCATTTGGATCTCGCTTCGAAAGGTGCGGAGATCGTGGCTTCCGAGTGGCGCAATGTCGGTATCGGAAAAAAAGATTTGCCCTGAGTCAGGGCGTTCCAGTCGAGTCACACAGCGCGCAACCGTGGATTTACCGGATCCCGAGCTTCCCACCAACGCGAGCGTTTTCCCCATTGGAATTTCGAAACTGACGTCACGTACTGCGGTAATGGAGAACCGTTTTCGTTCCATACCGCTTCGCCGCGTGTAGTTCCTGTTCAGTCCCCTCACGCGCAAGAGGGCCACACGGCCGTCCGCCGCTATTTCGCTAGTTTCCATACTTGAAGCAGCTCACTCTGCGAAATGGCTCAGGCATGAACTCTTGCGGATCAGAAGCTGTGCATACCGACATCCTTTCCGGGCAGCGTGGTTCGAAGCGGCATCCGGTGTGGTGGCGCGACAAACTAGGAGGTTCGCCAGTAATGACGGGCAATCGTACTCGGCTCGCCACCTTGTGGACAAGATAGCGCTGGGACAATTCCAGCAGGGCGCGGGTGTATGGATGCATCGGTGCGCGGAAAATATCCCCGGTTCTCCCTTCTTCCACAATACGTCCCGCATACATGACAATAATGCGATCGGCAAATCCCGCGAAGATGGTTGGATCGTGGCTGATTATTAAGAACGTGGTTCCTTCGCGTCTACGAATTTCCGCCAGCAATGTAAGAATTTCCATCTGCAGCCCACTGTCAAGTTTGCTGGTGGGCTCATCAGCGATCACCAAGGCAGGATGGCATGCTATCGCTTGTGCGACCGCAATTCGTTGACGTTGACCTCCGCTAAGTTGGTGGGGATAAGCCAGACCAATCTGTTGCGGCTGGTCGAAGCCAACCGAGCGTAGTAATTTCTCAACGCGGCTTTTCCGTTCTTTCGGCGACATCCCCGTATGCGCCCGAAGCACCTCCGCTATCTGATCGCCCGCTCTCATCACAGGATTGAGCGACAATGCTGGATCCTGAGAAATCAGAGAGATTTCTCTACCACGAACTTGGCGGAGCTCAGATTCTGAGAGGGCTAGTAGATCACGGCCCCGAAAGATGACCTCTCCGCCCTCGTATCGTGCGCCCGCAGCGAGGAGGCGAAGAAGTGACAGGGCGAGGGTAGTTTTGCCGGAGCCCGATTCTCCCAAAACACCGATCACCTCGCTTGAATTTAACGCAAAAGAAACGTGGTCTACGGCCCGCAGCGGCGCACTGCCAATGGACGAATATGCAACGGACATCTTACGAACTTTGATCAGTTCCTGGACCATTTGACCAGCCAAGTGATTTCACACTGAGTTTCAACTAAGGGCGGGCGGTTGACAATTGGCCAACAAGGCGCCGGTGATTGAGCGTGCGGATACACCCCGCAAACACCCCGAGGCGGAAGACACAGATGGCTAACGCCCTCTACCCAAATTTTGAGTTAATACGGAAACGTGACCTCCTGCTCCAATTGAATGTGTGGCACTTGTTTCTCGCTATCAGCCTTCAGCAGATGCGAAGGCTTCCGTCCCTGGCGTAATAGCGGCTAAGTGGCAATAGCAGGAGCAGAGGTAAGTCGCCAACTTCTTCTCGCACTTGTTATGTTCTTCCTGACGACACGGATGGAACAATCTTGCGGTTAAGTGGTTCAGAAACTCTAGACCATAGCGATAACCACTGCGACTCCGTACTTGTGCAAGGAAGCGCGAGGGCCAACCGCCATTAGGGATGAACTCTACTTCCACAATCGCTTCGGTGGTCAACTCCACGCTGGCAAAAATTCCTACCCCACCCAGGCTGATCTCTTCACCGCGTGCATGGCTGATTATGGGCTGGAGTGAGTCGTTCCAGGAAAATAGTCTGACGGGCACATCAAGCTTGGAACGCTTCCACCTACGTGTGGG
>JALYIM010000237.1 GCA_030775785.1 Acidobacteriota bacterium
CCTTCCGACACCACCAGCAGTCAAGGAACGCAGGGAGCTTCGCCGGCACAGACATCGCCATCCCCTTCGACCAGCACAGATCCGAGCACGCAGAACTCGCCTTCTTCAGGCAGCGGCATGGGTTCAACTTCGTCCCAGGATTCCACTGCGGGCGCACCGGATTCCGGCAACACGTCAGGCTCGATGGGCGGTATGAAGCACGACGATAGTATGAAAAGCGACAGTGGAATGAAGGGTGATCACAAGCTGAAGGGCTGCATTCGGTCCGCAGGCGGGCAATACATGCTGGAAGAGAAGAAGGGCAAGATGGTTAATCTTAGCAGCAGCCAGGACCTTTCTGCGCACGTTGGCCACATGGTCACCTTGCATGGTATGTGGGCGGGCAACAGCTCTGATAAGTCGTCTGCCTCCTCCTCGAATGGCGGTTCGGAAAAGACGTTCACCGTGACCAGCATGGATATGATTTCCGAAACTTGCAGCATTGGCAAAGATAAAGACAAACACATGGGGGCGAATGGCAACGGAAGTATGGGTACCGGCACGATGGGTAGCGGAACTACGGGCAGCGCCAGCAGTACCGGAAGTTCAACTCAGCCTCAATAACGCAGGATCCTCCCTTCCGTGGATGGGGCTCCAGCGATGGAGCCCTTATTTTTTACTGGGAAGCGAACAAAATTTCAGACAAGAATTCTGGAGAGAACCACATGCATGCAAGGAGATACCCGAGCGCTTGGAAAGGTGCGGCGGCAGGAGTTTTGGGCGGACTGGTTGCTTCCTGGACCATGAACCAGTTCCAGTCCTTTTTAAGCAAGATGCAGAAGAAGTCCAAAAGCGGCGGACAATCGGAGCGTTCCACCCAAGAGCAAGGACAGGGCAAAGATAAACAACAGGCGAAACAAGAGCCAGGCGACGACGCCACCATGAAAGCCGCCAACAAAGTTTGGAAGGAAGTTACAGGTTCTTCGCTCAGCAAGGAGGAGAAGAAAAGCTCCGTGGGCTAAAGCGGGAGCGGGGATTCCGTTTGGCGCAGTGCTCTTTGTGGGAGCGGACGAAGTTGCCGTGCCAGCATTTGGGTTGTCGAATTCTCCCCAGGAATATCCCCTCTCTTCCCATGCGTCTGCGCTGGCGGCGCACGCGGTCTATGGAGTTACCACTGAAATTGTGAGAAGGATGATTCGAGCTGCCATGTAACCGATCAAAACTAGCGAGCGCGGGCCACTCGTCCGTTACGAGGAAGCCAATGGGCATCTCACCTGTCGTAGGTGGCATCAGAAAATTGACTGACCAGTCCCGTCCAGTGGGCGTTCCGGAATAGATGTTTTTCCGGACTCGAAGTCCCCGGAGAATAAGCGCCCCTTGAGTGTAAAATTTCCACTTCATTCACATATGTGCCGCCTTGCACTTCTGTTGATGGTGTCTCGGGCAATTATCCTTCCTGCCCAGGTCTCCTACGAGGGACAGATTGTGAGTTCGGTAAGCGTAATAGCGAATCCTCACCTGAACGTGGATGGATTGCTTGCTCTTATACAACAAAAGGCGGGCCAACCCTATTCTTCGAAAGCAGTAGAAGCAAGCGTACGAGCTCTCAAGAACACTCATGGTTTCAGCAAGGTCGAGGCCCAGGTAGCACCTGAAACCGCAGGCCTGCGGCTCTCATTTATCCTGGAGCCTGCGTACTACGTCGGAGTATTGGATTTTCCCGGCGCCACCAAGGCCTTCACTTACACGCGACTATTGCAGGTCGCCAACCTTCCGGACGAAGAAGCATTCGACCGCTCCCGTATTCCGCAAGTGGACGCCGCGCTCGTCACGTTTTTCCGCAACAACGGATACTTCAAATCCGAAGTGCTGCCCGAAATTCAACTTGATGACCGCAACCAACTGGCGAATGTACTCTTCCACGTCACGTTGGGGAAGCGCGCCAAAATAGGCGAGGTGACGATACAGGGGGCTCCGCCAGTGGAGACGGCGCAATTGCTGCATGCAACTCGTTCGCTACGCGCGACTGCGATCGGAGCCTCGTTGAAGCCGGGCAAGGTTTATACCGCCGAACGAATAAAGGCTGCCACCGGCCTGCTGCAGAGCTTTCTGGCGAGGCAGCACTATCTGGCAAGCCACATTCACATGAATGCGCCGCATTTCCATGCGGAGAACAACCGGGTTGATCTTTCGATGAATGTTGATGTCGGACCAAAAGTGTTCATCCGTACCGAAGGCGCCCGCCTTTCGTGGCTGCCTTTTTTATCTAACCGGCGAATCAAGAAACTGATTCCGATTTACGAGGAGGAAACGGTGGACCGCGACCTGGTGGCTGAGGGACAGCGGGACCTCGCAGGATACTTTCAGGAGAAAGGCTATTTCGACGCGAAGGTCACCACTCAGTTCAAGCGCGAGGCCGACACGATTTCCATTCTTTACCACGTTGATAAAGGCCGAAGGCACAAAGTGGCGGACGTGGCTTTCAGCGGCAACCATCATCTTTCAAGCGGAGAACTGCTCACTCATGTAGAAGTCAGAAAGCACCGATTCTTATCTCACGGGCGCTATAGCGAGAAACTGATGAAAAAAAGTGCGGACAACATTACCGCCGTCTATCGCAACCAGGGCTACGAACGTGTCAAAGTCACTTCTCAGGTGGTGGACCACGACCCGAACCTTGGGGTTACTTTCTTGATTGAAGAAGGTCCGCAAACGCTGGTGGATAGCTCGCAGGTAAGTGGGAACCTCAGCATTCCTGTAGAACAGCTCACCCAGAGGAAAGGATTCGAACTGCGTCAGGGACAGCCATTCTCGCCCGCACATCTTTCCAATGACCGCAGCCGAATTCTGGCAACTTATCTGGACGGAGGATACTTAAACGCTGAAGTTAAAGCGAATATCATGCGGCATCCGGACAATCCGCAGCGCGTGGATATTGTTTATGACGTCACCGAAAATCAGCAGGTGAAAGTCAGTAACGTCGTGTACCTCGGAAAGACGCACGCGCGACAGTCGCTGATTCAACGGGCCTCAAGCATTACTCCCGAGGCGCCTCTGAGTCAGGGAAAGCTGCTGGCGGCCGAGAGCCAACTCTACGAGCTGGGCGTTTTCGATTGGTCGAGCGTAGGTCCGCGGCGGCCCGTCAGCACGCAGGCCAAAGAAGAAGCTCTGGTAAAAGTGCATGATGCCAAGCGCAACACGATTACTTATGGATTTGGTTTGCAGATCGCCCGACGGGGAGGAAATGTGCCGTCGGGAACGGTCGCCGTCCCAGGGCTTCCGACGGTTGGAACAGGAAGCGCCAAAATTGCATCGAGCGAAAATACTTTTGTCAGTCCTCGAGGTTCGATCGAATATACACGGCGAAACATTCGCGGGCTGGGAGAGACTGCGGCCATCTCACTTTTGGTTGCGCGCCTGGACCAGCGCGCGTTGGCAACCTACACCGATCCACACTTTCGCGGGACGCGCTGGAGCACGCTTGTCAGCCTCTCGGGCGAGCGCACGACCGAGAATCCATTGTTCGCCGCCAGCCTCAGCGATGTTTCGTTTCAAGTTGAGCGGACGATCAATAGGGCAAAAACCAGCACGTTGCAGTTGCGCTACGACTTCAACAGAACGATTCTTTCGCAATTGCTGGTGCCGGAACTCGTCCTTGAATCGGACCGCCACGTCCGCCTGTCGTACTTTTCCAGCACGCTGATTCACGATACCCGAGATCAGCCTCTAGACTCCCACAGCGGCTTCTATCAGACAGTTGATGTGAGAATCGTGCCGACGGCTTTGGCATCGAGCGTCAACTTTTCGAGGATGCTTGGACAAGTTGCGTATTACAAGCCCCTGCATTCGATCGTGCTGGCGAACAGCGTGCGCTTGGGATTGGCGAAGCCCTTTTCCGGCACCGACGTTCCTACCAGTCAGCGCTTTTTCGCCGGTGGCGGCACCACGTTACGCGGATTCCCCGTCAACCAGGCCGGTCCGCAGCGTTTGGTACATTTCTGTCCGGTTGGCACCATCAGCACTTCGTGCCCCGTGATCACGGTGCCGGTGGGAGGAGATCAGCTTTTCATTCTCAACTCCGAGGTGAGATTCCCGATTCACATCATCAACAATCTGGGCGGAGTTTTCTTTTACGACGGAGGAAACGTGTACAGCCGCATCAACTTCCGTCAATTTGTAGATAGCTACACAAACACCGTGGGCGTGGGATTGCGATACTCAACGCCGGTGGGGCCCGTTCGCATTGATGTGGGCAGAAACCTGAACCCGGTGACCGGCATCAGCGCTACTCAGTTTTTTATCACTTTAGGACAAGCTTTTTAGAATCCGCTTATGAATTGGAAAAATATCATCGGATGGATTGCCGGAACGCTCTTGCTTTTGCTGACGGTGATCGGCATTGGAGGATACGTTTTCCTTCAAAGCCAGAGCTTCCACCGCTACGTACTGGCGAAGATTATGCAAGTAGCAAGCGATTCGACAGGCGGAAAAGTCTACGTCCGCAGTTTCGATTTTCATTGGTCGGGCTTGCGCGCAGATTTATATGACATCGTCATCCGCGGAACAGAAAGCGCCAGCCAGAGGCCGCTGCTGCGGGTTGACAAACTGACCGTGGGGCTGAAGGTTCTGTCGGTATTGCATCAGCAAGTGAATCTAAATGAGCTCTTGATCGAGCATCCCGTAGTGAACCTGATCGTAGCCAAAGACGGCAAAAACAATATTCCCCAACCCGATGCGCCGAAACAGCAGAGCTCACCGACCAATATTTTCGATCTAGCTGTCGGACACGTGCTGCTGAACGGAGGAGAGCTCTACTACAACGACCAAAAAAGTTTCATTAATGCCGACGTGCGAGATTTCAGAGGTGAGACGAACTTCAGCGCGCTGGAAAAACGCTACAAGGGCTCGGTTTCCTACCATCATGGGAGCGTGCAATATACCAATCTCAAATCTCTGCCGCACGGACTCGATCTCCAGTTCAGCGCGACGCCCGCGCAGCTATCGCTTTCCTCCATGGTACTTACGCTCGGCTCGTCGAGAATTTCCCTACAGGCAAATATCAGCGATTACGCCAATCCCAAAGTGGGCGGCAATTATAACGCCCTGATTCATACACAAGACATTGCTGGCCTTCTGACAGGGGCATCGCCCGCCGGAGATGTAACGCTTGCAGGGACAATCCAGTATCAGAAACTGCTCAATCAATCGCTGCTGCGCGCAGTTGCGGTGGATGGAAGGGTGAGCAGCAATGGCCTGAAAATAAATTCGGCGCAGGGCAATGTTTACATCAACAGAATCCAGACGCGCTTTCGCTTAGCGGATGGAAACTTCACCGCGCCCGACATGATTGCCGAGCTTTTGAATGGACGAGTATCCGCGAGCGTGAATATGGCGCATCTCGACGCGAAGCCAGCATCGAACATTCATGGAGCCCTGCAAGGCATTTCGATCGAAGCCCTAAAACATGCGGTGCACAATCCCTCGGTAAAGCAATTGCCTTTGACCGGAACGTTGCAAGGCGCTCTGGACGCTTCGTGGTCTGGCAGCATGGAGGGACTGCAGTTGCGCTCGGATGTCAATGTGCATGCAGGCATTCTTGCGGCATCCACAACTGCGCCCAACTCTACTTCAAGTTCTCGGACCGTGCCGCTGAATGGCGCCATTCATGTCAGTTATGACTCAGCTCGCAACTTGATCACGGTGCGGCGCAGCACGCTCTCTGCTCCGGCCACAGCAGTCGTTGCCGAAGGACAGATTAGCGACAATTCAAATCTGCGGGTTGCGGTGAAATCAAGCGATCTGCGCGAGCTGAATTCTCTCTCCTCTGCTTTCTCCTCCGTTCCGCAGCAAGCAGGCAATCCGCAAGACAAACCTCTCAAGCTTGCGGGCTCAGCAAGTCTCAACGGAACGGTAACCGGATCACTGCAACAGCCTCGTTTGGACGCGCAGATTTCCGCCAGTGACCTTCAAGTAGGGGAAAGTAGGGGGAGCACTTTGCGGGCCTCTGCGCAGGCGCGCCCGGCGGGCATTTCCGTGCATGACGGTGTTCTCATCAGCGCAGGCACTGGTCAGATAAAATTTGAAGGCAACGTTGGACTGCGGAACTGGTCGTACAGTGATTCAAGTCCGCTGGCTGCGAATGTTTCGATACGCAAAATATCAGTGGACGAAATACAGCAGATCGCCGGCATGAAATATCTGGTTTCTGGTGATTTATCGGCTGACGTTGTTCTGCGTGGCAGCCAGATTGATCCCATGGGTCACGGATCAGTCCAGCTATCCGATGCGACTGTTTACGGCGAGCCGATGCAAAACGTCGCTGCGCAATTCAACGCCTCCAACGGATCAGTCAACTCCTCGTTGAAAATTAGTATGCCGGCAGGTTCGGCCGAGGGCACTCTAACTTTCGTCCCTAAGACCAAGGCCTACAAAGTGCGTCTGGATGCCCCCGCGATAGTCTTAACCAAGCTGCATGCCGTCCAGACGAAGAACATGCAGTTGAATGGGACCTTCAATGCTTCGGCATCAGGGGAAGGCACGCTCGATGACCCGCAACTCAGCGCTTCTATTCAGTTACCCAAACTGCAGATTCGACAGACCGCAATCACCGGCATGAAAGCGCAACTGAACGTTACCAACCATCACGCATCGTTCGATTTAAGCTCGGACGTCGCCGAGGCTTCGGTGCAGGCAAAAGGGACCATAGACCTTCGCGGGGAGTATTACGCGGACGCGAAGATTGACACCACCAGAATTCCCTTGGATCCATTGCTGGTGATGGTTGTACCCAGCCGTCCTAACGGGTTCCAAGGACAAACAGAGTTGCACGCGACGATCAAGGGTCCGTTGAAAGATAGATCGCGAATGGAAGCTCATCTCGAGATTCCCACCTTGACTGCCTCTTATCAGGCCGTCCATCTTGAAGCTGCGCAACCGATCCGGTTGGATTACGCGAATTCCATGCTGGTCCTCCGACCTGGGGAAATTACCGGCACTGAAACCTCGATTCGCTTCCAGGGACGAGTTCCGGTTGGGGTTCCGGGAAATATGAGCTTGAGCGCCAAGGGAAATATTAACCTTCGGCTGTTAAGCCTATTCAGTCCTGACCTGCGAAGTGCAGGCGTAATTGCGCTTGATGTTCATAGCGAAGGAAGTGAAATAAAGCCGCAGATTCGTGGCCAAGTCCTCATTCAGGACGTATCGTTTGCCGCTCCCGGCGCTCCCTTGGGCGTAGATCACCTGAACGGCACGCTCGATCTGCTTAATAACGAAGTCCAGGTCACAAAGTTGCAGGGCAAGGTTGGGGGTGGAGATATTTCGGCGGGCGGCACGGTGACTTATGAGCCGCAACTGCAATTCAACATGGCTCTACAGTCGAAGTCAGTACGCCTGCGCTATCCTGATGGCGTTCGGGCCGTGCTTGAGAGCAATCTTACTTTGAACGGCACCCCGCAGGCTTCTTCGATTGAGGGCCGGGTACTGATTGACAGTCTTTCATTCACTTCGGATTTCGATCTGGCAACTTTCATGGACCAGTTTACGGGGGCGAGTGCTCCGCCTACCGGCGAGAGTTTTGCTGATCAAGTCAAGCTGAACGTGACACTGCAATCCGCGGAAGAGCTGTCCGCCGCCACTTCGCAAATCAGCCTCGAAGGCCAGGCGAACCTCAGGGTGATTGGAACAGCGTCGAACCCGGTGATAATCGGGAGAGCTGACGTGACGGCGGGAGATATTTTCTTCATGAAACGGCGCTATCAGCTGGAGCGCGGAATATTTAATTTTACGAATCCCAATCAGACTGAGCCGGTGGTGAACATGCTCATCACCACGACGGTCCAGCAATACAATCTCAGCCTCACGGTGGTCGGACCGATCGACAAATTGCGCACCAGCTATGTTTCCGATCCTCCGCTGCCGCCAGTGGATATCATCAATTTGCTTGCGCGCGGCCAAACAACCGAACAGTCAACGCCGACAAATTTCGGCGCGAATTCCATCTTGGCACAGGGTGTCGCGGGCCAACTCAGCAATAGTGTGCAAAAGCTCGCCGGAATTTCAAGCTTGGAAATTGATCCCCTCCTGGGTGGCAACAATCGCAATCCGTCCGCGCGCGTAGCTGTGCAACATCGCATTACCAGAAACTTCCTGTTCACATTTTCGACGGACGTCACGCAACCGCAGAGTGAAATAATTCAGGGTGAATATCGCATCAACAAACGCTGGTCGGTGAGCGCGGTGCGGGACGAAAATGGGGGAGTGGCGGTGGATGGAAGATTTCACACTACCTTCTGACGAATAATGCAATTGACCTACGGTCAAAATAGTTAGTGCTAGCTGAACGGTGGTATGACCTACCCACTTGAGCCATTGCGCAAGGCACCCGCAGGGTCATAAGGTGGGGAAGGCTATTGGTAGATCTTATAGTTAGAAGACCGTCTAAAAGGTGATTCCCTGCTAAACCTATTAAAATCATGAACTTACAAAACGCGATTTCCCCTGAGACCGAAAAGACGCACGTACGAATCCTAGTTGTGGATGACCATGAGGTCATGCGGATGGGAATAAGAAATCTGCTGGAAGCTGTCCCCCACTGGAGCGTCTGCGCAGAAGCCAGCAACGGAACCGAAGCGATTGAGAAGTCGGTGCAATTTCAACCTGACGTCATAATCATGGATATCACCATGCCTGGCATGAACGGGCTGGAAGCGGCCGGTGAGATTGGGAAAGTCAGGCCCGAAATTCCTGTGATTATGTTTTCTCTGCACCTTTCCGACGACTTAATGAAGCACTTCCAAACTGGCGGGATTCGGGGCGCTGTCGGAAAAGGCGAGGCCGCCAGAGACTTGGTGGACGCGGTAAAGAAAGTGTTAGGTGGCGGAACGTTTTTCCCTCAGAAAGACGGCAAGACCCTCAACTAGGGTAGAGATTATTTAGCTTCTGCAGCTTAAGCCGGCTTCCCAATCCACCACAAAATCTTGGCTACAATCCGCCATCCATTGGTGGAAATCGGAATTGAGTCGTATTCCCGGTTTTCGGGAACCAGCACCTCGGTATCATCGAATCGTTGCAGTCTGGAGACGATCAAGCCCTGAAGCTCATGCGCGGCTACTACGATGTCGCCGTATAGCTTCTGGCGGCTGGTCTGGAGAGTGTCCACGACGATGATGTAGCCATCGTGAATGAGGGGCATCATGGAACGTCCGTGCACCCTCAAACAACTTGTGTAAGCGGGATTGGGACACCACTCACTGGGGGCTGCCAGCATCGACTCGGGCCTCGCCTGCTCAAGCACATTTACAGGGTCACCCTTGCCGCCATGGGTGGCGGCGGTGACATCCAAGAGCGGAATTGCGATCAGCTCCGCTTTAGGAGACATCTTGTGCGCGCCCGCTTGCACGATGCGCATTTCAGGGAGACGATCTTTTTGCAACCGGGAGCGGATGGCGGGTAAGACTCGCATCAAGTCCGTGCTATGAAGCCCAGTGCGTCCCCAAAAATACCAACACTCCGGGTCCCCGGTTAAATTTCCAAGCTGAATGTAGATGTTCGCGGGTGGTTCCTGAACTGCACGTTCCCACCGGGACACGGCCATGGCTGAGGCGTTCAAACGCTTTCCCAGTTCGGACTGACTGAACTTCAGCCGGTGCCGCAGCGCCACAATGCGCGCCGCCCATTCCTTCTCCTCAGGTTTTCTTGTTTTGCCCATGAGGCACCTGCTACAATCTTAACGTCGATGTTAAACCATTATCGTCAGATGGCTTAATTGTTGACAAGTCAACACGAAAGGCCGTCATGTTTCGTGACAATCCTACCACACCAATGCCACCCCCTTCCCTATCGCCCCAAACGTTGTACCGTGGACTGTATGTTCGAGTTGCCCAGAAGCTGCGCGTGGATCCTTCGTACGTAAGCCGCGTGGCCCGAGGGGAGCGGTATTCCAAACCAGTCGAGGACGCGCTGCGGCACGAGATTGATCAGATCAATAAGAAGCTGGGCGATAGTGTAAGTCATTCTCACAAACCCACCCGAGGTGCTGAACCGCGCAAACGACTTCGATACTTCGTCAGCCGGAACAATAAATGGCTACGCCAGCAATCGCTGCAAGAATCACAAGGTGATCCTACTCTCAAGCGGCTTCCGGCACAAAAGCGACTGAGTCCAATCCCGCCCTTGATGGCAGAAGCAGTAAAGTTGATGAAGTATAGCGTTAAAGAGATGCCAGGCGTGGCGCTTAAAGCTTCCGCACAACATGGCCGTGTTCGCCTTGGGCAGGGATGTTCGGTTGAAGTCGTGCTGGAAGACTACAACCTTCTGCGACGCTGTCTGGTCATGCTAGCGCAAGAAAACCAGCACCGCATGGATCCACAGTTGCTCATTCACGACCTCGCCCAACTGGGAGAAGTTCTCGATTTGCAGGCGCAAAGCGCGATCAAAACCTATCTGGCACAAGCGTGAACCCTTCCGTCGCTACAGCTTTGGATTAGTGGCCAGCAAAGCGACCGGGAACTCTGCCAGCAGGCTTGAAACCTGAAGCGTAGACCGGTCGGAGGCGCGCTCGACATGCACGTCTTCGACGGTAAACTGATTTTTGAATTCCATCCCCTCGAGTTCTGCCGAGAGTTCCACTCGGGTGTCGCCCCAGATCGCAGGATCGCTGGGCGATTTCGTTCCCTCCCACAGCAATTGCGCGCACAACCTGGGAACAATGACCAGGACCGTTGATTTTTCGTGGCTGCGGGCGTAGGCGACGAGATGTTTTGCCTTGATTCCGTGAATTGCCAGGGGCGTGAACGTGCCTTCCTGGAACACTACTGGATTCGTCTTCCGGAGTTGCAAAGCCTTTAGCGTGAGATACAACTTGATTCGGCCATCGCTCATGTTGTCGGTAAGCTTTTTCACGCGATCTTTAATTTTGCTTTTATCCCCCGTTTGTGTCCCCCAGATTTGCAGTTCCTTGAGTTCCTTCTGTCTGTGATCGTAGTCAACGGGACGGCGGTTGTCCGGATCAACCAGACTGAAATCCCACAGTTCCTGGCCCTGATAAATGTCAGGCACTCCCGGCGAGGTCAACTTGATCAGCGTTTGCGAGAGGCTGTTAAACATCCCGATACGGGCAATATGGTGTTGGAACGGCAGAAAGTCCTGGAGAAATTCGGTATTGTCGGACGCGAGCACTGCCTCCGTGAATCCCGTCAAGGCGGCTTCGTACTCGGCATTTTGATTCGCCCACCCCGTTTTCTCCTTCGCCTCACGCGCAGCCTTCAACATATATTGCTGTGCTCGCTTCGAAAATGGAGGATCCGTTTCGGGCCCGCCTGCTAGCGGCCACGCTCCAATCAACGTCTGGTAGAGCAAATACTCATCGTTACGCGAGGGGGCCTCGACATCCGCGACCAGCACTTTTTTATTTTGGTTCAACTCACGCCAGCGGCGGACTCGCTTGCGCCATAAAATCGGAATCTCCGAGAGCACATTAATTCTTGCCCGCACGTCTTCTGCCCGCTTGGTGTCATGGGTGGATGTATCGAGCATGGTATGCGGCCATGATTTTGCCTGCTCCTGCATTTTGCTGTAGAAGGTCTCCGGCTGCACTCCAAAACGGCGCGGGTCGCCTCCCACTTCATTCAGCGAAGTCAGACGATGGTAGCGATAAAAACTTGTGTCTTCCAAACCTTTCGCCATCACGGCGCTGGTGAATTGCTGGAATTTCATCGCGAATCCGGTGATTGCTTTTGCGTACGCCTTCCCCTGCCCTTCGGTGACCCGTCGCGTGAGCAACACATCGCGCAGGAACTCGAACACAGTCGGGTCATTGCCGGCGCCCTGCTGCTGCGCGCATTCCACCGCACCTTCGATGTAAGCCTGGTCCGTCTCAGAAACGTGGCGCGGAGAGATATAAGTCCGATAAACCGGAAAACAAGCAACCACGCGACTGATGGCCTCGCGCAGGCTGTTCACGGTGAAGTCGCAAGTATGGCGATTAGCGAGCGCGATCCGGCTGAGCAGATTCGCCAGCACCGTCAATTCGCTGGCGAGAGAAGTGTGCATCACAATCTTTTTGCTGCGATAGAGCAGGGTATCGAAATTCACACGGTGCCCGACGAAGGCTCGATAGATGCGGTCCATTTTCCCGATGGATGCCGGATCAACGAACAGGCCGTTTAAGAGATTCACAAATTCGTATCCCGTGGTGCCGAAGACAGGCCAGTCTTTGGGTAACTGCTCGTCTCCACTCAGAATTTTCTCGATCACGACGTAGAGATTTTTGGAGCCGCAATCTTCCTCTACCCTGTCGGACTGTACGCTGCATTGCAACCTGCGAAAGTATTGCGCGGGATCATAGAGTCCATCTGGATGGTCAATGCGAAGGCCATCCAAGACTCCGTTGCGCAGTAGTTCGAAGACGAAGCGGTGAGTGACCTCGAACACCTGCTCGTTTTCCACGCGCAACCCCGCCAAATCGTTGATATCGAAAAATCGCCGGTAGTTGATGTCATCAGCGGCTACCCGCCAGTATGCGAGACGGTATGCTTGTGCCTTAATCAGCTCGTGGAGCTCATTAAAGCTGGCGGGGTCGCCGACCTTCCCGTCGAATTCGCGCACATTGGATTCGATGAACTCCGCAATCTCTGGAGACTGCGCGCAAAGCGAAGCCAGCCGCCGCTTATGAATTTCTTTGTCACGCATGCGCTCTGCTTTTTTCTCGGGAGCGTTTTCCCTTCGACTCGGCAAGTTGGCGAACGAAGCGATAAGGCTCTGAAAGTGAAGGAAGTCTTCCTGCGTCGCGTCGAGACTTTTTTCGATTCGCTCCAAGCCGCGGCCCAGGATCCGGGGATACTCCCTAGGTGTCACCGGAAAGCGGTGCTCGTGATAGGAAATACTGAACTCGCCCATTTGTTTATCGAAGATGAGTTTAAGTTCCCCGCTGTCGAGCACGGCTCCGTATTGATCTCCGAGCACCGGGATAAGCACTTTGCCCTGTAACTCGTCCTTCAGTGGATCCCAATCAATGTCGAAATATTCGGCGTAATCTGAAGAACGTCCGTTCTCAAGCACGTCGAGCCACCATGCGTTGTCGCTTCCCATCACGCCCATGTGGTTGGGGACGATATCGAGAATCTGACCCATGCCGTGTTCTCGCAACGCTCCTACAAACACCTGGAAATCTTCTTGACTTCCGATTTCCGGGTTGAGTTTGTTGTGATCAATGATGTCGTATCCATGGGTGCTGCCCGGACGCGCCCGCAAGTATGGCGAGGCGTAGCAGTGTGATACTCCCAAGGAAGCGAGATAGGGCACGAGCTGGGCGGCATCGAGAAAAGTGAATCCTCGATTGAATTGAAAACGATAAGTGGAGAGTGGAATGCGAGGTGAGGTCATTGCTTCGAATCCATTTTAATTTGTATTCTGCTGATTTGAGCGGGAGTGCCGAAATCATTTACAAGGCCGGAACACGCGTCCTTGCTTCAGGCGCTCAAGAACCATGCTACGAACCACGGCGGCAGCGGGATCTTTTCGGCTCCGCGCACAATTGCGGCAGCAACAGAAGAATCTGAAGCATAAATCGCCGGCGTTTCTTTGCAAGGCAATGGCCCCGCGACTGATGCAGCAGGATCGAGGTTAGCGACTAACGTCAGCTCAGAGTTATCCCCGAGTTTCCATTGGACGGATAGGGTACTCTCTCCATGAACCTTAAATTCTGAAGACGATCCGGTAGCGCCCCGCAGGTGCGGAACGATTTTTGCTTGGCGTAGCGCCAGCAGGCTTTTACAGAACGCCAGCGAATCGCTATGCGACTTCTGTTTTAGGCTATGCCAATCGAGCTTCGAATCCAGAAAAGTTCTCTCCGAATTAGGATCGGGAATTCGCTCTCTCGTCTCCGGCGAGCTGAACTTTGCGAAGCGCGAGAACTCCTCTCGTCTTCCATCTCTCACTGCTTTTGCTAAATCTCCTTTGAAGTCGCAGAAGAAAAGGAATGGCGTGCTGGCGGCGAATTCTTCTCCCATAAACAACAGAGGCGGAGCGGGCGCGAGCAGCAGGATCGCGGCGGCAGCCTTAAGAGCGGCGGGTTCGGTGAGTGCACTGATGCGTTCGCCGAATGCGCGGTTCCCCACCTGGTCGTGATTCTGTATAAAAGAGATGAACGACGACAGTGGCAAATCACGACTAGGCTCCCCGCGAGGCACGTTCCCTTCGTACTTCGAAATTTCTCCCTGGTATGCAAACCCTTCGCTCAGACAACGGCCCAGATTTTGCGCTGGATTTTGAGCGTAGTCGCCGTAGTATCCGTCGGTCTCACCCGTTAGCAGAACATGAAAGGAGTGATGGATATCATCATTCCACTGCGCGTTATACCACTGCGTTTTTTGATCTGCTGGAGCCGTCAAATAGCGCGCAGAGTTAGCGCCATTTTCGAGCACGAGATGAATATGCCTATCGTTCTCCAGTTCGCGGCGCACAGTCTCTGCGAGTTCGATCAGAATGTGGGGCTTCGAATCGTCAAGAATTGCGTGGACGGCATCAAGCCGAAGACCGTCAAAATGGTATTCCTCAAGCCAATACAGCGCGTTGTGTATGAAGAAGTCGCGAACGTTGCGGCACTCCTTTCCGTCGAAATTGATGCCCGGCCCCCAAGGAGTAGCGTGGCGGCCAGTAAAGAATTGTGGTGCATACGCACGCAGGTAGTCTCCGTCGGGCCCGAAGTGGTTGTAGACAACATCGAGAAAGATCATCAGCCCTCTGGAGTGAGCCGCCTGCACTAGGCGCTTTAAGTCTTCGGGCTGACCATAAGAACTATCGGGCGCAAAGGGTAGCACTCCGTCATACCCCCAGTTGCGCGTGCCAGGAAAATCAGAGACAGGCATCAACTCGACGGCCGTAATCCCCACATCAACTAAATAATCCAACCGCGCCTCAACACCCGCGAACGTTCCCTCGGTACTAAACGTGCCCACATGGAGTTCATAGATGACCACCTCTTCCCATGGACGACCTCGCCAATGCGCATCGGCGTCCGTCCATTGGAAGGCATTAGGATTTACAATCTGGCTGGGACCGTGAACATCTTGCGGTTGAAAGCGCGAGGCAGGATCGGGGACTTTCAAATCTCCATTGACTCGATATTGATAGAGATCGCCCGCCTTGGCGGAGGAAGTAATCATCTCGAACCAGCCGTCCTCCCTTCTGTTCAGCGGGAGGTCGAGACCGTCCGCAAGACTCACACTCACGGCATTCGCAGCGGGAGCCCAGAGACGAAACCGAACCGAGCCGTCGCTTTGGACCTCTGCCCCAAA
>JALYIM010000238.1 GCA_030775785.1 Acidobacteriota bacterium
ACCCATGGCAGTTGACGCACTTTGTTCGCGCTGATCCTTAGCAGAATCCTTGTTGTCGAATCGTGCTGAACGCTTGTCATGTTTGCGTTCGCTCTGCGCTGGGGAGGTCACTGTCAGAAAAGTCGAAGAAAGGAATGCTAAGAAAAGAAATGAGACGCACATTACCCTGCGGTTGGACAGTTGCAAGTTGATCCCCTCCAAAATTAAGTTCGGTCATATTACAGTAAGATCGTCGTGATGCGCGAGAGTGCAACAAATACACCTCGGGTGTGTGAAGAGTGCTACGCGATAAGAGCGCCCATCAGGACGGAAGGTTTCAAGGGAAGCCTGGTTAGTTAGTATCAAATGCAAAAACGGAGTGAAATGGACTGCCAACTAAAGCTGGGAGAGAAGCGTTGAACGTATCTCTGCCGCCACCACAAATCCAACGGCCCAAAGTTTCAGAAGAAGGCGCAGAAAAACTCGCATTCGAATTGCAAAGAGTAGTCGAGGGAAAAGTCCTTTTCGAAGAAGCCAGCCGGGCACTCTACGCGACAGACAGTTCAAATTATCGTCAAGTCCCAATCGGTGTCGTCATTCCCAAAACCCAGGACGATGTAGTTCAGACAGTAAGCGTATGCCGAAAAGCTGGCGTCCCTCTACTGTCTCGGGGCGCAGGCACCAGTCTCGCGGGCCAGTGCTGCAATGTTGCGGTGGTCATTGATTGGACGAAATACCTGAACAAAATTGTGGAACTGAATCCATCCGAGGGTTTCGCGCGCGTGCAGCCCGGGGTGGTGTGCGATCAGTTGCGACTCGCGGCGATCCCTCACGGATTGACCTGGGGTCCGGACCCTGCCACTCACGCCTATTGCACCTTCGGAGGAATGCTAGGCAACAACTCCTGCGGCGTTCACTCTCAGTCCTCGGGCAAAGCGGACGACAATGTAATTGAAATGGAAGTGTTGCTGTACGACGGGACTCGCATGACTGTTGGTTGGACGGACGCATACGCCCTGGAAAGTAAGATCTCGAAAGGCGGCCGCGAGGGCGAGATTTATTCCAGGCTGAAGTCGCTGCGCGAACGTTATGCCGATCTCATTCGCACGCGCTATCCGAATATTCCGCGGCGAGTGTCAGGTTACAACCTCGATCAATTGCTGCCCGGAGCTGACGGCCGCTTCAATCTTGCGCGCGCATTAGTTGGAACAGAATCAACTTGCGTGACCATGCTTGAAGCGAAAGTCCAATTGGTACCGCACTCTCCTTATCGCGTGATGGTGGTGCTCGGTTATCCGGACATATTTCAAGCCGCTGATCATGTCGCCGAGATTGTTTCTTTCGGTCCCATCGGGTTGGAAGGCTTTGACGATGTAACAACAAAGAATATCGAGGCCAAGAATCTGTTACAGCGGGAATACTTGAGCAACTTGCCGGAAGGGAAGGGATGGTTACTGGTAGAGTTCGGCGGAAGCACGCGGCAGGAAGTCGAGGATCGCGTGAATCGCATGACGCAGTCCCTTCCCGGCAGTGGCTGGCCAAGCGTGAAGGTCTACCTTGATCCTAGGGAACAAAGCAGGATCTGGGCGATACGGGAGTCGGCCCTGGGTGCGAACTCTTTTGTTCCCGGGCGCGATCCTGCATGGGAAGGTTGGGAAGATTCCGCTGTCTCTCCTGAAAAGCTTGGCGGCTATCTTCGCGACTTGCAAGGTCTCTTTGATAGATATTCCTACCAGTCGGTCCTCTACGGGCACTTCGGACAAGGTTGCGTTCATAATCGCGTGAATTTCGACTTTCAGAGTGCCACGGGCGTTACCAAGTGGCGCGCATTCATGGAAGATGCAACCGATCTGGTGGTCAGCTACGGCGGATCGCTTTCAGGAGAGCACGGGGACGGCCAAGCGCGGGGCGAGTTCCTCCACAAGATGTTCGGACCGGAACTGGTGCAAGCTTTTCGCGAATTCAAATCCATCTGGGATCCAGCTTGGAAAATGAATCCGGGAAAAGTTGTTGATCCCTATCGCATTGACGAAAATCTGCGAGTCCAAAAGCACGTGATGGGTAAGATGAGCACTCATTTCTCTTTCATCGAAGACAACAGGAACTTCGCTAACGCGGTCGAACGCTGCGTTGGAGTAGGCAAATGCAGAAGAGGGGATGCAGGCGGTGCAGAAAGCACTATGTGTCCGAGTTTCATGGTGACGCGTGATGAAAAACATTCCACTCGTGGAAGAGCGCATCTTCTCTGGGAGATGCTGAACGGCGAAGTTCTAAAAGATGGGTGGCGCGATGACAACGTGAAAGAAGCACTGGATTTATGTCTTGCCTGCAAAGGCTGTAAGACGGAATGCCCCGTCAACGTTGACATGGCGACTTATAAAGCGGAATTCCTGGCGCATTATTGGGATGGCCGATGGCGTCCGCTGAATTCTTATGCCTTTGGATGGATTGACAAGTGGGCCCGGATGGCGGCAGTTGCTCCAACTCTGTCCAACGCGTTCGCAAACATGCCAATCTTGAAAGACGTGACCAAGAATGTTCTTGGTGTCCCACGCCAGCGACAGATACCACGGTTCGCCAGGCGGACGTTTCGCGACTGGTTTCATCGCCGCCTCGCAGGCAATTGCGCTGGTCCGAAGGTGCTTCTTTGGACAGACACTTTCAATAATTACTTCACTCCGCAGGCAGCGCAAGCAGCGTTACTGGTACTGGAATCAGCCGGTTTTCAGGTCGAGATTCCAAGACGGCAATTGTGTTGTGGACGCCCGCTCTACGATCACGGATTTCTCGGCATGGCGAAATCCTATCTGCTGCGCATCCTGGATCAGCTCCGGTCTCAGATCGAGGAAGGCATTCCAGTCGTCGTCCTCGAACCCAGTTGTTGCTCGGTCTTTAGGGATGAAATGTGCAACCTGCTTCCCGATCTGCATAGTGCGCAACGCCTGCGACAGAACATTTTTACGTTAGCCGAATTTCTCGAACAGAGGGCCGGTCGCTACTCGCCCCCAGTCCTCCGCCGCAAAGCGATTATTCAGGGGCATTGCCACCAGAAAGCTGTTATGCGATTGAACCATGACGAATCTCTGATGAGCAAAATGCAACTCGACTTCCGCGTTCTGGAATCCGGGTGTTGCGGCATGGCCGGCGCTTTCGGTTATGAGAAAGAAAAGTACGAGGTTTCAATGGCGTGCGGAGAGCGGGTACTGCTGCCCGAAGTCAGAAAAGCCGATTCCTCAACTCTCATTATTGCAGACGGTTTTAGTTGCAAAGAGCAGATTCAACAGTCCACGGATCGAACCGCACTTCATCTCGCGGAAGTAATTCAAATAGGTCTTTCGCAATAAGCGAAGAGTTGTAACACCGATGTTAGACTGCTTCACTCAAATGTGACTAGGAAACAATGAAGCCTGGGCCATCGAAGGATATGAATTATGACGCACAATTGATGACGGCGATGCTTGCCTCCATCAAAGCGGCGCTTATTGCTACGGATTTAGCGGGCAAAATAATCTATTGGAACGAATTCGCGGAAGAGCTTTACGGATGGTCGGCTGCGGACTTACTAAACCGCGACCTGGCAGAACTATTGGCAGATGAGGGTAAGCAACTGCGAGCTACCCTAGCTAATGGCGTTAGTTGGACAGGAATTTTGAAATTGAAGGGGAAGGACGGTACCAGATTTTCACCTCTTGCCACCTGCTCTGTTCTCTCGAGTTGTGACAGGCAGCCTCTGGGGATGGTTGGCATCATTCATGACAATGGGAGCATGGCGCAGTTGCAGTCGCCGCCCCCTGGCCCCTTGCGGGAGTCGCGGCGCGATTTAGAGAAGAGGGTGAAGGAGAGAACGGTCGAACTGAATGTTGCCAACGATAACCTGCGCGAGCTTTCGGGGCGATTGCTGCGCATGCAGGATGACGAACGCAGGCGGATCGCCCGTGAGCTGCATGACAGCGTGGGTCAGTTGTTGGCGGCAGTCAGTATCAACTCTGCCTCCGTTGAGGCTGAAGCCGCCAAATTGAGTCCAGCGGCGATGCGCGCACTCTCCGAGAATGCGGCGCTAATAGCCGAAATCAATAAGGAAATCCGCACCCTCTCTCATCTTTTGCATCCCCCACTGCTAGATGAAGCCGGCCTCACTTCGGCGCTTTCCTGGTACATTCGGGGATTTTCAGAACGCAGCAAGATAAAAGTTGCCGTGGATATTCCACCCGACTTTGTTCGTCCGCCTGAAGAGATGGAGATCGCGATTTTTCGAATTGTGCAGGAGAGTCTGACCAACATTCACCGGCATTCTGGAAGCGTACAGGCTTCGGTGCGCCTGGCACACGTAGGGGAGCGCGTGGTCGTGGAGATCAAAGACGCGGGCAAGGGTATGGCGTCCAAGCCAAAAATGATTACCCATCGGGAGGGTGTAGGAATAAGAGGGATGCGGGAGCGCATCCGGCAGCTGGGCGGCATCTTGGAAATTCGCTCCGATGCCAGTGGCACGATTGTGGAAGCGACTTTGCCAGTAAGTCCCGGGGTAGCAACTTAAACCTGCAACTGCCATATTCGTCGAAGCTTGCGGAGAACGAAGCTCCGCTGAATCCGCCTCATTATCTTGGATGGTACAACCCCTCAGCGATTTCCACATCCAAAGTGCAGAAGGCTTGAAAAAGGCCTTCGAAATCACGAGTTGCCCTGGAGTCAGGAGTGAAAGTTAGGATTCTTTTGGTGGACGACAGTCCGATGGTCAGGAGAGCGATGCGTTCTCTGATCGAGCGAAACCCCAAGCTGGAAGTCTGCGGTGAGGCGGAGAACGGACAGATTGCGGTTGAAATGTTCCAGCAGCTGAAGCCGGACCTGGTTGTGCTGGATTTCTCCATGCCGATTAAAAACGGACTTCAGGCTGCTCAGGAAATCTCCACCCTCCATCCTGGCATACCGTTGCTGATGGTGACCATGTTCCGCTCCGACCAACTCACCAAGGAAGCCCAGAAAGCGGGGATCGGCAGCGTTCTCTCAAAGGGAGACAATCTCAGCAGTAATCTGGTCAGCACGATCGAGTCTCTAGCCTCCAAATAACTTCGCCGTTTGATTTGCTGGTCAGTTTGATTTGGGGGTTGCTGCATGAACCAGCGACAGTCATCGGAGTCGCGGAACCAAAAAAGTAGGACTTCAGTAGATAAGCGCGCTAATCAACCTGCCCAGGAATCTTTCCTACGGAGCCATTCGCTTAGTATTGCCTGCTGTGTAATTCTGATTTTCTGGACCGTGATGTACAGCGTTTCGAATCCCAGCACCCACATCGGCTCGTTCTTCGGGAACGCCATCGCCGATTGGACGGGAGTTGTGGTAACGGTTCTAGCCACGAAATACTTCTACGAAAAAGGCTCTGCCGAAAGCCGAAATCCCCCATTGGGACGATGGGGCCATCTGCATAGGCAACTGATGAATCATTCCTTAAGTCTCTTTCTGCTCGTCACCGGGCTGGCGTGGGTGACGGCCTTTGTCTATATGGACTCACAGTCGAAATGGGGCCAAGTGGTTGGTAATATTGTTTCAGAGTGGACGCAGTTGTTCGGATTAGTCCTGTTGACTAAACGGCTGATCGAACGCCATTCGAAGGAAAGCGCAGGACAAAAGCAGTGAACTCTCGATCTCGGCAATCCAAGTTTCTCGCGTTGTTCCTCGTCGGTGCTCTGGCTCAGAGTATGTCGGCGGCCACCGCTACCGCGTATCCGCAACTGCCGGACCCTGGTAAAGCCCCAATGACCAAGGAGCAACAGGAGCAGCTCGGCCGGCAGGCGATGGCCGAAGTGTATAAGCAGATGCCAGTACTGCCAGATTCCAGTCCTGAAACACAATATATTCAGCAACTCGGAAGGAGGCTCGCTTCCGTTATCCCGCGAGAATACTCATGGCCGTATGAATTCCACGTTATTCCACAGAAGGACATAAATGCTTTCGCGTTGCCCGGCGGACCTATGTTCGTTAATGTCGGTGCTATTGTTGCTGCTGATAACGAAGCTGAACTCGTAGGCGTGATGGCGCATGAAATGTCTCACGTTTACATGCAGCATTCAGCCAAACAGGCTTCCAAGAATCAGTGGGCAAATATGCTGGGTGCTTTGGGAGGTTTATTCGGCGGAGGAGTAGGGAGTCTCGCTCGTGCAGGAATTCAACTCGGGGCCGGCACTTTACTGATGAGATATTCCCGCCACGACGAAGCTCAGGCCGACTCAGTTGGTGCGATCATTATGTACAAGGCGGGTTATGATCCGCGAGCGTTGGCTGATTTTTTTGCGAAGCTCGAAAAACAGGGAGGCGGCGGGGGTCCTCAGTTTCTGAGCGACCACCCCAATCCGGGAAACCGGCAAGCTGCAATTGATAAGGAAATAAGCAATTGGCCGCCGCAGCGTTACCAGCACGATAGCGATGCATTCCTGCGCGCGAAACAACACGCTGCAACTTTGAAGGTCTATAGCGCGCAGCAGATAGCCGACGGTGCGAAGCAGGGACTATGGGCCCAACAAAACAAGCAGGGTGGAGTTACTCCAGCGAACTCTCCAAGCACAACTGATGCCGCGTCCGGTTCGTTGTCCAGCGTCACTTACCAGCAAGTGCGTCCCAGCAACAACCTGGCTGAGTGGAGCAAGGGAACGTTTCGCATTTCCTACCCAGACAATTGGCGGCCAATAGAAGACCAAAACTCGGCGCTAACCATCGCTCCCTCGGCGGGCACTTCAGATGGAACAATTGCTTACGGCGTAATTATCGGATCTGTGAGGAACAGTAGTGCAAGTTCTTCTCTGGATCAAGCCACAGAAAATCTAATACGAAACTTGCAGCAATCCAATCCTGATTTGCGGGCGTCTGGAAATTCCCAAGACGCACAAGTTGGTGGAGAGCAGGGAAGGTCTGTCATCCTTACCGGCAGGTCCCCAGTGCGGCAAGGCGGCCAAACCCTAGCGGAACGGGATTGGCTGATAACCGTGTCAGACCTGCAGGGTGGACTGGCGTATCTGCTTTTCATCGCACCCGAAAACGAATTCAGCCAACTACGTCCTACCTACGAACGGATGCTGAATAGTTTTCAGTTTACCGGGCAGTAAGGCTCTCTGCTAACGGGCACTGTTTGATGATTCGGCTCGCGAATTATTCTCCCGGGAACTTTCAGGCACCATCACTGCGCTTACCACCGATGGATCATCGCGCAGCTTAATGTACAAAAGGTCCCCAGTCGGCCGCGGAATCGAAATTGTGGAATCCCGAAAACCCGGCGGGACAGACACACTGTTCTTGAATTGTTCATCGGATGCGATCGAATCCAGCAAAAACAAATTGCTTCCACTCAGCGTACATTCTTTATCCGCAGCGCTGCCGGAACAACGAATTTTGTTGAGCGCGGGGACTCTTACCAGGCTTGTCAGTGGCTGCCAATCGCCGTTGCGTCCGCCAACTTGTACGGGACGAAATCGTAGGGAGCCAAACGCCGAAGCGCCAAAGCTTTTCATGGGATCAAGTTGCGCCAGCACGTTCTGAGAGTCCTGGAGAACCAGGCTGCCATCCTCGAGGCCAAGTAAAACATGGAATGATTCGTCCGCCGCCGCCACTTCAATTTTTTCGTTACGAGGGAAAAACGACGGTATTTCGCTCTTTAAAAAGAAAGACAGCTTGTCATCCTGGGAAAGCTCATTCTCGCTGCCTAGACGAATACCTATAGATGAAGACGATGGGCCCGGTTCTGCGCTCTTGCTTAGGAGCACGACCTTTGGACGCGGAGGCAAGATCGTGGTGGGAACATCCAGCGAGCGCCCGTCTTTGAGGGCCACATGGACAACAGCTTTGTCTCCTTCGTGGAGTTTTTTAGTTACGGTCGCATCTGGGACTGAGATGCGCAGCTTATCTTTCTCTCCATCGCGCGCCAATTCGCCGGGAGCGAACTGAATTCCGCTTACTTGCAGGCCGGCAACTTCGTCCAGGCGAGTCCCTTCTAGCATCGCTTCAGAATCTCCAGCGTTCAGGATGAAGTTATCAATATGGCCTACCTCGGAATAGCTTCTCAGCGGAATCTCGTCTGGATTGTTAAGTCCGTATTGTTTGACACGAAAGGTGACAGGTCCGGCGGCTTCGTTTTTAAGTGAAACCTGTACTTCCAGTTTGCCTTCCTTCAGTGCTTTCCATGTGGCTTCAACTTCTTTTCCTGCTGCGTCTTGCATCGTTATCTGATCAACACAGGCGCTAGCGTCGGATTGCAGGTGAAGAGTGTCGTCACGGCCCACGATGAGTGCCGTCTGATCGCCCGGAGGAACCGTCCACTTGGAGGCGTGCGCGTTCAGCAGATGAAAGCCCGGGCCTTCAAAGGTTTCGAAACCCCACTCGCCACTGAGGACTCCGTCAACGGTCCCAGCGCTAGAGAGCTCGGTCGCTGCCGACTGCAAATTCCGGGCATCAATCGCGAAACCGCCTCGCATCGGATTCGCGGCTGCGGGCAGATCAATCTGCTTTCCAGTTTTGTTCTTCAGACGCAAAACTACATTGCGCGCAAATCCCGTGGAAAAAACCAGCGGAGCTCCCTCCACGGGGAGGACCAGATGAGGCTTTTGCAAACAAAAGATTTCATTGGCATCCACTGCGCGCAGCGGCGGTTTTTGCGCTTTCTCGATCGCGGGCAGCCCGATCACCATCACCGACATTGGCTTCCGAAATGAAGGAGGGTTATTGAGTCTTAGATTTAATGCGTCTGATTTAGGGAGAGCGAGCGCGGGAATGTACTGGTAACCGGCGGTGCGGAAGCTTTCCATCATCCGCGCCAGGTCTACGATCACACCGACGTAGGGACTATAGAGGCCGCCGCCGGCCACGCGGGTAGTACTCAGTTGTCCGATTAAATCGGAGCTTGCACCTGAGGTCAGTGCGGTCACCATGGACTGGCTGTGTCCATCTTCCAAAACCAGCTGATCGGTGTTTTGCATCAGGCAGGGAGCCTGCTGTTCGCTCGGTTTGTCGAAACACTGGTGATCGAGCTTGATATTCAGGCTGCGAGCCAACAAAACCGAGCGATCGTGAAGGGTTTCCGGAGCGGTGTCGGAAGTCTTTCGTACGGCGTCAAGATATGCATCGAGGCGCAGGCGGTCAAGGCTGGCCTGATTCAAATCCTGCGCCGCTCTCACAAAAGCGCCGGGCTTTCCTCGCACCGCGGACCGCAGGCTGCTGAAGTCGCCGCCAGTCTCGGGCGCTAGAAAAAGCAGTAACTGCTCCGCATCTTCGGGAACGGTGAGAACGATCCCTTCCTCGCGAACTTTTTTACTCCAGGTATCGGCCTTTGTGAACCAGTTGTCGGGCGGCGGATTGGTAGCTCCCCTGAGGAACGCCCCGATCAAAAGATAATGGACGGACTGCGAGGTCGGTAGGTCTGGATGCACCCAAATCCGGTCGCCCGGTTGCAGATTCGGAACCGCAGAGATGGGAAGGCTCTTTCCGGCGCGCGTAACTCGGACGCTGACGCTCGGTCCGGGTAGGTCAAAGGCGGAGCTATCGGCCAAAGCGCAGGCTGCGGAAATCAGCAGTATGAGCAATAAATTTCGAAGATAAGTCAGCAATATAAATTTCCTGGAGTATTTTTAACGCCGTCGTAATATGGAATTCGTTCCGACGCTGGTTTGTTTCTATTTTAAATGGATATCGCAGATTAAATCGCTTCGACTACCGACGGAAGGGCCTGCGAACTTCAGAGTAAACGCTGGATCTGCCGATTCCCTTGCAAAGATGAAGGCCCCACTCGCGTGAGGCTTTTATCAACGGTGCGAGTTGCTTTAGTACATTTCTTCGTGTGTGGAAATCACAGCGTAGTGAAGCTGATTTCCGATGTTGGCCCAGCAGCTGTTGTATTGAATCTGGCTGTTACCGCCGCCGTTCCAGTGTATAGCCGGCGCCCCAAGAGATGCCAGCGCAGCATAAGGTGCAGTGGAACTGTTTGTCTTAGCAATGAAAACCGAGCCGTTGAAACCACCGTTGCCGCCGCCACTCTCAGAAAAGACTCCCTGACCTATCACGAGGATCAGCCCGTTGAAAGTCGCGTTTCCGGTGAAACTCAATGTTCCAGTGACGATGAGAAGACCAGCGCCTGAGGAATTGCCGTAGTTGAAGTCTCCATTGACAAACGTAATCTGCGGATTAGCATTCGTTCCGACGGGACCTGCTGGACTGCAAGGGGAACCGATGCCACAGGAATAACTTACGTCCGCCCCGTTGGATAGACTGGTTACGAGATTGTTCAAAGTCGCCGGATTGGCCCACCCACCGCCATAGAGTCCGTTCCCACCGACGCCTTCGTTTACGACCGAGGGAGTCCCGCCTGTACCTGTGTAATTACCCGAGCGATTTGGGTTGGAAGTTAAACTGGCGGTGACAGCCGCCGCTCCGGCAGCGTCTCCAGTGCCTATTGCCGGGACGGTACCTGGTCCCGCAGGCGTACAAGAGCCGGGACCGCCCCACGCAGCATATCCAGCTGCGCCGCTGTCGGCTCCCGCGATGAAAAATTGATTGGACGAAGGCCGAGGTGAGAAGGTCGCTCCCGGTCCATCGAGTCCTAACGCTCCTGGGGGCGGCGTAATTGAGATGCCCGCCACTTCGTATTGCCCGATGCGACGCGTCCCCTTTGGTGTAATAGCCAGTGAAGTTACGATGTAAACCGGGCTGACACCAGCGGCAGCAGCTTGCGCTTGGGTGCATGAGGCGTATCCGCCCGGTACCGCAGTGATCGGAATCTCATAGCTATTCATCGAGTTGTAGCAGACTTCCGCACTTAATGGCTGCGCCGCATCCACCGGCGCGTTTGCTACCGTTCCATTCTGCTTCTTGGTGATTCGCACCCATTTGAATGGAAGCGCAGCGGCGGTGTTGGTGTAAGGCGCCACGCTGGCTACATTGACAACACTGCCTGCCGGAGGAGCAGAGGAAGTGGGGCATGGGATGTTTACACCGGGATTCGTCAAGGGCGACGTGGTGAATGCTTCATGACAAAACTCATCGTCGAAATATGCATTTCCAGCGGTTGCTGGTGCAACCACGTCAGTCACACCGGCCGGGTTCGTAATATAGACAATTGACCCGGCACTGCCAGGCATGGTTGTCGGCAGTGTCAATGGGTTGATGCTATTCGAACGAAGGCGATCGCGTACCTCTTCTAATCCAGAACGCATGGCGAAGAATCCAACTTGCGTATCACGGTAGTTCGCGTTAACCGCAGTCTCGGTGTTCGCCATGAAAAGGATGCCGAATCCGATGGCGGTAATTAGCAGCAAAGCCAAAAGCACAGTGAGAAGAGCGATTCCGCGTTCGTCATTCCGCATCACTCCGCCATCGCTCGGGCGGTGAATCCGAAATTTTAGGTTTCGCATGTGATCGCTCCTTAGTTGTTGTTGACGCGTCCGCTGCCGACTAATGTCAGAACCGGGCGCACGTTCGTTTGCATGTCTACGCCTGTCGTGGCGTTGCCTATGAGGTTCAGCGTGAGACGGACGGAGGAGATGCTGGTCACTGCGGTTTGACCCGCGGGGGTGCTGATATCTACTGGCAGTGTTACGGGCAGGCCATTCTGGTCGTAAGCCGAAAACACTGGATAATCTTTGAAGGTGGCGACCGCAGCGTAATAAGCCGTGTTGGTCGCGCCCCAGGCCGTGTTGCCAGCAATATTCAGACCCCCACCGTAAATTGCGCCTCCCACCGGCGCTCCGCTATTGACAACGTTTTGCAGCTCCTGGCTCCATTGAGCGGGACCTTGGACGAGCGGAGCAACACCTAGAACTTTCCCAATTTGACTACGCTGTATTGTGCAAGGGCAGGTTCCGCTCGGTGGGTAATTCCCGGCGGAATCCACCAGGCGATAACTGACGCTGTTGACTGTACCGTCCCCATCAATGTCGCCTTCAAACGTAATTCCAGTGGTCGCGACTGATACCAGGCCGGCAGAAATCTTATCGCTAGTAAGGGTACATCCCCCGCCAGTGCTGAACATGCGGCAATTTGGATAACCCGACTGATGAATGTCCCGTTCAAACTCATCTACAAATTCACGCGCTTCCTGGCTAAGATCAACCTTCGTCTGTTCGATCTGGCTGCGCTTCGTGGCGATGCTGATATAACGCACTGCCGATCCCATCACGATAGACAAAATGGCGATCACCACCAAAAGTTCGATGAGCGAAAAACCGTCGGCTTTAAAAGAAACCGTCCCGATTGACGCGGACTCGTGTTTTGAGGTTTCGTTCATGTTAGTTCTCAATGAGCGCCTTCAGCGTGGTTGGGTTCGCATAAAGAACCGCAAAGTTTCTTGAGGCAGCCGCAGAGGCAACCGCCGATCGCGGGCGTGAGGAAACGGTTAAGAGACTTATACGGCTGTTAGGGTTCGGGCTGATCTCCATGATGTTCCAGCGCACCTCGTACACATCGCCGTCGCAAGTCTGATAGGTCATGTCATACCCGGGAGAAGCCGATGTTGCCAAGGCCGGCGCCGCCTGCGTCCAATCAATGTCTCCCACCTGCGTAGCCAGAGGCGCTGGAGGAGAAGCGGTGTAGATCGCGGCACCGGCACCAGCCGGTGCTACTCCTGGCGCAATTGATGCCTGATGAACTTGGCCCCGGTTAGAGCGCAGTCGTAAATGTTGATGAACCCTCCCGGTTTGGGATACGTCTTCAACGTCGAAAACTTCTCAAGAATTTCCTGGTCAAGCACGGTGGACGCGGTATCTGTTCTGCCACGGGAATTGTTTTGCATGCCGAGCAAAATCAGAGAAATGGAGCCTAGTAAGCCAACGCTAAGCACGACCATCGCGATCATCAATTCGATCAGCGACATTCCCGCTTCGGAAGAGTAATCATCGCTCTTCGGCGTATTCGAAATAGCGTTAAGCTTTTTCATATTTTCAAGTCCTAAAACTTCTCGAAGCCTCATCCCCTTCACTGCTGCGACCAGGTTGCTCCGTTGTAACCCCAAAGCTGTACTCGACCGCTGGGTGTGATCGCCACGGCCTTCCAATTGGTTGCGCCGAAGGCAGTGCGCGAAATAAACGTCAGATAGCCCATATTGATGCCCCCATTGATCGTTGCCGGGCAAGTTGGGGACGTGGCCGAAGCTGACAGGCACGGCAATCCGCGGGCGTTGAAGGCTGGCCTTGAACCGGCTGGTTCGGGGGTAAAGTTCACGGCCGCAACCAATGCCGCTTGATTCGGTGCTGGACCAGTCTGACCGAAATATAGGGTAATGGCTTGCTCCATGGGTGCGATCGGATCGGTGGTCACAAGCGCGCCGGGCCTCGCTGTTGGGGGCAAGCTCAGGTCAACGTAATATCCGGTCGCGCCGTTGGAAAGCACCGTAGGCTCAATTTTGAAGAAGGAATTCCGCTTTACAGCTTCTATACGAGCGTCTTGTATCAATCCTGTAAAAGTAAGAGCGGCATAGCGAAGTTTGGCGTTCGACACCGCGCTCATCCCCATGGGTACAGCCATTGCCGCGACAAGCAGTACGATGGCAAGGACGATCACCAGCTCCAGCATGGAGAAGCCTGACGGACGTCGCCGTAAACTCGCATTCGCCTTCATAGTTTCCAAGACCCCACAGGCAGATCGTGGTCTCATCACTGCCCGAAATGCTCTATGACCTAAGTGAGTTAAGAATATGAACCCCACCTAAGGCGGGCAAGTTACCAAAGTGATTTACAAAGAATCGGTCGTGCGGACGACGGATGAAGAGTAAATAGGTATCCAAATTCACCGAAGAGGGGGTACTTCGGGAAGTTGATATGTGGGAAGCTTTTAGAGATGAGCCAGGGCGGTTTAGTGCAAAAAAACGGAGGAGGCGTCATCGCCTCCTCCGGCAGTGTTGCGTCTTTGCTTCAAGCCGCGCGCGTACCCCGCACAAAGTGCAGAATCAGCGAAATCACGGCAAAAATCAGTAAAAGGTGGATTAAGCCACCTGCTACGTGGAAAACACTGAATCCCATAATCCAAGCTATAAGCAGTACGACAAACAGGATTGTGAAGATACTCATAGAGCCTCCTTATGTTCGTTGTGAGCTACGTGTGCTGCGCACTACCCCTAGCTGGCGCGCGGCATGGGCTTGTCGCTTTTTTGCCAATCTGCTCCTGCCTCGCCTGTAGATGAAACGTCTTCCGCGCCAGTTCGTTCAAGAATTTCCTTGGCCTTCTTGGTCCAAGCCGAATCATCGCAATGGACGGAGAGAAGAATTCCGCCATCTTTGACACGACCCTCGTAACGCTTTGCTTCGTACTCCGGAATACCCATTCCGATGAGAGCGCCAGTGATTCCACCTACCGCGCCTCCAACGCCAACCCCTGCCAGGGTAGCAACGATAGGACCGGCCGCAATGAATGGTCCGAGGCCAGGGATTGCTAAAGCACCGATTCCTGCCAGCCATCCTAATGTGCCGCCAATGACCGCGCCGGAGCCTGCACCGGTCGCTGCACCTTCTGGTGCCTTGGTGTTTTTCTCGTGGGCGAAATCCTTGGTGCCTGCGTTATCGGGAAAGAGGACTGAAATGTCTGTGTTTCTGAATTCCGCCTGACGCAGAGCGTCAACTGCGGTCTCAGCGTTAGCGCGAGTTTTATAAATTCCGAATGCTGCGGTATTTTTGCCTGCCATAAGATAAATCTCCTTTTAGAAGTATTGTTTGAAGAACTTGTCGTTCCGTTTGCCTACTTAGGTGCGACTTCGATCTGGTTTGTGATCTTGTCTGCGCCTGCGACCTCGGCAGCTTTTGCCTGGACTGACTGCTTCTCTTCGTCCGAGCGAACCGGCCCTTTTAAGGTCACTGCTCCGTCTTGCACAATGACTTTTACGTTGTGTGCGTAGGTAGAGAGAGATTTGTCTTTTACCAGTGACCGTCGAATTTCGGCGGCAATCTGGCGGTCCGATTTAGCCTCTTTTTGCTGATCGGCTGTGGGCTGTGAATTGTCTCTGTCACGTTGGTTGATCTTGGTGTTGTCCGCAGGAACGGCTTGGGTGGCATTGACATCTTGTTGAGCAAATGACAAACCTGTCGCACTCAAAAATAAGCATCCAGAGAGCAACAGCTTTAGGCTGTTTGTATTTTTCATTTATTCCTACCTTTCAGAACGGGCATTGGATGCGGTTACTAAAGTAAGGGGATGGCTAATGCCTTGATTTGAAAGACCCTACTTAAGGGGGGTGGAACATGTATTACGGAAGAGGTTCCAAAATGAGAAAAGCGCCCCGCTGGAGGAGGGGCGCTTTGAAGACTTACAAGGGGATTTAAAGGTAAGTTAGACGAGAGTGGTTTTCGGTTCAATCAGGTGCTTACTGTATGTTGGCGCTAAGTCCGGAAATCGGGGAACGATGCTTCACTTTGTCCGCCCCCCGGCGTTCCTCATTGACAAGTTGTTGATTTCGCGGGACACTCCGGTCAAATCACCTCGCGAGCCCGGCGACTAGCATGGCGTTCCGACCCATATCGCGGCCCGACCCCTTACCTAAGAACTTGATATTGGGGCCACAAAGCCCTGATACTCCAAAACTTCAGCCAAGATTTGAACCCCTAGACACCTTATCAAAACTGGCTAACACTCTCTCTTCGCTAGGCGGAGGCGCCTCCTCGGCCGGATTGGCTCTCGACATTGTTCTCAACGAAATTGTCCAGGAGGCCCTCTTGGCCACCCATGCTGCGGGGGCTGCAGTGGGACTGATTCGCGACGGCCGCATGGTCTGCCGCGCCACAACTGGCATTGGCGGCCCTAACCTGGGAATGGAATTGGACGAACATTCGGGACTGTCCGGAATGGCTTTGAGGACACGCCAAGTGCAGCTCTGCCTGGACTCGGAAACTGATTCTCGTGTGGACGCGATCGTATGCCGCGAATTGGGTATCCGATCCATTTTAGTTTTGCCAATTCTCCGGCCTTCGGCGCAAGAATTTGATTCAAGCCAGGTATCCTCGGCGCTCGGAGTGATCGAAGTATTCTCTCCATATCCTCACGCATTTGGGGACGCTGAGACCTCATCCCTAATGACTTTTTGTTCTCGGATATTAGGCCTGCTCGCCCCTGCGAGCGTATTAACCGAAATCCCGGAGATCAAAGAGATCCAGCAAATTGAAACTCCAAAAGAACATTCTTCAAGCGCTGCTTTAGGTACGGTTGAGACAATCCAATCTAGTGGCCTTTGGGCCAACGTCAACGATCACTGGACCACGATTCTCACGGTCGCGGTTATCGGTTCGGCGTTCTTGCTGGGTTGGTCGTGGGGGCACGGAAATTCCCACAGATCGAGACATGGTATCCCTTCTGTCGCCGCCTCGCAGCAGCCACCCATTTGGAGCGGAGCGCCAGCAGACAAGCCAGACGCAACCTCGGGAGATTCTTCAAAGGGGACTGAGGCTGTCCTAGAGAGAGCGCGCCCTCTCGCCAAGCAGGAGCGTAGCCAAACTCCATCAGGCGATCTTGTTGTCTATGAGAAGGGGAAAGTGATCTATCGCTCAAAAGCCGACAACGAGGCAGACAGCACCATTGTTCGTCGTCCGGTTGCTGGCGCCTTGTCAGCGAACAGGGCCGTGCCACGAATTGTGCATCAAGTAGAACCCGTGTATCCCGACAGCGCCCTGCGGCAACGGATTGCAGGGCCGGTAGAAGTACTTACGTTGGTGGACAAAAGCGGGATGGTGGAGGAAGTTAAAGTGATCAGCGGGAACCCAGTTTTGGCGGAGGCAGCTGCCGCCGCGATCTCGCAATGGCGGTTCAAGCCAATTGTGGAAGACGGGAAGGCAGTTAGCTTCGAAACCCGCATAAAAGTGGAATTCAAGCTGCCGGGAAACTAGAGAGAAACGAGCGCCTAGGGGATGGATTGTTCTACTTCGCTAATCCAGTCGGGTCTCTTTAATACTTCGCGAGGCTTAGGGCCGTCAGCAGCCCCTACGATTCCGTCGCGCTCCATCAGATCAATCAGATGAGCGGCGCGTCCGTATCCAATGCGCAACCGGCGCTGCAGCAGGGAAGTGGACGCTTTACCAAATTCGAGCACCAGTCGTACTGCGTCTTCGAACAACGGATCATGCTCTCCTTCGTCGTCTCCCCCACTACCAGCAACTCCTGATTCACGTTCTTCTCTGGGGGCCTGCAAGAACTTCTCTTCGTATTGCGCTGTGCCTTGGGCACGCCAGAACTCCACGACGGCCGCAATTTCTTTTTCAGTCACGAACGGCGCGTGCAGGCGATGGACGCGGGCCGATCCCGACGGCAGATACAGCATGTCGCCCTTCCCAAGCAGCGCTTCGGCACCGTTCGCGTCGAGAATGGTGCGCGAGTCAACCTTGGTTGCGACGCGAAAAGAAACGCGTGCAGGAAAGTTAGCTTTGATCAGTCCTGTAATCACGTCTACCGAGGGGCGCTGCGTTGCCAGAACGAGGTGGATTCCGACCGCGCGCGCCATCTGCGCCAGTCGAGTGACGGATTCTTCGACGTTGCCGGCATCGAGCATCATCAGATCGGCCAATTCATCAATGATGATGACGATGAAAGGCAGCGGAGATTCATCCGGAGTTTCTCCGAATAGGCTGGGAGTTCCGCCATCTTCAAACAAATTGTTGTATTGGTCAATGTTGCGGACGCCCTTCGCCGCCAGCAGCTTCAAGCGCCGCTCCATCTCTCGCACCGCGTTACGCAATGCGTTGGCGGCCAACTTTGGCTCCGTGATGATCGGAGTGAACAGGTGCGGCACGCCTTCGTAGTTGCCTAGCTCCAATCTTTTCGGATCAACCAGGATCAGCCTGACTTGATCCGGCGTTGCCTTGTATAAGATCGACATGATCATGGCATTGATGGCCACGCTCTTGCCCGCTCCGGTGGAACCTGCGATCAGAAGGTGAGGCATGCCCGCGAGGTCGGCGGTGACGATGCGCCCGTTAATGTCTTTGCCAAGAGCGAGGGTCAGCTTCGATTTCGTGCCAAAAAATTCCTGCGATTCGATATTTTCGCGCAGCCAGATAATTTCGCGCTGGCGGTTTGGCACTTGAATGCCAACAGTAGATTTTCCCGCCATGCGCTCGATAAGGATGCTCTCCGCCTTTAGCGCCAGGCACAGGTCGTCCGTGAGAGTAGTAATGCGGCTGTATTTAATTCCGGCTTCGGGCTTGAATTCAAAAGTCGTGACTACTGGACCGGGATTAATCTGAGTGATCTGACCGTGAACACCGAATTCGGCATATTTCTCTGTTAGCACCTGCGCCAGAAGTTTCAGTTCGTCTGCGTCCACGATCTGTTGTTCGTCAGCTCGATGCAACAGGCTGCTGGGAGGAAGTTTGAAACCTCCAGCGGCGATGCGCGGCATCGTTGTTTTAGCTTTTTGGCCAGTGTCTGCGCGTTCGGTTACTTCAACCTCTGGAACGACCTGTGCAGCCTCGGCCTTCCTAGTTGCGGCGGCCTGGGCGCGACGTTCCTCTTCTTCAAAAGTGCGATCAATTCCGGTGCGAGAAGGCTCCGGTGCTCTGGTTGGAAGGGAAGCTGGGGTTGCGGCTGTGGCCGGTACCATGCGCGCTGTGATCACGGGTTTTGGAGAAGCGCGACGGTGGTCTAAATCCCGCTGCGCTCTTTTTCGGGCGCGTTCGGTTCTCCAATCCTGATAGCGATTCCACAAAGCAATGATGAAAGCGAAACGCGTAGGCGCCCACAATTTCAAGGTTGCAAACGAGAAGGCTGTCGTCAGATACAACGCAACCGCCAGAACGCTCGCGCACACGATGTAGGCCCCGGCGAGATTGAAGTAATGGATGAGAACATCGCCCAAAACCCGTCCTATTAGTCCTTCAAGCGGAATCGCATTCATCCAACGCAAATGACCGGCTAAAAGTGCCAACAGTGCGGGGACGAACAGCAGCAACCAAAGCGCGCCTACGGATTTAGCGATCGGAGATGCCACCCGGCGAGAGCGGAACCAGCGCAATCCCAAAGCCGCAGCAAACAGAGGCATTAAAAACGCTCCGACGCCGAAGCCCTGCAGGAGTACGTCGCTTACCAGAGCACCAACGACGCCAATCCAATTGCGAGCGGCGCGGGTGCCAGTGAGAACTGAAGCGCTGTTGAACGATGGATCCAGCGGCGAATAAGAAACGAGTGCCAGGAAAAGTAGGAGCGCGGAGACACACAACAGGAATCCGACCAGCTCGTTGAGCCGGCGGTTGTTGGTGGGTGCGAAAACCGTCGAGAAAATTTTCATTGGGCGTATTTCGCGGCCCCGCAGAAATTTCCTGCGCTGCCAGACCTACGCCAGAGCCTTTTGATTATGCCAAGAAGTACTTGCGGCTACAACTCTGGATATGGGTCGGCAGTATCGAGTTGGTTTCCCAACTCAGATTAGGGAGCGCATCACTCTCGGTCTAACTCGCGATACGCGAAGCAAATGCGAGCACCAGCGATCCGACAACGATGCGGTAAATAGCGAATGGAGCAAAGCCTCGCTTGCGTACCCAGGCCATGAACCACGCGACTGACGCATAAGCCACCACAAAAGAAATGGCGAAGCCAATGGCAAGCACTACCCATCCGTGAGGATCAATTTGCGACACTCCGATCGGATTCGCGCCCTTTCCTCGCAGCGACTTCAGCAAGTCATAGGCCGTGGCTACAACCATTGTTGGAATGGACAGAAAGAATGAGAATTCGAGTGCGGTAGCACGCGACATTCTTGCAAGCTGCCCGGCTGCGATCGTGGACATTGATCTGGACGTTCCGGGGAAGACTGCGGACAAAATTTGGCAGGCGCCTATCCATACTGCCTGCCCCAAGCTCATGGCCTCCATCTTCCAAGTTCGGATGCGGCTGGATGGTGCGTTTGGTCCGGCAGCTTCAGCCTTGGAGTTCATGGCGTCCACAATCCACATCACGATTCCTCCGATCAGGAGCGCGGCACCCATGATGTGTAGATTCTCGAGGTGCTTGCCAATGATTTTGGTAAGCAGGAACGCGGGAATTGCAGTCACTACGAAGGCTACGAGCGTGAGGCCGAGAGGATGGGTGAGCGGAGTTTGTCCACCTTCGCCTCGCGGAAACGTTGAAAACAATTTCGCAATGCGTCCGCGAAAATAAACTGGCAGGCACAGAATGGCGCCCAGTTGGATGACGATGGTGTACATTTTCCAGTATCCGTCACCCAGGCTGATGTGAAACAGAGCTTCCGCAATGCGTAAATGCGCGGTAGAGCTGACAGGAAGAAATTCTGTCAGGCCTTCGATAATTCCGAGCACAACGGACAAAAGATAATCGTTCAATCGTCCTCCAAAAGGTATCAATCAAAGTATCGCAGAAGTGGTGCAAGATACGGCTGGCAGGTTTGATTCTCTCTCAGGCTAAGAGTCGCAGTTACTCGCTGACATTTCCGTAAGTAGGTATATTCCTCTCCATGTAGTAAAGCAGTCGTTGCGCGCGCGCGGCCCATCCACTCTGCGGAAATTGCGAAATAAGTTTTTGTCCATCGGTAACCGCCTTACTTTTCGCTTCTGACGATTTCTTGGCCTGATCTTCACTCTTATAAATCTCGATCAGCGCAGACCAGCGCCATGTCGCATTGTAAAGAGCCTCTGCGGCCGATGGCGACTGTGGATGTTCATTCGCATATTTTTCGTAAATCTCAGCTTCTTTTGCTGGACACTTCGACCTACCCTGCCAATCCCCGCATACTTTGTTGTCAATAAGGTGAAATGTAGCAAGATCTCCCCACTTAGTGCCGGGAAATTTCTTGATTACTTCCTTCATGTATTTTTCTTCCATGCCCTCCCGCAAAGATGGATCCAGCTCCTTTGCGGAGGGGCGCGCCATGATGTCGGGTTTTTCCATCTGCCAGCGGATGTCCGCGGAGCGATATGCCGCTTCAGCGGCCAGAGGCGAGGTGGGAAATAGTTCGAACACCTGATAATAAAGTCGCAGGGCGTCTTGCGCAGCGCCGTGGCGTCCGTTATTGCGAGTGGCCTGTTCCTCCGAGTCAATCGCTTCGCCGAATAGAATCTTGTCGCCATTCGGCGTCGAGGATTGGATGATTCCGTTGGCCGGCATCCACCCACTGATCGAGCGTTCTTCCGCGAGATTTACCTGTACGTGCGCCCAATCCCGGCTGGTTTCGAGGACAACAATTTCGCGTCCTCGATCAACCTCCGAAAGTTTTGTAGAACTCGCATCCGGCGACAAGTAAATGGACCCCGCGCGCAGATTTGTGGCGTGCTGATAGTCGGCCCCGAGCAACGCAGGGATGATCGCGAAACATGTGAAAAGAATGGAGGCTACTTTCATCTGAGAATCCGAGTTTCTAAATCGTGCTACCGGAGGCTTTGCAGTTAGATGCGGAAAGAAGCTGTACTCGTTATTTCTGCAAGCAATTTCGGATCAATATTTCCGCCACTAATTACGGCTACGTTGACATTTGTCTTGGGTAACTCATCGCGATGAAACAAAAATCCCGCTACCGAGACCGCACCGCTCGGCTCGGCAACCGTCCTGGGGTCCTCGGCCAGCAGCATCATAGCCTGAGCAATTTGCGGTTCGCTCACGGTGATGATGTCGTCCACATACTTGAGAATATGCTCGAAGTTAATGGGTCCGATACTCTGGGTGCGAAGGCCATCCGCCGCCGTGCGTGAAACCTGATCGGCGGCAAAGTTTACGATCCTCCCCGCCCGCAGGCTGGCTTGCGCGTCCGCTGCAAGCTCGGGTTCGACACCGATCACCTTAACCCCAGGCTTGCTTAGTTTCACCGCTGTGGCTACACCGCTGCTCAAGCCGCCGCCACCGACCGGAACCAAAATCGTTTCAACATTGGGTAGGTCTTCGAGAATTTCCACACCCACGGTTCCTTGGCCAGCAATAATTTGTTCGTCGTTGTAGGGAGGCACGATGACATATCCGTGCTCGGCAGCAAGTTCTTCCGCCTTATGCTGGCGCTCTTCGCTGCCGGGTCCAACCAGTACGATTTCCGCTCCCATGGCGGCGGTGGCTTCACGCTTCACGGCAGGTGCGTTGTTGGGCATCACGATAACCGCTTTCACTCCCAAGGCACGGGCGGAGTAGGCTACCCCCTGCGCATGGTTGCCGCTGGAATAGGTGATCACTCCGCGCCTGCGTTCTTGGGAAGAAAGGGAAGCGAGCTTGTTGTAGGCGCCCCGTAGTTTGAACGCGCCCATAGGCTGCAGATTTTCCGGTTTCAAGTAAAGCGTGCGATGATCTTCAGGATCGGTTTTGTGATGAAAATGAGCTTCGATTAGAGGTGTGCGAAAAGCAACGCCCCTTAAACGGGACTGAGCTGCACGAATATCTTCCAGGGTAACGATGGATCTCTCCGCAAGCGGTAGCAGTAACGATGAGCTAGATGTCCAGAATCACAGGCATAATCAGTGGACGCTTCTGGGTTTGCTTTGAAATATACCGTTTCAGGTCATTCCTGATTTTTTCCTTAATCACCCCGTAATCCGCCTTCTCTTCCGCGCTCGAGGATTCAAGTGTCTGGATAACGATCTGACGAGCTTCTTTCAGGAAACCGTCTTCCCCGGCGGAAAATCCTCGAGTGACAATCTCGGGAGTTGTCTCGACCCGGCCAGTGAGTTTGTTGATGGCAATAATCGGGAGTACGATTCCGTCTTCGCTTAGGTGACGACGGTCTTTGACAACGAAGTCCTCAACCACATCCGTGCGTGAGCCGGAGTCAATGCATACGCGTCCGACATTTACACGGCCGGCTTTGCGGGCGCCGAGCTCATCTATTTCGAGGACGTCTCCGCTTTCGATGAGCATCACGCTACCGACCGACCCGTGCATGGCCCCCGCCAACTCGGCATGCAGTTTGAGCTGACGGTATTCGCCGTGAACAGGGATAAAATATTTCGGCTTTACCAAGTTAATAATCAGCCGCAGTTCTTCCTGACTGGCGTGTCCGCTGACGTGTACGGGAGGCGAGGAGCCGTCGTCGTAAATCACGTGGGCCTCGCGCCGGAAAAGATGGTCCACCATGCGGTAAATGGACTTCTCATTTCCCGGAATAATGCGCGACGACAACATGACGGTATCGCCTTTTTCAATCTTTGCGTGTTTGTGATTATTAACGGCGGCACGCGACAGCGCTGACATGGGTTCGCCCTGGGTGCCGCTGATTAGCACACAGACTTTTTCGGGCGCGAAATTCTTCATCTCTCCCGGATGAATCAGAAGTCCTTCGGGAATTTCAATGTATCCAAGGTCCTCGGCAATTTCCGCCGAACTGTTCATGGAGCGTCCGAGAAAAGCCACTTTGCGTCCGTGCTCGTAGGCAAGTTCGACCGCCAGCTTGATGCGATGGATAGAGGAAGAAAAGCAGGAAATAAAAAGTCGCCGCTCGGTGCGGGCAAATACTTCGTCGAATTTCCGGCGAACCGCGCGCTCGCTCGGGGTGTAACCCTTGCGCTCAACGTTGGTGGAATCCTGCATCAATGCGAGGACCCCTTCTTTCCCGTATTCCGCGAAAGAATGCAGATCGAAAAGCCGGTTGTCTGTCGGAGTTGGGTCAACCTTGAAGTCGCCAGTATGAATCACAACGCCTAACGGTGTGTGTACCGCCAGCGCCACGCAATTCACCAGGCTGTGAGTGACCTGGATGGGATGGATCGTGAAAATGCCGAGCTTGAATCTCTTCCCAGGCTCAATTTCATTCAGTGACGCATTGTCGAGAAGTCCGTGTTCTTCGAGCTTGTCTTCCACATAGGCGAGCGTAAACTCGGTCGCATAAACCGGAATGTTTAGCTCGGAAAGAATCCAGGGAATGGCTCCTATGTGATCTTCGTGGCCGTGCGTGAGGATGATTCCCCGGACACGCTGTCGATTTTCGATGAGATAAGAGATATCGGGAACAACAATGTCCACACCGAGCAGTTCGGCCTCAGGAAACATTAGCCCGCCGTCAATGACGATAATATCGTCGCCCCAGCGCAGGGCCATGCAGTTCATACCGAACTCGCCGAGTCCTCCAAGGGGGACAATTTGTAATTTTCCAGTTGGCATTAGAAGTACATGATCGTAGCACACGAAATCAGGCCGTAGTTTTGATCCGTTCACCCAAATCGGGACGCGGTTGTATATTCAAAGATGGAGTAGGAGCGAGGAAGGGCCATTTGTCCTCGATCGTGACAAGCGTTGAGTGACTATGAAACTTCTTTTGCTAGGTAACGGAAAGACGGGATCGCTGGTAGCAGAAGTCGCGCGCCAGTGCGGGCACGACGTGGAGGTTCTACGCTCGGCTGAGAATCATGGCGGCTCCGCTTTAACCAAAGAAAAGCTGGCTACCAAGGACGTCGTTCTTGACTTCACTTCGCCTGCGGCAGTTTTTGCCAACGTCCAGGCCAGCATGAACGCTGGCGCCAGTATGGTGGTGGGCACCAGCGGTTGGTACGAACAATTGCCACAAGTACGAAACATGGTTGAGGAATATGGAGGAGCTCTGGTTTATGGAGCTAACTTCTCTATTGGAGTTAATCTATTTTTCGAGGCCGCAAAGATTGCTTCCGCCGCTCTGCAGCACCAATATTTTGGACAGATTTTCGAGCGCCACCATGCCACCAAAAAAGATGCTCCGTCGGCTACAGCGCTAGTTTTGCAAAAGATCATTCAGGAAGCTTCAGCAACTCAACTAGAAATTACTTCGTTCCGCGAAGGGGAAGTCGTCGGCATGCACGAGTTTGTGATGGATTCTCCTAATGACACCATCTATCTCTGCCACGACGCCAAATCACGCCGCGGGTTCGCGGAAGGTGCGGTGCGGGCCGCAGAGTGGCTGGAGGGTAAAAAGGGATTCTACAAATTTGACGAGATCTGGCGGCAGCTATGATTCCGCTGAAATGCTGGCGGGCGCTTAAGCAGTTTTGATAGATCAGCAGTTCGCGCTATCTTAGTTTCATGCAATTGCGAGGCTGTGGCACTGCGCTGGTAACTCCGTTCCATGCGGACGGTTCGATTGACGAGGTTGCTCTGCGCAACCTGGTCGCGTGGCAGGTGGAGTCCGGCATAGATTTTCTCGTTCCATGCGGCACTACTGGTGAAACTCCCACTCTCACGCATGACGAATGGCTGAGAGTCGTTGATATAACCGTTGAAGCGACAGCAGGGAAAGTTCCGGTAGTTGCAGGGGCGACCTCCAATTCCACCTCAGATGCGGTAACCAAGGCAAAAGAAATTGCCTCGCGAGCAGGAGTTTCTGCCATTCTGAGCGCGTCTCCCTACTACAACAAGCCGACCCAAGAAGGACAGTTCCAGCATTTTCGCACCATTGCGGAAGCCGTCGAAAAACCGATTATTCTCTACAACGTCCCCGGGCGCACGGGAGTCAACATTGATCCACCGACGCTGGCACGGCTGGCGGAGATTCCAAATATCGTTGGTGTGAAAGAAGCCAGTGGCTCGCTGACGCAGATTGCGGAAGTCTGTAATCTAGTCCCCGAACATTTTTTGGTTTTTTCCGGTGACGATGCGGCAACCTTGCCGATCATTGCGCTCGGCGGAGTGGGATTGATTTCCGTGGCGTCGAACCAGTTACCGGGCGAAATGGCGGAGATGACCCGAGCGGCTCTCAGGAACGATTGGGACACGGCCAGGCGAATCCATCGAAAATATTATCCGCTGATGCAGGCAAACTTCATCGAGTCAAATCCGCTGCCAGTCAAGGCGACTCTCGCAATGATGGGAAAACTGGAAGAAGTTTATCGCTTGCCTTTGCTTCCCATGAGGCGGGAGACGCGTTCCAGGCTGAACAAGATCGTGATTGAAGTGGGGCTGGTAAAAAAACCTGAAGGGTCTACAGCCGATGTCCGGGAGTTTTTTGTGTACGAAAATTGGGCGGCCGGTCCGCACAAGATCATTGTTCATCGCGCAAGCTGCGGTCAATGTAATCGGGGCAAAGCACATCCCCCCGGCTTCCAGGCCGATAAAGCGCGCTGGCACGGTCCGTATCCCTCGCTGGCGGAAGCGCGTGAAGCTTCCCATCAGATGCCGGGTGTATTAATTCGCAGTGAGTGTAAGTGCGTTTGAGGCCGCCCGCCGTTCTCTTAGTTGTTCGATCTGAATCTGACCATCACAATTTGACAATCATCCGGCGATAATCTTCAATCGAGCCACCAATGGAATCCCTCAAAACTTCGATTGAACGATTGGCTTCGGTGGGCGAAATAGACCGCAATACTGAAGCGCGCCAGATTTTTCTCGATTTTCGTGATGAACTTACACAAGGAAAAATCCGCGCCGCAGAAAAAGTTGACGGCCGCTGGGTCACGAATGTCTGGGTCAAGCAGGGAATCCTGCTGGGCTTTCGGCTGGGCGAGCTTAGCAAAATGGGCGAAGACGCTAGCCTGTCGTTTGTGGACAAAGATACTTTTCCGGCGCGGCGGTTCACGGTGCGCGACCGCGTTCGAGTCGTCCCCGGTGGCTCTTCGGTTCGATTAGGCGCTTATGTAGCTCCCACTGTGATCTGCATGCCTCCCATGTTCATTAACGTAGGAGCATACGTGGATGAGGGGACTCTTGTGGATTCGCACGCGCTGGTAGGATCATGCGCGCAAGTGGGCAAACGAGTTCATCTTAGCGCGGCCGCACAGATCGGCGGCGTCCTGGAGCCAATCAACTCCATTCCAGTGGTTATTGAAGACGATGTTCTGGTGGGCGGAAACTGCGGCGTGTATGAAGGCACGTGGGTGCGCAAGGGTGCAGTTCTCGGAGCAGGAACGATTCTCACGCATTCGACTCCGCTGTACGATCTTGTGCGCGGCGAAATATACCGAGGCACTGCGGATGCAGCGCTCGAGGTTCCTGAAAACGCGGTGGTCGTGCCGGGGTCGCGGGCAGTGAAAAAAGGTCAAGGCGCAGAATGGAATTTGTCGCTGTACACACCCGTGATCGTCAAATATCGCGATGAGAAAACACAAGGCAGCATTGAGCTTGAGGACGTGCTGCGGTAACGGTCACGATCCGATCAATCAGCCGAGGTTGGGTTTAATTGCGGCGGTTGCTCCCCTTGCATCCGGCTCCGAACTTCAAGATGGCGATTCCGGAAATGAGTGCGAGCTCTTTCTCCCCAGGCACGAACGAAGTAATAATTCAGTCCCGCCCCAATTACAGAACTCAGCAATGGGACGAGACGCCCGGACCATTTCTCCACAACTTCGCGGCTGGCCTGCACCGCAATGCGCTGGATCACTCGGGGCACGAATTTGTTGATCACGCTTTTCTCCAGCAGGTCGCGGCTGATATCAACTCCAGCGGCGCTGGCGGCGGCAATCCAAAGCTCCGCAGTCTCTTCGTCGGTGTTGTACTGGAATCCGTATAGCAAACTGAGTTTTTGAACCGTCCGTAGCGTAATGCCCGTCAGAATGCCAAGATCGGGGACAATCGTGATGAAACCTCCCAGCCCAAAGCCCGCGCCTTCAGCCGCAGCGATTTTTCCGCTACTGCGAATCACTTGTCCGGCGATGTCGTCGAGCATTCCAATATCTACAGAATAAACACCGTCAAAACTGGAAATCGGAACCCCATGCGCAGCCCGCAGGTGAAGAAGAAAGGTTGCTGGATCAACCTTCACCGTTTCGTAAGCGTGCTGAAGTCCGCGGCGCAAGCCGTCTTCGATGCGCGTCCTTAACCACGATTTGTTAATCTGTTCGGCCATGTGAGTCTGAACTAAAGATAGCCTTTCACCTTAAGCAGTTCGGCATTCAACACAGCGGCGCCAGCAGCGCCACGAATAGTGTTGTGTGAGAGCGCGGTAAATTTCCAGTCCAGGAGGCCACAGGGACGAAGCCTGCCAACCGTGGTCGTCATTCCGCCGCCCGCGTCAACATCCAGTCGCGGCTGCGGACGGTCGCTCACGGTCGTGTACTGGATCGGACTCTTAAGCGAAGTAGGGAGCGCTAAGTCTTGGGTCACCCCACGAAATTGTCTCCATACCTGAATGATGTCGTCAAAGTTCGCTTTCTTCTTTAGTCTCACCGAAACGGATTCGGTGTGACCATCCTCTACCGCCACGCGGTTGCACTGTGCGCTCATGGCAAATTCAGCCGGGATGATCCTGGAAGAATTTACGCATCCGAGAAGCTTGCGCGTTTCTTCCTCCATCTTTTCCTCTTCTTTGGCAATGTATGGGATCACGTTTCCCAAAATATCGAGTGAGGCGACGCCGGGATATCCTGCGCCGCTGACGGCCTGCATGGTGACCACGCTTACCGCGTCAATGCCAAAATGTTCGTGGAGAGGCGCCAAAGCGATGACCAGCCCGATCGCTGAACAATTAGGATTCGTCACTACGTATCCCCCGGAGTCGCGACGCCACTTCTGGCATTCGATCAGCTCAAGATGTTCGGCATTGACCTCGGGAATGACCAGCGGCACGTCCGGTTGCATGCGTAGCGCACTGGAATTTGAGACTACGGCGCATCCTGCCCTGGCGAATCGGGGCTCCATTTCGGCGGCAATGGAGGCATCCAACGCGGCGAGGATGATTTTGGGGGCGCCGTCGGGGATGGCCGGCGAGACGCGCATACCAGCCACCTGCGTTGGCATCGGCGTCTTGAGTCGCCAGCGCGTTGCGTCTTCGTAAGTCTTGCCTTCTGAACGGTCGGATGCGGCAAGCCATGCGACTTCGAACCACGGATGTTGTTCCAGCAATTGTATGAAGCGCTGACCGACGACACCGGTGGCGCCCAAAATTCCTACAGGAGTTTTTAATGGCATGGCCTACTTGAAATCTTACAACATGAAGAACGAAAGAGAAGGGGCCTCATCTTACGCAGATCACGAGCGGGCTGCGATATCAGTAGGGAATGACGAGTAATCATTCAGCGGACCAAAGCGCCGCTTCTCCGCATACAGCCGCCAGCGTCGCCATACGATGCGCAGGCTGGCCATGACTGGAATGGAAAGATAGACGCCCAGCACGCCGGCAATCTCCGCTCCCGCCAGAACTCCAAAAATCGCCGCCAAGGGATGGAGTTCCATACTCTTTCCCATGATGCGGGGAGAAATTACGTAATCCTGGATCAGGCGCCAAGCGCCGAGGAAAACCATGAGCACCAGCCAGTGTGGGTAGCTCATCAATAACGAAACTCCGACAATCAAAACCGCGGCGACCAGGGGGCCGACGACAGGGATAAATTCCATCAATCCGCCTGCTGTGCCCAGCACCAGCGCATAAGGCAAGCGCATTAATTCCATAAATGAAACGTAGACCACCAGCGAGAGAGCAGCCAGCGTTAATTGCGCGCGGATAAACTGGGCCAACATCTGGTTAAGGTCATCGAGCACGCCTTGCAGGAACTCGCGCTGCGGCCGAGTGTGTGCGAAGGAGAGTGCGACCTCGCTGAAATTGCGCCCATCCTTCAGGAAAAAAGCGGCAAGCACTGGTACAACCACGAGCAGCCACGACTGCTGGGCCACCTCCGCGACGCGAAATCCAACGCGCTTACCGATTTCCAAGAGATCGTTGCGATGGCTGGCCAAGAACGCTTTTGCCTGCTGTATCGTACGTAAACTCCAGCCGTGCTTAGCGCCAATTTGCTCGGCAATCTGTCCGGTGCCCACTTTCTCGAGAAGTGCAGGCATGTTCTGGCTGAGTTTTTGCGCCTCGCGCGCGATCTGTGGTCCCACGAAGAAGAAGAATGTTGACAGCAGAATGACCAGTAGAAGATAGATGAGGGCGATGGAAAGTCCACGTCCGTGCGTCCACTTTTCTACTCGTGAGACTGCGGGATCCACCAGGTATGCGAAGAAGACTGCAAACAGGAATGCGACCAGCGTGTGATGGGCAACATACAAAAACCCTAAGACGATTACGAACAGCATCACCGTCAACAGAACACGGATTGTGCGCGCATCAAACATCAAGACTAATTGCGTTCATGACTAACACTATCACCATCACTGTGATTAGCTTTAATCGCGCAGCACTTCGGTGTTCTCGCCCGGCACCAGTACGCGCACCAGTTTGAACTGGTCGTCCAACCAAAGCGACCAGTCGCCGGTCTCGGATTTCAAGTCTATGTGATTCAGCTCTCGATCCACGCCTCGAATAGAAACTTTCTCCTTAGCCACAAAAACCAGACTAATCGGCATGGAGCTGCGTGCGTGGGGATTCAAAGTCCCGAACTGCGTGTTTTGGCCCTGAGGACACTGAACCTGGCCTTGCTTCTGGCGGCAGCCGGTGGCCAGATATTTCCAGGCTAGAACTTCGCGCTGCACAAAAAAATAATCATCCAGGATGGAAGTGGACACGGGAAGCAGGAACGGTTGATCTTGAGACTTGTCCTCCGCACGCATGGTGTAGTGCTCGATCAAAAAAGTATCATTCGGCGTGACCACCACCGTAGCCCTGTCTGGACTGGATTCCCTCCACTCGTACTTGCGAAGGTCGCCGGTAGGACCTAACTGCAGTTCCGAAGATTGCACTGATTGATCGGCAGTCCCGTCGGTCTTGAACTCTGATACCACGTTGCTTCCGGCAGAGCTCTGCTGGATGGAAAAGGTCTCCGTCGCGACGCGGCGCCCGTTCATGAATATTCCAAACGAGCCGGAATCTACGCGCTGACCGGCGGGTTCCTTTTGTTTTTCTTTCTCTTTGTCTCGATCTTTGGCCTGCACCGTGAGCACCGAGACTGCGATGCCGAAGGTGAGGAGGAGTGCTTGTTTTCTTAACTTCACGCCGCCGCTCCTTAAATTAGCTATTCTTCTGAATCAACCGGCCTTCAAACTCTTTCGCCAGTTCGCGGGCGATCTCTTCGACAGCCTTGCCGGAAGTGTCAATGCGCAGGGACGCAGAGTTGTAATACACCCGCCGCTTTTCGTAGAGATTGGCAAAGTGCTCCTTGCTACTTAGTAAGGGCCTCTGGAGGGATTGCCGCTGACAACGATTGAACAACTCCTCCGCCGGACCATCTAGGAAAACCGAGACATAATGCGAGCGGCTGAGCAGTTGCACGTTTTCCTTTTGTGCGAAGGCCCCGCCACCTAACGCGATGATCCTCGGGAGGTCACGCTGCAAGAGTTCCCGCAGAGCATCGTGCTCGGCGCGCCGAAATTCTGCTTCGCCAGTTAACCGAAAAATCTCTGCAACAGTTCGTCCTGCACGCAGCTCAATGCGGTCATCTAAATCTTCGAAGGGTAGACTCAAAATGTTGCTTAAGGCCCGTCCCACAGAACTCTTGCCCGCGCCCATGTGGCCGACCAAAAAAATTGCTCTAACCTTAAGACCGGACGCGCGGAGCTCCGAAGTTGAGCCAGACTGTGCGCTCATGTTTAACAGACCCAGTTTCGCAGGCTCAGTTGAATATGGCGCTCTCGCGGAAAACTAAGCCGTACACGAGACGCTCCGCCTTCTCATTATTCAGCGCTTCTTGAGGTGGATTTTACCACTGAAGGAAAACAACTTAACCGAGGAAGCGGCTTCTCCCATGGTACCTGCGAAGGCACTCCCGGCTTTCATCAGGAAGGTAGTGTGCTTGGGTTGCAGGGGGAAATCGTTCTCAACCTTACCCTGCTCCGAACGTGCGGTCACATCAATGGAGGCATATGAGGGTGCCATCGCTTCGATATCTCCGGAGTGGCTGGTAAAGTTGTAATCGCCGCCACCGCCAAAATCGCCGTCATACCGAATCTTTCCCGTATTGGAATTTACCTGTACCAAAGGGCCGTTTACCGCGTTCAAGTTCACGTCGCCGCTCACTGATGTAATTTCAACGTGCCCGTCGCGCACGTTTGTGAGAGTGACAGGTCCGTTAAGCGTCTTGATGTGAACATGGCCTGCGCTAAGATCACGGACATCAATATCAGACGAACTCTCCAGCTGGATATCCCCACGAAGCTTTTCCACGTGTAACTGTCCGCTAGTGGATCTGAGAGTAACGTTGGCGTCTGCGGGCACCAGAACTTCGTACTGTACTCTTCCAGAATTGACGTTGGCACCGGGAAGCAGATGGGATGTAATACCCACGCGGTTTCCAGTCTTGCCCTGATCAATTTCAACTTTGTCGGAATTCGTAAGAGCGGTCACTACGACTTCCTTCTCGTTGCCCGCCTTTACGGAAATGGGTCCGTACTGATTATCAATGGTGACACTCGCGTGGTGCTTCACTTTGAAGCGGTATTCTTTCTTCTCGCCCGATGCAATGGCTCCTGATTTTTGCCCAGGAGCGTTTTCTGCCGAAACGAGCATCGCAGATACTAAAAGCACCGGAACCGCGATCACCTTCGCAAAGCGCTGACTGCTATTCATGCTACCTCTCCGTAATTCCGACCCTGTCTATTGCAATGGCTGATCTAAAGCCATTTCATAAATCATCTGTTTTTGTTCGTAAGCGTTGATCACATAACGCTGCGCTTCTTCGTCGTTCGGATTGTTTTTTGCGGTGATCTCCGCATCCTGAATGTAGGCGTTCGCATTATCGAGATCAGCTCCATATGATTCCCTCATGGCCGGCTCTCGTAAGGAAACTTCCTTCAGCAAATCCTGATCTCTAAATCTGGCGGAATTGTCGCTCTCCGCGGGCACGTTAAGTACTTCGGCGGACGGACCAGGGCTGGTACTTCGCTGGTGCTGCAAAAAACCTACTGTGATCAGGAGCGCTGCCATTGCTGGGACTAGCCATGCCAGGCGCCAGCGGCTGCGGGATTCATCTCGTCTTGTGGAAGGCTCTTGCGAATCGCGGATCAGACCTTCGTGACGCAAAGCTAGTTCAAGCGAATTCCAAACCCTTGGGCTGGGTTCATCAGATTCCTGCAAAAGGCGTGCTTGCTGAGAAATGGTTTTCAGATCTGATACCAGCTCGGAGCAACTAGAGCAGCCCGTCAGATGAAACTGCTGTTCGACGGTCCTCGCGTCCTCAATAATCTCTGGCAGAACGTTCTCAAACTCTTTGCAGGTCATACTCCCACTCTCCCCGATGCTGCTGCGCCTTTAAACCCCTCTACGGCTTGATGGCCTTTTCGGCTCTGCTCGTCTTGAGGAGTTCTCTTAATTTGAGTCGTGCTTTGTGTAACTGCGATTTACTGTTGCCCACCGAACAGCCCACCAGTTCGGCGATTTCATTATGCTCATAGCCCTCAACATCGTGGAGCACAAAAATTGCGCGATACCCCGGGGGCAGGGAATCAATTGAGCGCTGCAATTCCAGGCGATCAATCGCTCCCGTGAGCCTGCTATCCGCAGCTCCCAACTCTTTCTTGGGAGCGTCCTCCTCGCCCTCCGCGGTATCGTCGAGCGGTACGACGGGAAGGTTCTTCTTCCGAAGCTGCATCAGGACGACGTTGACTGCCATCCGGTGCAACCAGGTAGAAAAAGCAGATTCGCCGCGAAACGTCCCAATTTTTCGGAACAGTTGTAGAAAAGTTTCTTGGGTTAAATCTTCTGCCGCTGCCGTATTCGAGGTCATTCGCAAACATAACGAGAAGACCCGGCGACGGTGCAAGTCGTACAAAGTCTGAAACGCTTCCGCGTCTCCCTGTTTCGCACGCTCAATTGCGTCTGCCTCAGAAAGCTTTTCGCTTTTCCGTTTCCCAGCGTCCGTCAAGTCGCCTTTTCCGGCCGCACTTTGTCTGATGCGGCGTAAATACCTTTTCGTTGTACAGCTTGCCTTCGCGAACGTGCTTGTACTTCAGTGCTGACCCGTCAAAAGCGCCTACCCAACTTAACCAGCCCGCAGACTAAAGGTGAGCCAGCCCTACGTCAATCCAACTGGCGGCGACTCAGGCCGGCCTAGAGGCGGTGGTTATGGTCTCTAAACCGTGCCCGTGCGGTCCTTGCTCTCTCCGCCGCAACAGAGTTGAAAACAATACTCCCAAGAAGCCTAAGCTGGAAAAGATCCACATCCCCAGTCTATATCCCCCGGGGTTTGAGGCGTTTGCCCCGCTGTGGTCATTGGCCCATCCCACAGCCAGGTTGAATCCTGCTAATCCGATATTTTGAATCATGGTCATGACCCCGTAGGCGGTACCAAGCTTCGACTGCTCTACGATGTAAGCCACCGATGGCCACATCACTGCAGGGATCAATGAAAACGCTATCCCCATCATTCCCATTGTCAACAGAAGAAGTATCGGCAACTGGTGCGCAATCAAAGCTAGATGTCCATTGGCGGTAGAGGGGAGATGTACTGTAACGAAACTCGT
>JALYIM010000239.1 GCA_030775785.1 Acidobacteriota bacterium
GGTTAAGACTCAAATTCGGTGGCGGACATCCCGCGCTGCATGTATTGCAGCATGCGATTTGGCCTGCGTTGTCAACGGCCGCTGGATCACCACGGAACCCTGCCGTATGCCCGACTTTGCTGGCCACACGCCGCGACGGTATTTTGTCGACCAAGTTGGGCGGCGCGTGCTGATCGGTCTCACAATCGAGGAAACATTTGAATTCGAAACACTCGACGTCGCCTGGGATGAAAAGGGGGGTCCAACGACGACCCGAGAGAAACGCTGGCTGGAACTCTATAGCAAACACGATCAGGCATGGAGGCAGTGGATTTCGAAAAACCAGCCGGATCGGCGCGAAAGTTTAGAGCTTCGTATTTGAGTTGAAGTGACCCAAGTTACGCGGCGGCCAGCGTGCGAGCCCCTGGGCTCACGAGGCGACGACGAAAGGCTCCGGCGACAAAGCCGTTCAAACGACACGAATAGTGTCTTCTTCCAAAACCAGACAGGTCAAGCTGCCAGTCGCATAGGCACCGGTGTCGATATTGATTCTGTTCGGACGAATGTCCACCTGCGGCACCGGAGTGTGCCCGTGTACGACGATCTTGCCGAAGTCCTCTTCGCAAAGAAGGAATTCGTGGCGAATCCAAAGCAAGTCTTCTTCCCGCTGTTTTGCCAGGGCAATGCCGGGCCGAACGCCAGCGTGAACAAAATAAAAATCGCCAAACGTGAATGATGATTTCAGATCGTCGAGAAATCGGCGGTGGCTTGGCGGCATTGCTTGGTCAAGCGCGGCTGCCAGCTTGGCTTGCGTGACTGTGTCCGCATTGATGGAAGGCGTGAGCCCATAAGACATCAACGTCTCCAGACCGCCAAGGCGTTGCCAATCACCGAGGATGGCTGGCTTGCTGACAAATTGGGACAAAAAAGTCTCGTGGTTGCCTTTGAGAAAGACCATCCGATGCGTGAGATTGCGGGCGACCAATTTGTCTATGACTCCGCGCGAATCTGGTCCACGATCGACGTAATCGCCAAGAAAGATTTCAAGGCTATCGGAAACCGGAGCTTTTGCCAGATCGGAATCGATGTGGTTAAGCACCCCGTCGAGCAGATCCGCGCGGCCATGGATGTCGCCGATAGCATAAACGCGAACGCCATCGGGCACTCGCGGTTGTGGGTTTCGTGAATCTGATGGCGGGAAGAGGATCATACTTTCTATGGCGCTAGCCCAAAGATCAAACTTTAACGGCCGACCTTGGTTTATTTGAAACCAGCCGACATGTCGATCTCAATCGAAATCGACGAGCCTTTGCATCACCGGAAGACCGGCACTTGCTCCACTTGTACCTGACGGCGTAAAAAACTTTTATCGCCTCGGGTAAAGTTCAGGGCCCGTCCGAACCCGATGGGCACAAGCGTGCAACGTGAAAAAAAGGCCTAGATGGAAAACCTGCGTTCACTGTTCCTTTGTTGCTTCGTGCTAAGCGTTGTCGCGCAGCCAAATGGCACGCACGCTCAGTCACGCGACACGGTGCCTTTGTCGCAAATACCAAATGCGTCCAAGAAGTGCTCGCCGGTTCAGCCCGGACGGCATGAAATTCGCCATCTGCCGGCAACCCCAAAACCCCCCGACGGCATCTCATTCGCCACGGATTGGACTCAGGTTCGGACAGGTGGATGGTCCGGGCAACAGGCCATGGATAGTTGCCGAATTCAGCCTGATGGTTTTTTGACGTGGCACGGTAAGGCAGCCGTCCGCGTTGAGGTTCAGCCGAACGACGACCCGCTGGCTTTGAATGCAAACAGTGAACGAGCCGAGATGCTGTTGATGCAAGATGCCAATGGAAAGGCGATCAAGGAAAATGCCAACAGCGGTACGCAGTATTATGCTACAAGCTATTATTTTCCTTTGACTTGGCAAGGACAACAGCTGCCCTGGTCGGCATTCGCTCCAACCGACTGCAATGCTGGTGATCAAAATACGTGCAACAGCTGGTCTTTCGTCTGGCAGTTTTACGGTTGGGGCGGGTTGAGCGCCGCGCAGAACACTTTGAATGGGCCGCAACGTTATGTTTTCAACAAGTCTCAGTTCACCGATGGCGGCTCCATACGACTGGGAAAATGGACTGACTTTATATTCATGGTGGACTGGAGCACCGGTGCCTATACCATCTGGCGGCGTGACGAGGGACAAGCAAGCTTTGCGCAGACGCTCAGCGGTAAGACGCCGGTTTCGGCCGGTCGCGATGTGTATGTTAAACAAGGTCTCTATCGCGGCGGAAATGTCGGCGGGCGGACGGACGTCCTTTGGATAGGGCCCACGGCCCGAGGTTCAAGCTTTTCTACCGTGGAGCGACAAGCGTTTGGAACAGACAACGGCCCGGAGTGACAGTTCAACGCATGGAAACCCGTTGTGCCCCATCGCATCCGAAGGTCGATGCAGCCTCCGGAGTTGATCGTTTCGTCCGAGCTGGTGTATCTCCGTCGGCGAGGTTTGCGGATCGCCAAGGGGCGTGCTGCTGTAGTTTTCGCGCGGTCCCCTGAATGATTGCGAATAGTCAACCTCAATTGAAATCTGGGTTATCAGCCGAATATTCGAGAATCATGGTATCCTTGATCAGCAAGCAAAGTTCGCGTAACGTCATTAATGGCGACGACAGGTTCGCCATTTTCCACAGAAAATTCCCAATGTCTTGGCGAGGAGAGAATAACGATGGCTAGAGTTAGCATCGTTATTAAAGCTCTGAATGAAGAATTAAATATCCGCAGAGCTATCGAAAGCTCCCTTGCCGCATTGGCGAATCATGATGGCGAGGTGATCGTTGCGGACAGTGCTTCAACCGATCAAACCATCGAAATTGCGAAGCAGTTTCCCGTATCGATTGTGCAGCTCGAGCGCACCGGTGATCGGAGCTGCGGCGTAGGTCCGCAGCTCGGCTATCAACATTGCAACGGAGAATACGTCTACATCCTCGATGGTGATATGGAATTGAAGGCGCCGTTTCTGGAGCGGGCCATTGGCATTCTCGATCGCGAGCCGGCAGTTGCCGGCGTTGGCGGGTATATTCACGAAATGCGGGCTGATAACCTTGAGGTTCAGGGACGCATCCAGCGCTTCAATCGAATGAGGCCGAGGGACTTACTCGATGTTGATTGCCTCAATGGGGGTGGCCTCTATCGACGGTCGGCAATTGCAGATGTCGGATACCTTTCAGACCGGAATCTGCATGCCTTTGAAGAGTACGATCTTGGGGCGCGCCTTCGCGTCAAGGGTTGGCGACTCCTGTTTTTAGAGGACAAGGCGGTCGATCATTTTGGATACGCCTTGGGCACATGGCCGTTGCTGTGGCACCGGCTTCGAAGCGGTCGCTTCATAAGCCCCGGCGAGCTGCTTCGTGCTGCGATTGATGGTCATTATGTAAGGCGCGTCGTGCGTGAAGTGCGAATATTGTTACTCGCAACCGGTGTCTGGCTCTATTGGGGGCTTGTTCTTTTAGTCTCCCATTGGGTTTCTGGCGCCGCAACGCCTTTGATTGCCCTAGCGGCGCCGGTGATTGTGATGGCAGTTCGGACCCGGTCGCTGAGACTTGGGATTTTCAGTGTACTCATCTGGCATATCAACGCTGTCGGATTTTTGGTTGGGTTCCTGAGGAGGCGTAGACCGCCTTCTGCGCGCATCGATAGTAAAGTCTTGCAAAACGGCGCAAAGCGAGGACCTCTTGCAAACGGACCCAAAAGAGAGAACGAAGCGCGATTAAGCCCTGGGTAGATGGTCTGGATTTTACCGAAAATGGTTCCGGTAATTGTTTATTCACGCGCAGACCCTCTAATGGACAGTGGAGGGCCGGATCGGGCCTCGAGGGGGGACCTGTACCGCCTCGTTGTTTCCCGGTTAACGGGCACGGCATTTGTGAGGCTGTGTGGGAGCTTGTGGCGTTCAATAAAAC
>JALYIM010000240.1 GCA_030775785.1 Acidobacteriota bacterium
GGACGAATGCGTGCAAGTTCGCAGGTTGCCCCGGCTTGCTATTCCACGATCTTCGACGAACCGCAGCACGCAACCTGAGGCGTGCGGGGGTACCCGAGGGTGTCATTCAAAAGATCGGAGGGTGGAAGACAAGAAGCGTCTTCGAGCGTTATAACATTGTCACTCAAAGCGATATAGTTGACGCGATGAACAAATTAGAAACGGCGGAGAGGGCTCAAGAAAAAGCACAGCGTGACCAACAAACAAGTCACGTTCAGGAGCACACTAAAGGTCCGGTCGGACCAGCTACAGTGAACTGATATATTAAATTCAATCACTTCCACCAACCGCCCGGGTGGCGAAACTGGCAGACGCACGGGACTTAAAATCCCGGGTCTCGAAAGAGACGTACCGGTTCAATTCCGGTCCCGGGCACCACTTGAATTTTCGTCCCGACGTCTCTGTTCAAGTCCCCTTACACGAGTTCGTTTTCCTTACTGTTGCCTTCGGTTTCCAGCCTTGCGAAACTCCGCAAAATGGGCATCCGGGTCTTTATTCGTGGCTTGCGCTTTGGCTAGCACTACTCCGGTGGCGGACGACATCGAGTTGTAATAGTTCACGAAGCGTTTAGGCTCTGCGGCATTGTAGGGATTGAGATTGTGTGCCCATCGGAATCCGATAGGTTGGTACATCAGTTCGGCTTCGATATAGAAAGGTCCCGTCTCACTGCGTGTTGAGACCGAGTAACGCACCACGCTTCCTTTATCCGTAAAGTCTGGGTCTTGCGCGGCTTCGCCTACCACCGCGATATCTTTTTCAGCGGTTTCTTTGTTGAAACCGGACGGTAAGAGGCGATTGTCTTTCAAGTATCCGACAGCGGACAGAAGGCCTGTGGTCAAGTGTCCGGTGGCATCTCCTAAAATCGGCTCGTAGATTTCTACCTGCTCGGGCTTGGTTATCTCGCGATAGTGCGGCTCGAAGCGCATAGGGTCGGCGTCGTTATCGTTGCCAGCAATTGAGCCATCTTGGTTGAGCGCTCCCGACTCGAAGACTTTTTCTCCCTCGGCATTATTTTTTCGGATAGTGACGTGAAGCCAGGCTCGTCGTGAAGGATATGCGGTGGGAAGCTTATGGCCGCTTAGGTTTTCTACCAACACTTCGAGGTGAAGTCCTGCGGAGTTCGATTCCACATCTCTGATGGTCAGCCGCGCACTCTGCGATTGCAAGAAATTTACCGTCCGCTCTGAGGCGTCGGAGAGTTCCTGCGGAAGGGCAACTACGCTCAGGTCTCCGCGATAATTGTTGAGCATGCGCTGCATCAAGAAGTTCGCCGCCACAAACTCGTGACGCCGCAGGCCGGTGCGGGGCTGTCCGAAGACTGCGGTGATGGGTGCGGCATCATGGACTTCCGGCATATGGCATGACTGGCACGTGCTTCGACTGGGATAGTCGCTGTGCTGCCACTCAAGGAACGGCATCTGCTCAGGGAAGGTACCGAGTTCTTTGCCATCTTTGTCCAAAGGTTTTGTGTAGAGCGTATGGCAGGACGCGCACAGAGCAGAATCGCGAATGTGAGGGGCTGATGTCGGAACAAAACCACCAGTGGATGACTCCATGACGCGCATGTGTCCTGGATCTATGGTGAACGGACCGTATTCGAGCCTGCTTTGATGAGGGGACTTATCAGCGATGAGAAGTTCCCCATTGAAGGTCTCGCGACTACCCAGCTTCTCTTTTTCAATCTGGTGACAGACGGAGCACGAAACGCCGTCCTCGGCCTCATCATTCTTTTTGTTATCTGGATTAAAAGGCAGGTGAGTGAAAACCTCCGCTTTCTTGCCTTCCGCCTTGGCCTCAATGTGCATAATCGGCATGTGACAAGTGGAGCACTCGTTTTCAATGGCCGGCTTCGACTCGGGATGGTCAATGGATTCGCGGCGCACGCTGGCCTGCCAGTAGGGGTCGCGGGACGAATTAGCCATGATGCTGGCTCGCCAATCGAATCCGATGGAGACATCTTGGCCGGAGGATGTCTTCATGCCGTTATGACATCCGATGCAGCGATCGGACGTATGAAATTCAGACGTGACTTTCGGATGCTCGCCACCATGCAGCAACGTCGGCGACAGTGCCAGCATGGTAAGAGCAACAATCACAAGGCGCTCGCGCATCACCATCCCTCGGTCAACTTCCCGTCAGCCCAGTCCCATAAGACATAAAACAAAACCTGAGGAGAGCGACTTACAGTATTGTTGGCGGGGGCGCGCACTCCGATGTTGGCCCGGATATGTTGGCGGCGACTGACCGTGACCTGCATTTGTGGGACGATGTCCCAGTTGGTCTTGGAACGGTCCACCAAATCTTTGTCTGCGACGAACTCGACCATCGGTGAAAAAAGTCGCCCGAGCATGTGATCTTTGGCAAAGCTCTGGCCGACGGCAGTGCGCCAAAAGACTGTTTGCGGAGCGATGTCACTATGGCGCGGAAGATCGGCGCCCAACTGAAACTGCACGAAAGTATTCGTGGGAAAAAGTTGATCGAAGGCTGCGAAGGTCTCGAACGTCGTGGTGCCGCTGCCAAATCCCCGGGCACGATTACCAATCGGCAGAATGACTGAGCCTTGCAAGCTGAGAATTGATCCCGTCCTAAGGCTGGAAAACATTTCTCGCTTCAATCCGAAAGTCATATCGCCGACGCTGCCACGCCAGACGTGGTTCTGATCTTGAGCATTGACGGGGAGATCCACTTCGATCTGGTTGTGAACTCCAAAGCGCTGTTCGTGAATGATGTCGGTAGTAAAACCCGGCGCTCCGCCTGCATTCACCGCCGTACTTAGAACGACTTCGTCCTCTGGGAACGCTTTTTCGGTGATCAGTGCACGGGGAAGATTTAATTCTCCCCGTGCCCAGTGCTTGTTGGTGCAGAATCCGCGCATGTAAGCGATGACGTCGTTAATCTGCTCGGAGGTGAGCAGGTCCCCGAAAGCGGGCATGATCTGAGAAAACTTGCGCGACGGGCCACCGTGCACGATCACATCTTTCCAGGCGGAGTTTGGTTCCGGCGTGGTCTGGTCGCACTTGGTGAAATCAGGGAAAGTTTTTGGAGGCTCGAAACCTGCGGTGGTTTTGGGAGTTCCTCTCCCGTCATCGCCGTGGCAGGCGTTGCATCCGCTCTTAAAAATACGCTCGCCGTTGTCTGGGTTCGGAGGCGTTTGGATACTTTAAGGTTTGCGCGAAAAGCGCTGCAGAAGACAGGATGCAAATTGCACAAAAACTAAAAATTGCTCCCCGTCCGCACCCCATGGTTCGATTTTAGCAGAGGAAAAATGAGGAGAATTCTTAGATTGGAGATGTAATTTCGCATTAGTTATCTATTAATTATTCTTGCGAAGCAGATGCTGTCAGCGCCGCATGGTGGTCGCCGCGCTGCTTTTTCAGTTCCAACTGAAAATGGTGGGAGCTCAGATCGGTCCTGAGGAAGAGTCCAACTAAGGGATCGTCCAGATGCTCGGCCGAGCGCGTGCTAGCCGTAGGCGTACTGTTATCTATGCAATCCGGTTCTACCATCAAGTCGGGAGAAGCGCCCGCGCTGTTCGTCAGAGTGTGAATGAATTTTTCCACATGCTGTCGTTGAGCAGGTGTGCGTTGAGTGAATTCCACTCCCATTCCCGCTTCCGGATGCATAACGCGAACAATTCCCTCGACTCTAACTTCGAGGTCGGCTACTCGCATGGAAAGGGTTAAACGAGTGCGCACTGGGAATGGCGAGGTCAGTTCGAGATAACATCCGTTGAGGCTGAGATCGGTAAGCTTGCTCGCGGACGGAGGGTCATCGGGCTCCAGCTCTTGCGAATGACGGCTGATCCAGGAGTTGAGTTCGATCTGCGTCTCGGACGCGAGATCAACGAAACGGATTCCCTTTTGCAATCCGGAATTCTCCCAGGCGATTTCTGCCTTCGATTCCAGGGTGAATTCGGTACCGGGGAGATCGAAACGAACGCGAAGGTCGGCGACATCTTTAGGTCGTTGGCTGAGTTGCACCGAGATCCCGCCTTCACTCAAATCGGTGCTGGTGGTACCGATTCTCGCTCCGGCAGATGGAATTAAGATGACCGGAATCTGCACTGCGATGCGAGTGTTACGACGTCGTTCGCGTTTCATCAGCGCCCGCACTGCGCGAAAGGTAGCTCGGGCACGTTCCGGCGTAATGGGTTTCAGCAATGCAAAGTGCGATCCCAGATCGAAAGAACCGCGCAGGGCGCTGCCTCCCTCGCAAATGGCAACGGTGATAGCGCGCCCGTTTACGGGAGAGAATTGGACACTTTTTAGCACGCTCGATGCCGCAGCCTGGTCCTGGCAGTCCACGATCACCGACTCAAATCTCTGACGGGTCAATTTTCTTATGGCACTGTCCGGGTCTGGGCAAGTCTCAATCCCAACCTCCATATCGTTGAGGACGCGGCGCAATAAGCGAACAACCTTGTCATCAGAACAAAAAATCAAAGATTGCAGATTCATGAGATTGTGCTTTATTCAACCCGGGGAAGCGGATGTGGCTCTCTCCAGAACTCTAGGTTCGCGGATGGCCCATCGTCAATGCATAGGGAGAATTGCGTATTACGGCAGTAATCTGTCGCAGCCACTAACTCGATGGCAAAGGAAGACGCAGTCTGCAGTTACCCAACAGCTCAACTATGACCCGCAAGTGGTTAATTTGCAACGAGTTATAGGAACCCATGCAACCGCGTCTTTAATAATTATCAATTGACAAACGGGCGGAGATAATGCAACTTTAAACGTCCTCCCAAACGACGATCCTTAGTTACTGTTTCATTTTGGTCGAAGTCGGTTTGGCAACACTCAAGAGGAATCTTCTGCCGAGCGGACAGAATCTAAGTTTTTAGCGGCACTTTCGCTTCATTCCAATAGTTAAGGACGTAACTCATGGCAAAACGGCGAGGCAATCCGAACTGGGGCAAACCTGAGCCGATAGGTCCGGTGGTTCCCACGGTTACCGAGTTCGAACAAGTTGTGAAGGAATACAAACTGTCTCCTGATCAATATCTGCGTTCCACTCGTCTGCGGGAATGGGCCCGTAGGAACAAGAACTCCAAATACATTCCCGAGCCTCTTTTGGAAGCTTGGGGCTTCGAAATTGAGTCAACACTGTAAACAGATGTTCGATTGGACCAACGGGGTCGCGTGATGGCGGCCCTGATTTTTTGGATGGACCGACGCAATGAGATCACAGCCGCAATTTACTGATGTCCCAACCGCCATCGAGGAGATCCGTGAAGGGCGGATGATCGTGGTAGTAGATGATGAAGATCGCGAGAATGAGGGCGATCTGACGCTGGCGGCAGAGAAAGTTACTCCCGAAGCGATCAACTTCATGGCCAGGTGTGGGCGCGGACTTGTGTGCCTCGCCATGACCGAAGATCGTCTCGACCACCTGCGGATTGGGGCGATGAGCGTGGAGAATACCTCGAATTACGGAACTGCGTTCTGCGAGGCAATTGATGCTCGCGACGGAGTGACTACGGGTATTTCAGCTTTCGACCGCGCGCGCACAATTTCGGTTGCGATTGATCCCGCGACCCGGCCAGTTGATTTGGCTCGCCCCGGGCACATCTTCCCTCTTCGGGCACGCAAGGGCGGCGTGCTGGTTCGCGCGGGGCAAACCGAAGCCTCAGTGGATCTCGCTCGTCTGGCGGGACTCGTCCCTGCCGGTGTGATCTGCGAAATCATGCGTGACGACGGGACCATGGCGCGCGTCCCTGATCTGATCGAATTTTGCGACGCTCACCAAATGAAGATGCTGACCGTTGCGGAGCTTATCCGCTATCGGATGCAGCATGAAAGATATGTACATCGCGTGGGTGAGGCGCTGCTGGAAACACCTTACGGAGAATTTCGTCTCATTGCGTACGAGAGTGAAGTGGATGGTGGCGACTCTCACCTGGCGTTGGTCCGAGGCGAACTCGACAGCAAAGTCAAGCCGGTGCTGGTGCGCATGCACTCGCATTGCGTGGCAGGGGACGTTTTCAAATCAACGGGATGCGATTGTCAGGTCGCGCTGGAAGGCTCGATGCGGGCAATCGCAAAAGAGGGCGTTGGAGCAATCATTTATCTGCACCAGAGCTCAAGAGGATTTTCAGTGGACAAAGTGGGCGAGCGCGCCGTTTTGACCATGCATCGTGACAGGCGTCTTCCGACGGCGCCAGAGAGTGAGCGCAAAACGCAGCGTGAGATCGGAATTGGTGCTCAGATTCTGTCTGAACTCAAGCTAGAACGGATACGGCTGTTGACGAACCATCCTCGGAAGGTGGCCGGGCTCGAAGGGTTTGGAATTCAGATTGTCGAGCAGGTCCCAATCGAAATGGCAGAGAAAATTCGCAGCAGGATGTAGATTGTCCGTAGCCCGAGTCGCGCGGATGTTTAGAAGGGTTTGCGAATCACGATCTCACTATCGTGGATAAAGAACTGCACAGAACACTGTCCTGAGCCGCAGATTACCGGCAGCAATCCAGCTATCTGTTTTCTAGTAATCAATCCCAAAGTGCCACAATGCGGGCAGGACAGTACTGCCCAGTAGGGATCTTCTTTTTCTCCCACGCGCCCCGCATTTTCGAGCACAAAGATAGTGCCAGGTTGCATCTGCTCGGGGATCCATTCATTTAGGACGTCGAGTTCGGCGATCATTCGTTTTTCCTCGTTTTCCTAGGACTCCGGTAGATCGTCACGATGCTTTCCTTCTTGTGCGTGTCATGTGAACGCCAGCGGCCGCACATGAACTGCGTTTCTTGCCGCCAGCCACTACCGCGCGGACTTCGCGCACGGTATCGCTGAGACAGATGTCGAACATGGGTTGCCGGGCATTCTTGAGAATGTCCACGATCTGCCGGGCGGAGGTTCGCAGGTACAGATGGGAGCCGTCCGTTAGCAGATGATATTCGGAAGACTGACTCACAATTGCCGCCAGACGCTGGCTGAATTCGCGTTGCAAAAAGAGCATCACCTTGCGAACTCTTTGGAGAGAGAATCCTCGACTGCGCAATTCGCAGATGACAGCGATCTCGGCCAGATCTTCCATCGAGTAGAGACGGCGATGCCCCTGCCGAAGCGGTTTCACAATGCCTCGCTCATCCCACCACTGCAACTGGCGGGCTGTAATGCCAGTGAGTGTCACAACGTCTTTCGACGAAAAGCTTTTTTGCATAAAAATGTTTTAAACAATTCTCGATGAAATTGTTTCTGCCATTCTAGGCAGGGGCGCTTCACTGTCAACAAGAGATTGTGTCAATAGAGTGACTAGTAGAGTTCCCTGATGGATAAGGGCAGATCGGGGGAATTGCGGGATAGTTTCTCTTGAAATTTTCCGATCGCGCTCGACAGTGCTCCGCCACCGACGAATTGCACGATCTCTAAACGGTCGCCCTCGGAAAGATGGGTTACGCTCCATCCGTCGCGTGGGGCGATCTCGCGGTTTAGCTCAATAGCTACGCGATCGGCCTTCATGCCAAGAGTGTCCAGCAGGGAGGCCAGGGTAAGTGATTGATCGAAGCTTCGGTCTTCGCCGTTAATAACAAGTTTCATGAGAGCGGGCGTCCATCAGGAAAATCGCAGACGTGGGATGTAGTGCACGGTATAAACGGGCTGTTCCATCAGGCTTCCACTTTGCGAAGCTGGAATTTTCTGGTTGCGGTGCGTCCGGAATAACTCGCCTGTACTAAAAGGGAAGAATTTGGCAGCGAGAGATCATCCGCGTCAATCTTCATCTCCGCTTCTCCCTGTGGGCCGGTGACAACCTGGAGATAAAACGGCGCTGAGTCTGGACGTACGAATCGAACCGTCAGGCGAGCACCCTGGACTACTGAACCACTGTCGGTAACTCTAAGGCGCATCACCAGTTGCTGTGCCACGTGAGCAGCATCAGAATTCAGCCATTGCAAATCGAGTTCTTTGGCAGCAAGAGTCTCCGGATCTTTGTGGTCCAGAATGTTCTCCAGCCTTCCGTCGCGAATCGAGTCGAGCACCAGCCGGTGCTGGTCTCTCAAAGTCTGCTCTTTTTGCAGGTCGGTAAAAGCTCCGTCGAGCATCTTCTCTTTATAAGAAGTGGCGCGCTTTCCGATGCAACGTCCGCGGACGAAGACTTGAGTCTGCAGCAGAAGGTCCTGTTCGCGGGCCTCGCTTTGCACATGATAAATCGTGTCCTCGTGCTTAACGTCGGTATTGAAGCCGAAAATCATGCGATTCCGTTCACGTCCCAGCAAAAAATTCGTCGAGTGCGACTAGTTTTTCGATTAAAGACACCCTGAAACCTTGACACTACTGCACTTGAAATCTAATCTAGAATGTTTACTCAACACTGTTGCGAATTATATATACAGCTCTCCTATGCCCGACAATTATTTCGCCCGGTACCTGCCTTTATTAATTCACTTCGCTCTGGCGGGTGGATTCGCCGGCGCCGTTGTGTCTCTTTCATGGTTGATCGGTTACCGCCGTCCGACGCGAGCGAAGATGGAACCTTACGAGTGCGGCATGGCTCCAGTCGGAGACGCTCGCGAACGCTTCTCGGTGAAGTTTTATCTGGTTGCGATGTTATTCATCTTATTCGACGTGGAAGCTGTATTTCTTTATCCCTGGGCCGTAATTCTGAGAAGGCTCAAAATGTTTGGCTTTTACGAGATGCTGGTCTATATCGTAATCGTCCTAGTCGGCTTCTTTTATGTATGGAAAAAAGGGGCGCTCGATTGGGGAGAAGAAATTGCGGGACGGAGAGGTAGCGTCTAGTGGCCCTTGCCCCCGCCATCACGGACTTGGAGCAACTAAAGGGACACCCTTCAATTGCGAAATTGCTGGCATGGAACACGGCGTCCGTTGAGGGCGCCAAGTTCGACCGCGATGAGCTCTCCATCTATATTGAACGTTCGATGATCCGTGAAGCTTGCCTGCTTCTGCGCGACAATCCCGAGTGCCCGTTCAATTATCTTTCCGACGTGACGTGTGTGGATTGGTATCCCTCGGAGCCGCGCTTCGAGGTGATCTATCAGTTGCTTTCGATTTCCAAGAAAGAGCGCGTACGACTCAAAGTGCGATTATCCGGTGGAAGCCCGGCTGTGGAATCAGTTACTCCGGTCTGGCCGGGCGCGAATTATTTTGAGCGTGAGGTATTTGATCTCTTCGGCATTCGCTTCAATGGACATCCTTATATGAGGCGCCTGCTGATGCCAGAAGATTGGGAAGGCTATCCTTTACGTAAAGACTACCCGGTGGAGGGCTTCCGTTAGCGATGGGCCACCTCAGTCCCACTCCCGCGCTCGAACCCGGCCAAGACCGCACCATGATCCTGAACATGGGTCCGCAACACCCCTCGACCCATGGTGTGCTGCGTTTAATTCTTGAAATTGACGGCGAAACTGTTGTGCGCATGATGCCGGACATTGGTTTCCTTCATACCGGTATTGAGAAAACTTGTGAGGCCAAGTTTTATCAGCAGGTAGTGCCGCTCACCGACCGGATTGATTATCTGTGTCCGATGACCAACAACCTTTGCTATGTGCTGGCGGTTGAAAAGCTGCTGGGACTGGAGATTCCACCAAAGGCGCAGTGGCTGCGGGTCATGATGAATGAACTGACTCGTATCAACTCCCATCTGGTGTGGCTGGGCACGCATGCAATGGATATTGGCGCGATGACGGTCTTTCTGTATTGCTTTCGAGAGCGCGAGGATATCTTGCGCTTGTTCGAAGCAGTCAGCGGACAGCGCATGATGACTTCTTATTTTCGCATTGGCGGAGTTGCGCTGGAGCCACCGCTGGATTTTTTTGACCGCGTGCGCGCATTCGCAAAACGCTTCCCTTCCAAGGTGGATGAATACGAAAATCTGCTGACGGGAAATCCAATCTGGGTGATGCGTACCAAAGGTGTCGCTCAAATCTCCGCCGAAGACGCGATTGCGCTGGGAGCGAGTGGTCCGACGTTGCGAGGCAGTGGAGTAGATATTGATCTGCGTCGCGACATGCCGTATTCCGGATATGAAAACTTCAAGTTCAATGTACCGGTGGCAAAAGAAGGCGACGTGTTCGCACGCTATATGTGCCGAGTGAAAGAGCTGCGCGAGTCCATCAAGATCGTGCAACAGGCAGTGGATGGAATGCCGGAAGGTCCGATTAAAGCAGATGCACCAAAAGTAGTGCTACCTGACCGCGAAAAGATGAAGACCGAAATGGAAGCCCTCATCTATCACTTTAAGATTATTACGGAAGGCTTTGCAGTTCCGGCAGGTGAGGTGTATCAGGCCGTCGAATCACCGCGTGGAGAAATGGGATATTACGTGGTCAGCGATGGAACGGCAAAGCCGTATCGCGTCCATATGCGTGCCGCTTGCCTGGCAAATATGCAAACGCTGCCAAAAATGTGTGAAGGGCGTCTACTCGCGGATGTGGTTGCGGCCATCGGAAGCATAGATATCGTGTTGGGGGAGATTGATCGTTAGAGGGAAAGCAGATTTCGTCTGCGGAAACAGCGAATGAAATTTTCTGAAGAATTCGAACTGCGTTTTGCGGAGATGCTGACCCATTATCCGACGAAGCGTTCCGTGCTGGTGCCGACTTTGCTGTTTGCACAGGACGAAGTCGGATTTCTCAGCGATGAAGTAATCCACGAGATTGCGAAGCGTTTGGACTTGACTGATCTCGAAGTGAATAACGTGATCAGTTACTACTCCATGCTGACCACGAAACCTCGTGGCAAATTTAACGTTCAGGTGTGCACCAACATTGCCTGCATGCTGCGCGGGGGCGAAGAACTGCTGGAACATTGCAAACAGAAACTCGGTGTGGGACACAAGGGCATCACTTCTGACGGAATGTTTTCACTGGAAGAAGTCGAGTGCATCGGTGCTTGCAGTTGGGCCCCGGCGGTCCAGGTAAATTATGATTTCCATGAAAACCTGACTCCCGAGAAGCTGGACGGCATTCTGCAACAGTACGAACAGAAGAGCACGCAGTAGAAATTCCATGGCAGATTTGGTCTCACATCCCGATGAAGTAAGAATCGTCTCCAAGCGCTTTGGCCAAGGTGCGACGGACATCAATCGCTACTCGGAACTTGATGGCTATAAGGCCGTGCAAAAAGCACTGGCGATGCAGCCGGACGCGATCATTAATGAAGTGAAGAATTCCGGATTGCGCGGGCGCGGTGGCGCGGGATTTAACACCGGACTGAAGTGGTCGTTCGTCCCAAAGCAATCGGTAAAACCGAAATATATTTTGTGTAACGGAGATGAGAGCGAGCCTGGAACTTGCAAAGACCGGCTGATCTTCGAGCATGATCCGCACGCAGTGATTGAAGGCGTAATGATTGCGGGCCTCGCCGTCGGTTCCGAAGTTGGTTACATCTACATTCGCGGCGAGTATCGCTATCTTTCGGAGATCATGTTTAAGGCAATAGCCGAGGCTTACGCAAAAGGATTTCTGGGGAAAAACATCTTCGGCAGCGGTAAAAACTTTGACATCTATTGGCATGGCGGCGCTGGAGCATATGAAGTGGGAGAAGAATCGGCGCTGATGGAATCGCTCGAGGGCAAGCGCGGCATTCCAAGAATTCGACCTCCCTTCCCTGCCGTGGTTGGACTATGGGGCGGGCCTACGGTGATCAATAATGCGGAGACGCTGGCTGCCGTCCCGCACATTCTTCTTGGTGGTGCTGATTGGTTCGCGGGTTTGGGTCCGGCCAAAAATGGCGGAACTAGACTTTTCTGTCTGGCGGGAAATTTAGAGCGGCCCGGAGTCTACGAGCTCCCCATGGGATACAACCTCAAGAAAATGATTTACGAGGTTGGAGGTGGAATTCCGAACGGACGAAAACTGAAAGCAGTGGTGCCGGGCGGATCGAGCACGCCGATTTTACTTCCAGAAGAAATTGATGTTCCCATGGATTTCGATTCGCTTATGAAGGCGGGTTCTATGCTGGGGTCGGGCGGCGTTGTGGTCCTCGATGACAGCGCGTGCATCGTGAATTTTGCTCTGCGCACCATGAAGTTTTATCAGCATGAAAGCTGCGGATGGTGCATTCCGTGCCGCGAGGGTACTGACTGGTTAAAGAAGACGCTGATCCGTTTTCACAAGGGCGGCGGCCTGAAAAAAGATATAGACAACATGTATTACCTGTCCGAGAACATGCTGGGACGGACATTCTGTCCGCTGGGAGACGCGGCTGCGATGCCGATGATGGCGTTTATCAAGAAGTTCCGGCAAGAGTTCGAAGATCATCTGGAAGGACGGCCGTGTCCATTCGAGCATTCGAACGCGAGCACGCAACCGGTCCTCGCTTAAAGCGAGCAAGTTCGATGGAACGCAGAATAATAAAGGATCCATGGCTGACGTAAACATCACGGTGGATGGCAAGAAGGTCACAGCTCCGGCGGGGACCCTGCTGATCGAAGCCTGCAAAACGGTGGGGATCGAAGTTCCCTCCTTTTGTTATTACCCGAACTTGTCGCTGCAGGGCGCTTGCCGTATGTGCCTGGTTAAAGTCGAGAAGATGCCGAAATTGCAGACGGCATGCACGACGGTGATCACCGAAGGCATGGCGGTAACTACCGAGAGTGACGAGATTAAGCAGGCGCGGAAGTCCATGGTGGAACTGCTGTTGGGAAATCACCCGCTGGATTGCCCAGTGTGCGATGCGGGCGGCGAGTGCGAACTGCAGGACATGACTTTCTCCTACGGCGCGGCGGAATCGAAATACATGGAGCCGAAGAACCACAAAGAAGAGCAGCAATGGTCTCCGGTGGTGTTTTTTGATCGTCCTCGGTGCATCTTGTGTTATCGCTGCGTGCGGGTGTGCGGCGAAGGAATGGATGTGTGGGCGCTGGGCGTACAGAATCGCGGAGTGAGTTCCGTCATCGCTCCTAATAAAGAAGATCATCTCGAGTGCGAAGAATGCGGCATGTGCATTGACATCTGCCCTGTGGGCGCGCTCACCTCGGGTGCTTACCGCTACAAGACGCGCCCGTGGGAGATGAATCACGTTGGCACGACTTGCACTCATTGCGCGGATGGATGCAAGACAACGCTAGGAGTTCGACGATCTGACACGGGGATGGAGATTGTCCGGGGAGATAACCGAGACAAGAGTGGAGTGAACGGAGATTTTCTCTGCATCAAAGGCCGCTACGCTTTCGATTTCGCGAATCACGAAGACCGGCTTACGCAACCGCTGATCCGCAAAGATGGACGGCTCACACCCGCGACGTGGGAAGAAGCATTTAAGCTTATCGGGAAAAGACTGGGGGAGATTCGCGACACAAATGGCGGAGGCGCCATCGGAGTCATCGGATCGAATCGCACCACCAACGAAGAAAATTATCTACTTCAGAAATTCGCTCGCGTGGTGCTGAAGACCAACAACATTGATCACCATCGTACGGCTGACTTTCCTGCTTTCGCCGCCGCTCTTGCTGGAAAAGATGAACTGACCGCGAGTATGCGCGATGTTGCGAACGCGCCTGCCATTTTATTGATTGGAAACAATCCTACCGATCAGCATCCGCTGCTCGCCTGGCAGATTCGTAACGCTGTGCGGCTGCACGGCGCCCGCCTCTACGTCATCAATTCGAAGAAAATAAAGTTGAGCAGGCAGGCTGTGAGCTTCACGCAGATTCCGGCAAACAGTGAGGCGAAACTTGCGACGTTTCTCGCCGGAGATGAGTCGGCGATCGAAGGACTTTCAAGCGGCGAAACCAAGCGCGACTCGCTGATGTCGTTACGTGACAAGCTGCGCGGCGAACAGAATCTGGTCATTATCTTTGGATCGGAAATTCGCGGGAAAGATATTGCTGCGCTGGCCAAGTTTGGGTCGGGAATCCAGGGTGCCAAGTTTGCATGCCTTGCCGACTACGCAAATTCGCGGGGTGCTGCTGACATGGGTTTGTATCCCGACCTGCTTCCGGGATATCAGGCGGTCTCCGGTGTCAGCAAGTTCCGGGAAGAATGGCAGGAAATGCCAGTGGTCCCTGGAATGACGCTTCCAGAGATGCTTAACTCCGCAACTTCTGGAAAGCTGAAGGCGTTGTATATAGTGGGTGCAAATCCAGTAGATCAGTTCAAGTTGCATCCGACTGCGCTGGCGAAAAGTTTCGTCGTCGTGCAAGACATGTTTTTAACCGAGACCGCGGCGATCGCTGATGTAGTTCTGCCCGCTGCCAATGCCTACGAGAAATCCGGAACGTTCACCAACACGTGCGGAGATGTTCAACTAATCAAAAAGGCTGGCGAGGTCAGCGGCGTCAAGTCTGACTTCGAAATGATTGTCAGAATCGCCGACGCAACCGGTTATGAAGTTCCGAAGCTGGTACCTTTTGGCCGCGGCACGCGAGCGGACATGGGACAGTCACGCGGGGCGCAATCGGGAGAGGCCGATCGGCATGGCGTTTGGCTTGAGGCGCGCGGGCTTGAGCCGAAGATGAGTCCGTTCGATCCTGTCGCTATTCTGGATGAGATTCAACGGCTGCTGCCCAGCTACGACATTTCCAGGCTGAATCTGATGGCTGGGAATGATGAGCATACAAAGTTGTCCGGGCCGGGAGCTTTGCATGATCCCGGATTGATCGTGCCCGCGAATGACGATCTGTTCAGCTCAGGCACTTTGGGACGCTATTCCCGCACTCTGAATTCCGTGCTTGAGAATCATCACAAACAACCTGCGGAAGAGGTCGCCGCCGATTGAGAACGGCCATGGTTATCTCATGGACAATGAAGCGGCTGTCCGAAACTTTGTCAACAGCTTCAAGAATTCGGTTGTAGGATCCAGCGATCACGGGTTGCAGATCCATCAGAATTAAAGATTCGAACAAGGAATAGAGAGAGACGCAGCATTGAGCCTGGGAATGTTCATCCTCGTGTCGGTGGTCAAGATTGTGCTCACACTCTTCATTCTGCTAACCGCGGTCGCCTATACCGTGTGGCTGGAACGAAAAGTTGTAGGTCACATCCAGAACCGCTGGGGGCCCACGCGAGTCGGTCCGTTCGGATTGCTTCAGCCCATGGCGGACGGAGTCAAGTTTCTGTTCAAGGAAGACCTCACCCCGCCGCACGTGTATAAGCCGCTGTATATCGCGGCGCCCATGATTGCGGTGGTTTTCGCGCTGACTTCGATCGCGGTGATTCCCGTGGGTAACTGGGTGACGATTGGCTCGATCCACACGCCCCTCGAAATCACCGATGTGAATATCGGATTGCTGGTGGTGCTCGGCCTCACTTCGATGGGAGTGTACGGAATCGCGCTCTCGGGATGGTCGTCCAACAATAAATATTCGTTGTTAGGTGGTTTGCGTGCGAGCGCGCAGATGGTGAGTTATGAAATTGCGCTCGGGCTTTCGCTAGTCGGCGTGCTGATTCTTTCCAGCAGCTTCAGCTTGCGCGAGATTGTGGATGCCCAGGGCGGCCACTTCTGGGGATTCATTCCGCGCTGGAACCTATTCCAGGGACAATTTGTCGCCTTCTTTATTTACCTGATGGCGGCTTATGCTGAGACCAACCGCATCCCGTTTGATCTTCCGGAGGCTGAAACCGAACTCGTCGCCGGATATCACACCGAATACAGCGCGATGAAATTCGCCATGTTTTTCATGGCAGAATACGCCAACATGATTACAGTTGCGTGTTTAGCTACCCTGCTGTTTCTGGGGGGCTGGCACGGGCCGATTTTTGGGCCACCCATTCTGCAGGCCTTGCTGCCAGTATTTTGGTTTGTGGCTAAAATCTTTGCTTTTTTGTTCCTTTATATCTGGGTGCGGGGCACGCTTCCGCGATTTCGCTATGACCAACTGATGTCTTTCGGATGGAAGTTCTTGTTGCCGCTCGCAATTGCAAATCTTGTGATTACAGCCTTAGTGGTTGCTCTGAGGTCGTAGCTTTGCGCAGCAAAGAAAAGATCGTAGTCGTCTTAGAAAAATGCTTCATCTGATTCTGTTTATATTTTTCGGAGCAATTTGCGTGGCTGGAGCGGTGAACCTGCTCGTCCAAAGTCATCCCATTAACAGCGCCCTCTCCTTGGTCGTCGTGATGGGCTCACTGGCTGTGGAGTACCTGTTGCTAGGAGCTGAGTTCGTCGCCGCCGTGCAGGTGATTGTGTATGCCGGCGCAATCATGGTTTTGTTCGTCTTCGTAATCATGTTGTTGAACGCGGGAGAAGAAGCTCACTCCGGCGGGAGCCGGATCGCGCTCTACATCGGTGTGCCGGGAATGCTCGCCGCCAGCGCGCTCGTTACTTGGGTATTGTTGCAACGCAGCGGAACGGATTCGGTCGCCGCCGGAGCGTTGCCGGGGTCACCACAGCAAATTGGATGGCTTCTGTTTCATGACTTCCTGCTGCCGTTCGAAGTCACTTCGATTCTGGTGCTGATTGCAATCATGGGTGCAGTGGTGCTGGCGGCAAAGCCGGAAGCCGTGCAGCAGAACAAGAGGGAGGGCTGATGGTTCCTCTTTCTTACTATTTGATTTTGAGCGGAATTTTATTCGCCTGCGGAGTCACAGGATTTCTGATCAAGCGCAACATCATCACCATTTTCATGTCCATCGAACTGATGCTGAACGGAGTGAATCTGTCGTTCGTTGCGTTCGCGGCGCAATGGCACGCTTTGAGCGGGCAGGTATTCGTATTCTTTGTGATGGTCGTGGCCGCCGCCGAGGCCGCAGTAGGGCTGGCAATCATCATCGCGGTATATCGCACGCGTGAAACTTTGAATGTGGACCAGGTAAACCTGCTCAAATTATGATACCGAATCTACATCTCTGGCTGATACCGATCCTGCCGCTGATCGGCGCCGCTATCAACGGCTTCTTAGGACGCCGCTCTTCGCGGCGTGCTGTGGCGATTGTTGCGCTGACTTTCTGCGGTAGCGCTTTCGCCATGGCCTTGTGGGTAGTTTCACAATTCTCGTCGCTGGCGCTTCCACACGTTGAGATTCTGGCTCCGTGGATTCGTGCCGGGGCGTTCCAAGCGGACTTCGCGTTTTATCTCGATCAGCTTTCCCTGGTCATGTTGCTGGTCGTCAGTGGAGTAGGATTTCTTATCCATATTTATTCGGTCGGGTACATGTGGGAAGAGGGCGGCTTCTACCGTTTCTTCGCCTATCTGAACCTCTTCATGTTTTTCATGCTCACCTTGATCCTGGCCAGCAATTACTTGCTGATGTTTATCGGATGGGAGGGCGTGGGATTAGCTTCGTATTTGCTGATTGGATTCTTCTTCCAGCGTGACTCTGCCGCGTCGGCGGGAAAGAAAGCTTTCATTGTCAACCGCATCGGCGACTTCGGATTCCTCATAGCGCTCTTTTTATTAATCAAGCATTTTGGATCGCTCGACTTCAGCCAGGTATTTCAGAGTGTGCAGCCGTTTGCCCCAGAAACTGCAGGCGCAGGTCTTCTAACCTCAATCGCATTGCTACTGATGGTTGGTGCAGCAGGTAAGTCGGCGCAGATCCCGCTTTATGTTTGGCTACCCGACGCGATGGAAGGACCTACTCCGGTCTCCGCGCTTATACACGCCGCAACAATGGTGACGGCCGGCGTGTACATGGTTTCGCGCTCGCATGTGATTTTTGAGCGCGCCCCGACAGCCCTGACCGTGGTCGCTATCATCGGCACACTAACAGCGCTCTTTGCGGCCACGATTGGCATTAGTCAAACCGACATCAAGAAGGTGCTTGCTTATTCGACAATCTCGCAGCTTGGATACATGTTCATGGCTTGCGGAGTGGCTGCGTTTTCGGCGGCGGTATTCCACTTAATGACCCACGCATTTTTCAAGGGCTTGCTATTTCTCGCAGCGGGCTCGGTAATTCACGCGGTTGGTGGCGAGCAGGACATGCGCAAGATGGGCGGATTGCGCAGCAAGATTCCCTGGACTTTCTGGACCATGACAGCTGGAACGGTTGCGATCGCCGGAATTCCTCCTCTCGCGGGATTCTTCAGCAAGGACGAAATTCTCTGGCGTGCGTATCAGGCGAGCTGGATTTACTGGATGCTAGGACTCTTCACTGCGTTTCTCACATCTTTTTATATGTTCAGGCTCTGGTTTTTGACTTTCTTCGGAAAATATCGCGGAGAGGCATCTGTAAACAGCCATGATCACGGGCATGCAGCAATCGAGCATCACGGAGGCGTACACGAGAGTCCCCGCGTGATGCTGGTTCCGCTCGTGATTCTGGCGGTGCTTTCTGTTGTGGGAGGCTGGATCGGGGTGCCAGGATCTCTAGGCGGAGGGAATAAATTCGACAAATTTCTCAGCCCGGTATTCCACAGTTCGGCAGCAGCCGTTAATGGCGAACACGCTGCGGCCGGGGAAATGATTCCTCTCGAGAAGGAAACTGAAGGGCCAGAACCGCAAGCAGGGCACAGCACGGAACTGGCGTTCACCGCCATCTCCGTAGCGGCAGCATTCCTGGGGCTGGGGTTGGCATGGATGCTGTACCAAAAGCGACCCGAACTGCCGGAGCAAATCGCCGCTGGCCTCAATGGCTTTTATACCACGGTACTGCACAAGTATTACGTTGACGAGATTTATAACTCGGTGTTCGTGAAGCCTCTACTGAAATTGTCCTCAGTGGTTTTATGGCATGGGATTGATCAAAACGTGATTGACGCGGGAATAGACGGAGGCGCTGACAGTGCTCGCGATGCCTCTGACACGGTGCGGCACATGCAGTCCGGAAACATTCGTTCTTACGCCGGATGGGTGGCGGCCGGCGCGGCAGTAGTTATTGGATACATGGTCTGGATGGGAAGCCGATGAGCAGCTTGAACTTGGACAGCTCGATTCTCACGCTGGTTACGTTCATTCCGCTGGCGGGCGGCCTGCTGTTGCTACTCTTTCCACGACGTGATCGCGACATCCGCGTGTTCTCGCTCGTCATAACCTTGCTGACATTCGTGCTTTCGCTACATCTGCCGGTGCGCTTTCATCGTGGACAGATGGGATTTCAATACGAGCTCGACAAAATCTGGATTTCGAACCCGAATATTCATTACCACATGGGCATTGACGGAATTTCCATGTGGCTGATCGTGCTCACCACATTTCTTACTCCTTTATGTGTGCTGATTTCGTGGAATTCAATCCACGAGCGAGTGAAGGAATTTTTCATCATTCTTCTAGTGCTTGAAACCGCGCTAATCGGCGTGTTCACGTCGTTGGACCTCTTCCTCTTCTATTTCTTCTGGGAAGCTACGTTGATTCCGATGGCGTTGCTGATCGGCATGTACGGGCATGGACGAAAGGTCTATGCCGCAGTCAAATTCTTTCTGTATACGATGATCGCGTCGGTGTTCATGCTGGCGGCAATCCTGTGGCTTTACGCCAAGACCGACACGTTTGATTTTGTTGCGATCCAGGCCGCAATCCGAAACGGACAGGTGGAGCATTTCTCCTCAGCTGCGCTGTGGCTGTTTCTAGGTTTCTTTATCGCCTTCGCAGTAAAGGTCCCACTCTTCCCTTTCCATACATGGCTGCCGGACGCGCACGTCGAAGCTCCTACAGCCGGTTCTGTGCTGTTGGCGGGCGTCCTGTTGAAGATGGGCACGTACGGATTGTTGCGATTCAATCTCGGCCTGTTTCCTGATCAGTCCAGAAGAAACGCCTGGTGGGTCATCGTGCTTGCGCTTATAGGAATTATTTATGGCGCGCTCGTCGCCCTTGTGCAACCGAACATGAAGAAACTGATCGCCTATTCTTCGATCAGTCACCTTGGGTTCGTGGTTTTGGGGATATTCAGTTTCACTCAGGCTGGGCTCGATGGCGCCACCTTCATCATGCTGGCGCACGGAGTAGCCACGGGCGGGCTTTTCATGCTGGCGGGAATCCTCTATGAGCGCAGGCATACTTACGACATCGCCGAATTTGGCGGGCTCGCGACTCCCATGCCGGTTTACGCTTCGATGTTTTTGTTCATCGTTCTCGCGTCCGTAGGACTGCCGTTACTGAATGGATTTGTCGGAGAATTTTTAGTTCTGAGTGGCGCGTTTCAGTTCAAGCCGGTGTATGGAATTCTTGCAGCCACCGGAGTCATATGGAGCGCGGGCTATCTATTGTGGATGTATCAGCGCGTTTTCTTCGGCAAAGTACGGCACTCAATCAACCAGTCATTGCCCGACCTAAGTGTTCGCGAACATGCGGCCTTGTGGCCCGCTGCGGTCATGGCCCTTCTCATGGGCGTGGCTCCTATGTTGTGGCTGAATGGGATTGATCCTGCGGTGCAGACTGCTCTTGCGCCTTTTGCCCAATTGGCCAGCAAGGTGGTAGGCCAGTGAATCCTACTCCGGAACTGGCCCAAGTAGTTCCCCAAGCCGCTGATTACATTCGTGTGCTTCCCGAAATCGTGCTGTCAATTTTTGGCATGATCGTAATGGTGCTAGATCCGCTCATGGATGAGCGCCGCAGTCATAAAACTCTCGGAACGATAGCGCTGGTAGGCTCTTTGGCTGCAATTGCCGCAACCATCTATCAGGCCCAGCCGCAGTTCGCGGGACCGGGCTTCTGGAACATGGTTCGTGTGGATACCTTCAGTGTCTTTTTCCATTTTCTAATTGCGGCGATTACTGCGGTGGTAGTCCTGACCTCCTTCGAGTACATGGAGGTGCAAGAGATACGCGCGGGAGAATATTACGGCTTGGTGTTGTTTGGCGCGGTTGGGATGACCCTGATGTCGTCGGCGACCGAACTGGTGCTTGTCTTTATCGCTCTGGAAATTTCGTCCATCTCGACTTACGTTTTGGCGGGATTGCGGAGACGGGCAGCCATCAGTAGTGAATCTTCAGTTAAATATTTTTTACTCGGATCTTTTGCTACTGCGTTCTTTCTCTATGGTGTCGCGCTCATGTTTGGAGCCACGGGTTCCACCAGCATTCCAGTGATCGGAGATGTGCTGCGTTCCGGGCACGTTCCCATGCTCGCTTTTGTCGGCGTGGCTTTAATGTTCGTGGGACTTGGCTTCAAAGTAGCGGCTGCGCCTTTTCATGTTTGGACGCCTGACGTTTACGAGGGTGCGCCTTCCCCAATTGTCGGCTTCATGTCCACTGCTCCAAAGGCGGCTGTTTTCGCAGTGCTACTCCGCATCATGTTTGAGGCACACGCGCCGGGGAGGATATGGCTCATCTGGATCGCGGCCGCGCTCTCCATGACGCTGGGCAATATTGGCGCGCTGGTACAAAACAACATCAAGCGGCTGCTTGCTTACTCTTCCATCGCACACGCGGGATACCTTCTCGTCGCATTCGCTGCGCTACCAGACAACGGTATTCCGGCAGCAATGTTTTACACTGCCTCGTATGCGGCGATGAACGTTGGAGCATTTGCGGTCGTGAGTCATTTTGGCGGCGCGGGCGAACGCCACGTAACAATGGAGGACTACGCGGGACTGGGAAAGCGATCTCCCTTACTGGCTGCGACCTTAGCTATTTTTTTGCTGTCGTTGATCGGGATTCCAATTACGGGCGGCTTCTTCGCCAAATTTTATGTGTTCAGCGCCGCGCTGCAGGCCAACTTAGTTGGACTCACAATCATCGGAGTGCTGAACAGCGCGATTGGCGCATATTATTATTTGCGCATCATCGTGGTGATGTATATGCATGAAGCCAAAAACGAAACTCCGGTTTTTCCGATTCCCGTGGGAGTCGCCACTGCGCTCGCCATCAGCGTGGCCGCAACTATCTATTTAGGCGTCCTTCCCGGACGGGTGTTGGAATACGTTTCCCGCTCCGTTGCCGAACTCTCGCGATAAGCATTCCCACCTGATTTATTCCACAGCTTATACATTTGACAAGCGCCTCCGACCGGGGCATGATGGCTTCAGATTAACCAGCAAAACCAAATGCGAGGGAAAAATGACTGAATTGATGAAGAGGCTTTGCTGCGAAGATGAGGGTCAAGATATCGCGGAATACGCCGTAATGCTGGCTGTAATTCTGGTGCTGGTAGTCGGAACCATCCGACTGATTGGCACGAAATCCGATACCGTTTTCTCGAACGTCGCCAGTTCGATCCAATAGGAGTTTTTAAGGCTAAGTCTCCGCAGCCACCGAGAACGTTCGGGCAGACCCATGTCAGGGGTCATAATGACCGCGCCTGCGAGATGAGCAGCGTGCCGTCAGAATAATGTCTCGTGATTCGAATAGGCACGGCAGGATGGAATGTTTCGAAAGAATTGTCGGGACGTTTTCCATCTGACGGCAGCCATCTCCTACGTTATGCACGCATTCTTCGTGTAGCGAAATAATTATCGTGCCCATAAGAAAGAAACCTGGGAGCGGTGGTGAAGCTCAGTTCCGGAGAAATACCGCTTCTCCGTAAAGACGCCGAACGCCATCTCCCACGATGCTCTGGCCTGCACAACACGCTACCTGTTCAACTTCATTCAACAAATTGAAGGACTCGGTCCCAAACTTGGTCCGATTTTGTTTCAGCTCCCTCCCAAACTTGCCTTCGTCAGCAACCTCGGCACGCAGTTCTCGGTGATGCTTCGCAAATCTATTTAGCGGAGACGTAGTTTTCGAGCCTCGCCCTGCCAGCGGTTTGAAAACGAGGCTACGGATTTGTTGCAACATTTTCGAATTGCATGCGCAGCTGCCGATCCGGCCTGCGTACCCGCTGCCGCAATACCAACGGAACACGGCGACATAGTTTATTTTCGCCGTCACGGATCCCCGCGACAGTATTACTCGAGCTGTGACAGCGATTTTCTTTCCAAGCTGGCATCCACAATATTAGGAATGTCGTACCAATCCCGCGTATGGTGCATTTTCGACAACACCGCGGCTGGAGTGGCATTAGACAACGCACTGCACCTGATTGAAGGAACGGCTTCTAAGTCAGGACCCAGTGAGAACCGGGCTATCCAAATTTGACAATCTTTTGACAAATGGTTTCTTTGGCTCGAATTAGATTGTTGGTGGGTATGACGCGAAGCCAACACACCTTGGAAACGCCTGTGGTTTTGCCGGACATTGTCCGTCGCCCACGCGACCGCAAGGCTCGGGAGGCCTCATTACTCTCGGCGGCTGGCAAGCTCTTTGCTTCTCGCGGCTATGAGGCTACCACCACGCGAGAAATCGCCTCACGTGCCGGATGTGCGGAAGGACTAATCAGCCGTTACTTCAAAGGCAAAGCCGGTTTGCTGAACGCACTGATTAGAGCGCACACTAGCAAGAGGCAGACAGCGGCAACATATAGCATGCCGAAGGCGCGGGATTTTGAACATGAGATCACGCAATTGATCGCCAGCGAAATTGAGCAAATTTGGCAGGACCGCGAATTCTACAAAGCAATTATTCCGACTGCGCTGCGGGATGGTGTTGCTGGACCCAATCTCAGCCAAATCACTCTAGCGATGGAAAGCGCAAGTGTCGTTCGACGCCTAAAACAATCTCGCCACAGTAGAGATCTAACTAATGAACAGCGATCATCGCTTGCACAGTTGATCAACGTTAACGCCTTCATATTTGGGTTCTGGTATCCGATCGCCCTCGGCCAGAATCTCTCGCTCGCGAAACAATCCGCAGTTACCATGGCGAGCCTGATCGCCGAGCGATTCCAGGATGGCCGGCTCTCATTGAATTCGCCCCCAGCAAAGGTGAACATAATAGAACCAAACCCCCACGCGCCCGCGTAGAGAAGGACGAGCCCTCCAGTTCGGGAGAATTGGTGATTTGAACGAATTTTTGCCGGCCTGCTGATTTCTGTGGCAGACTCCCTAAGGCATGAACCGAAAGGTGTTGGGCGCGATAGAGGCTGGCGGCACAAAGTTCATTTGCGGGGTTGGATCCGGACCTGAGGATCTGAGAACTGTTCGGATTCCGACTACCACTCCGGAAGCCACGACGGCGGCGGCCATCGCTTTTTTTCGGGAGCATGGCGGTCGCAGCCTTAAAGCAGTTGGCATTGGCTCATTCGGCCCTGTTGATCTTCACCGTAATTCCCCAACTTTCGGATACATCACTTCCACTCCCAAGGTCGGATGGCAAAACTACGATCTGGCGGGCACCGTTCAGCAGGCGCTAGGCGTGCCGGTAGGCTTTGACACTGACGTGAACGCAGCAGCGCTGGGCGAGGCGCGCTGGGGAGCGGCGCGTGCAATCTCCGATCTCATCTATCTGACCATAGGAACCGGCATTGGCGGAGGCGCGATCGTTCACGGGTACGTCCTGCATGGGCTGGTGCATCCTGAAATGGGGCACATTCTTGTCCCTCACGATTTGACAAACGACCCTTACCCAGGCGGTTGTCCTTTCCATGGGGACTGCCTCGAAGGACTTGCCTCGGGCCCGGCCATGAAGGCGCGCTGGGGAGTGTCAGCGTTGGACCTACCTTTGAACCATCCCGGATGGCAACTGGAAGCGCGTTACCTTGCACTCGGGCTCGCAAATTGGGTGCTCACGCTTTCTCCAAAACGCATTTTGCTCGGAGGCGGAGTCATGCAACAGGAGCAACTTTTCCCAATGATTCGAAAAGAACTGGCCTCAGTGTTGAATGGATATGTGCAATCCCAAGCGCTGATCAGCGGGCTCGATGAATATGTCGTGCCTCCTCGATTCAAAGATAGCGCGGGAGTTCTCGGGGCGCTTGTCCTGGCAGAGCAGGCACACGACATCCACTCCAGCTTCGCGTCGGATAGCGGCCTTCTGCCTGGAGATTTCGAATGACCCTGTCTACTTCGCTCATCAAAAGCACTGTGGTTGCCGCGCTCGGCGGACTTCTGTTTGGCTTCGACACAGCGGTAATCGCGGGCGCCACTGCCGCGCTCACCACGACTTACGACCTAACTCCCAGCAAATTAGGTTTGACGGTGGCGAGCGCGCTTGCCGGCACGGTGGTGGGCGCCATGCTGGCGGGCATCCCGGGGGATCGCTACGGCCGCCGCGACAGCCTTCGCGGCATGGCGCTCCTATATCTAATTTCTGCGCTGGGCTGCGCTTTTGCATGGAACTGGTACGCGCTGATTGTTTTTCGCTTCATCGGAGGACTTGGAATTGGCGGCTCTTCTGTGCTCGGCCCGATGTATATCGCGGAAATCGCGCCTGCAAAATGGCGTGGAAGACTAGTGGGATGTTTCCAATTCAATGTTGTGGCCGGGATTCTACTCGCGTATTTTTCAAACTACGTCATCGGGCTGGCGCAGTTCGGTGCTCTTGAATGGCGATGGAAGCTGGGCATCTCGGCGGTTCCGGCCGCGTTGTTTTTCCTGATGCTGTTCGCGATTCCGCGCAGCCCGCGCTGGCTGGTAAAAAAGGGACGCGTTATCGAAGCGCGAGAAGTTCTACATCTCATCGGGGAAGAAAACGTCGAGTCCGAATTGCAAGACATGGTCAAATCCGTTGACCTCGACCACGGGCATGGGCAAGACCGGCTATTTCAGCGCAAGTATCGCCTGCCAATATTTCTGGCCGTTTCCATCGGGATGTTTAACCAGCTCTCGGGGATCAACGCGATTCTTTATTACCTAAACGACATTTTTGCACGTGCCGGTTTCACTAAGGTCTCCAGCGATCTGCAAGCGGTCGCCATCGGCGCGACTAATCTGCTTTTTACAATGATTGCGATGTCAATTATTGATCGCGTAGGAAGAAGAACTCTATTGCTGGTCGGATCAGTCG
>JALYIM010000241.1 GCA_030775785.1 Acidobacteriota bacterium
TAATGCTCTTTGCATCTCAATCTGCATCTGCTTCATTTGTAACTGCATCGCATGGGCTTCTTGCGCTGCCTGTAGTCTCATCTCGGCAGTTGCCATAGTGTCTTGCGAGTGCTGTTGTGCCGCCTGAATCTTCTGCTGCAAGCTGTCTATCTGCGATTGGTAGTGGTCAGCTTCCGCTTTTCGCCTGAGATCCTCGTTTGCGGAATCCTTGCGTGCATTTTCTGCCGCCTGTTTCTCCGCAGTGTCAGCACGTTCCGTAGCGGCTTGTGCCTTCGCCTCGGAATCCTCGCCCTTCGAGAGTTCCACTTGCCGCTTGTATCCCCCTTCAAGGTTCTGGTTCTGGGCATCCCATTTCTCTTGGGAATGTCTCAGCGGCCCATCAGCCATCATGCGATGTAGTCCCAGAGCTCCGTCCACATTCCCTGTTAATCCAAAGATAGTTGGCAGAATGTAGTCGAGCGCTTTATGGAATCCGTGATGTTTCTGGGCATCTGGGAATGTCGCATCCGTTGGTCGTGGCCCTTGTTGGCTAATCTGATTGGCATACCCTCCGGCAGCGTCCAGTGGCTTCTGGTACGGCGCCGGAGCACTGGCCACACTCTTCACCAAGTTCTGCGAGTTCGTTCCGGGAGCGAGACTAGGCGCAGGCGGTTGGGGTGTAGGATTCGGCAGCAGTCCCGCCGACTTGACCGGAGTCGAGTGTCCCGGCTCGATCGGTTGCGGGATAACGTTCCCGGTAGGTGTCCGCATGGTCGGTTGCACGGGCGCCACCTTTTTTGGGACTTCGACATTTGCTTCTGCCAGGTTCGGCAGCAGTCCACCTGAATCAAACGGCATATGTCTCCTTAGTTAGCTGTGTAGTCCTTTTGATCCAGCAGCGGCAGTAAGCGCGGTTTCGGTCAAACTCTGCCAAATTGGTTTCGACTGATCTGCCTGCATTCGGCTATCAATCATGTTGGCATTGGCTCCCGTAAAGTTCGCCACGGAACCGTTATAGAGTGAGCCAATATTGCCGTACATGGAAGGCAACATGCGGCGAGTCGTTAAGGCAGCATTCGCCTGTCGGCCAGCAATGTTGTTATCGCCCATCGCCACCGTGCGCGCCCGGAGATCGTCAGTCGAGCGCATCTGTGGTATCAAGCCAGCAGAGCCAGCGCTGCCCGTCGAAGCTACGGCTCTACGCGCCTGTTCGTTTTCATTGCCATAAATGGCATCAATTCCCTGCGCGTTTTCCGCCCGCATGGAAGTTAAATCTTGCGGCGTATAGCCAGGATTCGCTTCCAGTTTCCCGATGGCGCCGCGTTCCTGGCCTACTGCCACATCGCGCGCGGCGTAGTCCTGATCGCGCATCTTCGTATTCGAATCAACTGCTGCTACCTCTTGATGCTTGCCCTGGCTGGATCTTCCAAGGAGCTCTAATGGTCCCTCATAGTCAAATTCCTCTCGCTCCAAGACTTCCCCTGTAGCTATATCTATCACTACTTTAGTAGCAATCTTCATTTAGGTTTGCCTTTTTTCTGCCAGTATGCACGGCCCTTTTGGATCATGTCTGTAATGTTTTCTTGGTGCGTTGCGGCTCGTAGGTGTTCGGGGTTGCAGCACTCCGGGTTATCGCAGGCATGAATAACAATTAACCCCTTTGGTATAGGTCCAAAATGAATCTCGAAACTCACTCGATGGGCTTTTGTTTCCCGTTTGCCCCATCGCATCTTCCCGTAGCCGTGGTCATCTTTCATCCCATCCCACGCCCAGCAATTTGGCCCTTTGATTACGTGAGACCAAAAAATGAGTCGCTGTGCTTCGGGACGAAGACGTAAGACGGTTAGGCCAGCAGCTTTAACGACTTCTGCTACTGTCCATTCACTGATCTTTAACTGTTCTGCCGTGGCGTGGCACGAAACGCCCTCCTTGTAGAGCCGGAGAGCCTCGGCCTTAACTTCGTCGCTGATGCGCTTTGGAGCTCCCGTCGGGCGCGTCAATCCGTGAGTGCGTGTCCAATTCTGAATCGAGGTTAGTGGCATGCCGACCGCCTTCGAGATGTCCCTAACGGGAACCCCTTTGGCGTACATGTCAATGACTTGGTTAAGTTGAGAAGGAGTGTAGACGTGCGCTTTTTTGCCTAGATATATTTGAGCCATCTATCGAGTATATGACGGACGCGAGGTAAACACCAGTAACGGTTAGTACCGTCCCGTTCCGGGCATCAGCCCGCCCATCATCATGGCCGATTCGTCACGATCCATTGCGCCTGCTTGCGGAGCAATCCGTTTCGGCGGCATCGAACCCGGTACCTGCGGCGGCATGGGAGCTTGCGCGATATTCCCATTCGCTACTTGCGCCCCCATTGGCATAGCAGGCAGCAAGCCACCCTGGGGAGGAGCTTCGGGCGGGGCTGGCATCTTATGTTTAGGAGCCATGTTCTGCTGTACTGGAGGTGCGGGTGCGTCGGCTATTGGTGCGCCTCCGCCCATCACTGGTTGGCCTTGCTTCCCTGTCGTATCTCTTCCCATTACTCCACCTCGCCCTCGAAAGATGTGAAATTCTCGTCTAGCTTGCGAAACTTGAGTCGTTCCATGATGCGTTCCATTCCCGACTTGCGGCCAGCCTTGACTAGCGCCTTCGGCAAAAACGCCAACATCGAATCCACGCCCGCCCGTTTCAGTACCGCGCGAATCCTTGGTTCATAGCGCATCAGCCCCTTTACTGCTTTGGGCTGATCGCCTACCAGAATCATTTCTGTGACTTGTCGAAAGACCAAGGCCGCTACTACTTGGCTATCTTCTTCCAGCACAAAGACGCATTTCGACTCCTCAAGTGGCGGGAGCCAGAAGTCAACGCCTAGTTGCTGAGATTTTGTCTTGGTGATTTCAATGAGGCGCGGGATGTCGCGGCGCTCCAGTAAGCGGACTTTCATTTGTAATTCTTCAGAAATTCCTCAGTTGCCAGCTCCTTGTCGTGGCGCTCCGCATGTTCCTGCTTCAGATCCTCGATTACGCGCGCGCGTTCTTCGTCCGAGGCGTACAGTGCAAGGTTCTGGAGATGGCAGGAGTATTCCAGCTCCCCGCAGCATTTCAGGGTGAATTGCACTCCCCCAGTCTGCTTGTTGCGTTTGATGTCGAGTATTTCTACGTTGTGAGCCATGATTATTTGAAAACGTTGTGACTAGCGAATCCGTCCGTCCAGTAGGTTTTGGAATGCGAGAGCGTCAGCTTATAAACTGTGCGATTGCCGATAAATTCTTTCTTGGTAATACGCGAAGGCCCATCCGCGGTGAGTAGCTCTTCGCCTTCATGGAACAGGTGTGCGTGCTGATAATGCGCGCCCTTGAGCGTGTGCTGCGAACTGCATCCCTCTAAAACTCTTTTCGTGGTTTCAAAGCGGAAGCATGGCACATTCGGAACTAACTCAATGCGAATAATCGTTTCCGGGCCACCATCTACGCCCTTGAGGACCATCCCCTTGCGGAGTTCCGACTGTGGCAACTTCGTACCATCGTAAAGATCAGACAGGACAGAACCAATACAGCAAGGCCCGTTGCCACCCCCGCCGCCTAGTCCTCCGCCGCCTCCCACGGTAGTAATCTTCCCGAGATATACCAAGGCATCGTTATTGGTGATGTCGGGGTTCAGTAGGGTCGCAGTGTAAGGAACCGTGCCGCCTTTTCTCTGCGGATCGAGCGCGTAGACGTAATAGTTTCCCAGACTCCCTGGATCAGTAAATCCCGCGGTATAGGTAAGGT
>JALYIM010000242.1 GCA_030775785.1 Acidobacteriota bacterium
ATTTCAACACCGAACCCTTCTGCTTCGAATAGACGCTTCAATGCCTTCTGCACTGCACGATCATCCTCGACCACCAGAATTCTCTCAATCGCACTCATGTTCATCTCGTGGTGCAAGGTCGTCGCCCGGGATTCCTCCCGGTATGAGGCAAGACTTCGACTCTCACTTGTCCCGAAAAGCAGTTTAGCCGGATCTACGGCACGGCTGAACGGTTGCTCTCCCCGAATGGCCATTCCCGTCTTACTTTCGGGGAAGGAAGGTTCTCCGAACAAGCCGGCTTGCGCCAACGCTGCGGAAATTTTCTCCAGTCTAAGCATGCAGACCTCGCTTCTTCAAATCCAATCGAAATCTGACAAGATCAGCTTACTCCCGCCCACTACTCGTCGAGCATCATGTTGGCGAGAATTGACAAGCTTTTGACAAGTGCTCGTGTGCCGGTGTCGGCGCGAGGTATTTTCCTTCCGCAGAACTAATCTGCTAAGTTCTTCAGTGCGTTGATTTGAGCTCAAAGTCTTACCTGGCTAAACCGCTACTACTAGAAGAGGGAAAACCATGCCCTTAAAACGAAATCGCAAAGCCACGCGACTGCTATTTTTCTTATGTTTGATGTTGTGCAGTTTGACGATCTCCCTGTGGGCGGCACAACAAGCAGAACAGCCTTCCGCAGATAAAATCACGACGGCCCGCGCACGCGCGGAAGCCCAACGTGAACAGTGGCGGCAAACACGCACGCCGATGCTGATGAATGACTTCGGAGAACTCGCGAGATATCGCGACGCTAACGCTCAACTGAAGGCCGCTTCGCCCCAGCAGGATCGAGTGGTCTTCATGGGCGATTCGATCACCGATGGGTGGCCGCTCGCCGACTATTTTCCGGGCAAAGGGTATGTGGATCGTGGCATATCAGGTCAGACCACCGCCCAAATGCTTGTCCGTTTTCGTGAGGATGTGATTGCCTTGCAACCACGTGTCGTCGTGATTCTCGCGGGCACGAATGACATCGCAGGCAACACCGGACCAATAACTCTCGATGAAATTGAGGCGAACTATGCTTCCATGGCCGAGCTCGCTCGAGCCCATAATATCCGCGTGATTTTCTCGTCTGTGCTGCCTGTCAATGATTACACGCCGGAGTCGCAGAATTATTTTCCGCTGCGTTCTCCCGACCAGATCTTGGAACTCAACCGCTGGCTGAAGGAATACTGTGCAGCCCAGCACTTCGGATACGTGGATTATTTCAGCGCCATGACCGACGAAAAAGGCCTTCTGAAGCGCAATTTGGCCGAAGATGGACTACATCCCAATCCTGCGGGATACAAGATCATGGCACCACTCGCAGCAGCTGCGATCGAAGCTGCGTTGAGCAATGTCCCCGGCAAGTAGCCGCAATAACTGACCGCCTTGTTCTAGTGGAATAATTCATGTCTGATTCGCTGCATCAAAGTTCTCACGCTTATAGTTCGCATCCGCAGTCGCTTGATCTGAAGGCGGCCGCCAAACGGGTAATGGTGGAGAATGGCTTTGAGACCGAGTTTCCGCCTGCGGTGCTGCGGGAGATCGCTCAATTAGCATTGCATCCTGACTGGCTGTCCGGGGACGACGGTTCCGCGAAAGCGATACAAGACCTTCGTGGACTCTTCTGGTCATCTATTGACAACGATACCTCGCGCGACTTGGACCAGGTAGAAGTTGCAGAGCGATTGCCAAACGGCGACATAAAAGTACAGGTCGGCATCGCGGATGTGGACGCCTTCGTCGCTAAAGATTCTGCGATTGACCAACATGCGGCGCACCAGACCACCAGCGTTTATACCGGCGTGCAGATGTTTCCCATGTTGCCGGAGCAGCTTTCCACCGGTATCACTTCGTTGTTGGAGGCAGCGGACAAGATCGCCGTTGTGATCGAGTTCGTTGTGGGTGCGAATGCGAGCTTCGACGGGGAAGTTGTCTCCAGCAACATCTATCGTGCCCTCATCCGTAATAAGGCGCAGCTTACGTATAACGCCGTGGGCACATGGCTGGAAACGCCCTCTGCAGCCACCGTGCCAGCAAAGGTAGCTGCGTCACCGGAGTTGGAAGCGCAACTGAAATTGCAGGATGAGGCTGCGCAGCGGTTGCGCAAACAGCGCTACAGACGCGGCGCATTGGACATTGAGACCATCGAAGTGCGTCCCACGATGCATGACGAGCAGGTTACGGGTCTGGTTAAGCAGGAAAAGAACCGCGCTACCGAGCTTATCGAAGATTTCATGATCGCTGCCAATGGAGTCGTGGCACGGATGCTGCAGGAGAAAAAAGTATCCTCGATTCGCCGCGTGGTGAAGACTCCGGAACGCTGGGACCGCATCGTTCAGCTGGCAGCGGACCAAGGAGGCAACTTGCCCTCCGAGCCTGATTCGAAGTCCCTGAATGAATTCTTGACGCAGCGAAAATCCGCCGACCCCGATCATTTCGCCGATCTTTCACTAGCGGTGATCAAATTGATGGGCCCCGGCGAATATGTACTTGAACGTCCCGGCGACCCGGAGCAAGGGCATTTTGGGTTGGCGGTCCTCGACTACACGCACTCCACCGCTCCGAATCGCCGTTTCGCTGACCTGGTCACACAGCGTCTTATCAAAGCGACGCTGTCGGGAAAACCTTCCCCATATTCAGACGATGAACTCGACGCTATCGCGCGCAACTGCACAGCAAAGGAAGATGCGGCGCGGAAAGTCGAGCGCCAGATGGCGAAGCGGATTGCAGCGGTGGTTATGAGCAGTAGAATTGGCGAAACTTTCGACGCCATGGTGACGGGCGTTACTCCGAAGGGAACTTTCGTCCGGATCTTGCAACCCCACGCCGAGGGGCTGCTGGCACAGGGACAGCAGGGGGTAGATGTTGGCGACAGACTGAAGGTGAAACTTATTCGCACCGATGTAGAGCGCGGGTTTATAGACTTTGCGCGAGCCTGAGGCGGGCGGTCTACCCCTCAGCGGTTGTGGGATCAATCATCATCTTCACTTCAGAGACACGGTTAGCGGGAAAGCCGCCTTGCTTGGCGTGCTCCCGGACCATCTCTTCGTTGGGTGCGATGTAAACACAGTAGATCTTGTCTGGCGTCACGTAGCTCTGTACCCATTGAATTTGCGGACCCATGTTGCGCAGGACGCTGCAAGACTTCTGAGAAATTGCCTGAATCTCCTCTGGACTCAACTTTCCGGCGCCGGGGATATCCCGCTCGATCACGTATTTGGGCATGTTTTCCTCTTCTCAACTAAGGATTAATTGGGCCTCGAACCCGGTCCTCTACTATGAGCGGACGAGTCCGAGGCCGCATTAGTTTAATCAGTTCCTAGGGTGAAGTCGAATTGCAATTAGGAACCTTCGCCAGCGTGCAAGACCCGGAAGCTATTGCCGCCATTCGACCACACCAGCACCATAGCGTCTTGCCCTATAGCAACACTGCCCAGGGCTTTTTTCGCGTCGCTGGCATTGTCTACCCGATGACGATTCACTTCTTGAATCACGTCGCCAGGTTGCAATCCGGCATTGTCGGCAGGACTGCCCGGTTGCACGCGTTCCACAATTGCGCCGTTGATGTTCTTAGGAGTGTGAGCCTGTTCGCGGATGTCGGGCGTGATGTCCGTAATACCCAATCCCCAGCGCGCTTTGCCAGGCTGCGCATCGGCGCTGTGGCTTCCTTCCGAGTCACGGCTGCCCATTTCTTCCAGCGTGATTGGAAGACTCATGCGTTTTCCGTCGCGCATGAGTTGTAGATTGAGTTTGCTGCCTGGGCGCTTTTGGCCAACTTCAAGCTGAATATTGCTTGCATCGCTGACTTGGCGGCCATCCACATCAGTAATTACATCGCCAACTCGAAGTCCGGCCTTTGCCCCCGGAGATCCTGCTTCTACCTGCGTGACGACAGCACCTGTGTTGTCGTTGAGCTGGAAGAACTTCGCATTTTCGGGAGTGACATCAGCGATTCCAATTCCCATGTATCCGTGACTAACTTTTCCGTCGCGTATTAGGCTCTCCACGGTGGGACGTACGAGTTGGGAAGGGATTGCGAATCCCATGCCGGAAAATGCGCCGGACGGGGAAATCAGAAATGTGTTGATTCCGATCACTTCGCCACGCGCATCCACCAGCGGACCTCCGGAATTTCCCTGGTTAATGGCGGCGTCGGTTTGAATAAATCCGCCCGGACGACGTGGGTCGGTCGAATACGGATTCGGACGGTTGAGAGCACTCACGATTCCGCGCGTCACCGTAAAACGAAATCCAAAGGGATTACCGAACGCCAGCACGGTTTGTCCCGGATGCAGCTCGGTTGAATTTCCCCAGGGCACGCTAGGAAAATTTGAGCCTTCCACCTTGATAACAGCCAGATCGGTAAGTTTGTCTGTCCCGATGAGCCTGGCTTTCAATATTTTCCGGTTACTCATGGTGACCCGAATGTCTACTGCACCGTCAACCACATGATCGTTGGTGACGATGTATCCGTCAGGCGACACCAGCACGCCGCTGCCAATGCCATGCTGAATTTGGGGTTGTGGGGGCTGCATGCCGTGTCCGAAGAATTGCCCAAAAAATTGCTGTGAGTCGTCCGGTTCTTGCCCATTCGCCTCCATTGCCGTCTTTGAGGTCACTGCCACATTTACGATCGCGGGTGTGACGCGGGCGGCAAGAGTTTCCATAGCTTTGTCGAGTGCGAGCAGGGTCCCGACACTGTTGTCATCGAGAGCTGCGGCCGCGGGCGCCGGGGACACCATGGCGGCTTTCGCCACCGGAGT
>JALYIM010000243.1 GCA_030775785.1 Acidobacteriota bacterium
CGCCGTTGCTTATGTTTCCACCAGTTGCAGCCCACATGACAGGCAATCCCGCGCTATCAATTGCAGTAAATTGTTGTGTTCCGCCCGTTTGGAGCGTTACCGACCCAGGGCTCACGGTTACAGTTCCTCCGGCGCTATTGTTAACCGTGATGTTGACTCCCGCAGTGTAAACCTGGCCGGTAGAAGGATCAGACGCTTGCACTTCGATCAAATGCCCGCCATTGCTGAGAGTCAGGTTAGTGTCGAACACACTAGTGTTCTTTTGAACGGCGCCCGCCACGTGATCTACCCAAACCTTCATGTAAGTGGCGGTTACGCTGCCGTTGTAAATGGCATGTACATTCACCGGCGAAGCAACCGTTGAGCCATTGAGCGGATTTTGAATAGTGACTGTGTGGGACGTCGAACTTTGTATCGTCACAGTCGCTTTTCCGACATTGCTGTTTGAATCAGTGGCCGTGACTGTAAATGTGCCCGTGGTTGCTGCCGCCGTATATAAACCCGATCCGGTCATGGAACCGCCAGTCGCCGACCATGTGACTGGCAATCCCGCGCTGTCCTGGGCGGTGAATTGTTGCGTTCCGCCGGGCTGCAAAGTAACTGACCCTGGGCTTATAGTCACACCGCTAACGACGGTGACTGTGCTCGGCGTGGTGTAGACCTGTCCGGTGAAAGGATCAGAGGCTTGGACTTCGATTAAGTGACTGCCATTCGATAAATAAAGGCTTGTTGCGAACGAATTGGTATTTGTCTGGATCGTTCCCGCTACGTGGTCAACCCACACCTTCATATATTTCGCTACCACGGTGCCGTTATAGGTGGCGTGAACCAGTACCGGGGAAGTGACAGAGGAACCGTTAACTGGACTCTGAATCGTGACCGTGTGCGGGGAAGCGATGGTGACCTGAGAGACCGCATTGTTTCCGTTTGAATCGGTGGCCGTCACCGAAAATTTGCCGGCTGTCGAACCCGCGGTGTAAAGACCGCCGCTGCTAATGCTTCCACCGGTTGCGGACCATGTAATGGACGCGCCAGAACTGTCTGAGGCCGTGAATTGCTGCACGCTCCCAGGAGCCAGGCTCGCGGAAGACGGATTGAGAGCCAATGTGGCGACCGTAATGTTGGTCGGCGTTGTATAAATAACGCCGCTGGAAGCATCCTTGGCTTGCACTTCGATTAGGTGCGGTCCATTGGCGAGAGTGATTTGAGTGTCAAAGACACTAGTATTGAGCTGAACCGTCCCCGCCACATGATCCACCCAGACCTTCATATAGGAGGCAGTCACGGTGCCGTTATAAGTGGCGTGCACATGGACGGGAGAGTTGACATTGGATCCGCTTACCGGACTGGAGATGCTCACCGTGCCCGCGAATGCTGCCGAGCCGGCCCACAGCAAACAAAGCATCCCTGTTATGACTTTCATCGCCTTCGCCAGCGTAACCAACCCGGCTAGGTTGCGAAAGTTGCTCTTGAATTGAGCAATAAGTGAGGTGAAATTAGTGCGTGGGTACATATGTGTGGCGCGCCCTTCCAGCTAAACTTCGACTGCGAGGGCTTTTATTTCAAAAACCCGCACCTAACGCTATCAGCAATTCTAAGTCCGTCGCGGGACCGCTGATCGGAAGCGTTTCCTGTTTTGAGTGTAACTGGCGCTGGTGACGCCCTTAGAGATAGAAGAAATACCCAGCAAACGCCGCTGCACTCTGGCTGTGCAAAACTTTTCTTCGGTCTGCAATCATTTGCACACATTTGCCAACACCGAAAAATTGGTGAACTCCGATGTCACCATTAACAGCTTTTTAAACGCAATTTAGAGTCGGTAGATTTTGTGCAAAACGATATTTTCTGAACCGCATACTCCTCGTGGCTTTCAGAATAGCGATTTTAAGTAATGTGGCGAAAGTGAACTTTTCGTTGAGTCAAGTGGGTGAGTTGTGGGACAATCCACCTTCCATCTCATCTTTGTTGAGATGGATTCTGGCCCCGAATCAGCGTTGGCGCGCCTTTCGGGGCTTTTTTCCATTCCCGTGCGATAAATGGCGGGTGCAGTATTAGTGTCCCGGCAAGACATCCATTCCGTGCTCAAGCCTCCAAAAAACCATGCCCTTTCTCGATAGCGGAAGGCTAAAAGTGCGACCAATGTTTACGAGGCGGAAAACGAGGTTGTTTTCAAGGGGTTTTTGGGAGGCCGTTCTCGACTAAGGCTGAAGAGTGTCAACACTGCGCTTCGGAGGTCAACCATTTCAGGGGATAACTGGGGCACTCCAGATCCAGCGAGTGCATGTCACGGCGCACAGAGCGCAAACGAAGCTCTGCCGCTCTACGTTCATTGGTGATCGTACGTAAATGTCATCCGTTACTTGGGAGAACGCCGCAGTCAATGTCGCTGCGTTGCTTGCTAGAAGCTACGCAAGTGTTACCCTGCGCCCACTGTCTACGAATCTGCGCTTGAACCCCGAAAACACTCCGCGATTTGATATGGATAAGACAAGGTCTACAACCCGCAAAATTTTCATCCGGCTTTCGATCGCACGCGGAACTGCCATTCAGATTTTTGGGATTGGAGCTGCTTTTCTCGCTTTCGCTTCCTCGCGATCCGCCGGCTCGACGACCGTTGCGATCCTCTCCTTGATCACGGATGGGTCCTCCTTTATTTTTGCTGCCATGCGATAGCTCATTGGTTTGTGGGACGTATGATGGGTATCCGCTTTGCGTTCTATTCACTCGGCGGGAAGGGGAATCCGGAAGGATGGCCAGCTGGCCTTCGATGGAGCGTAAACGGAGAAGGCCTCCACTGCAGAGTACTAGTCCGATTTCTCGAGCCATGATGTGGTCCGCAGGAGTGATTTTCTCTGCCCTGGTTCCGACCCTAGCTGCGCCTCTGGGCGTGGCACTCTGGCATCCCCTATGGCAAGCTGTTTATTGGGTTTGCGATGTTTTGGGCGGTCGGAACGTTGGCGAGCAACTGGACGAGCCAGACCGGAGATTATTCGAAGGCGCGACGTGCCCTGAACGATAGATGATTGATCGTGCAGCATTTTAAGCACAAAGCACCACCCTGGTCTCGGGACGGCCGATACTACCTCAGCGTCGTCGGCAAGATGGCGTGTCCGGAGGCGAGCGACAGCCCCTCCAGAATTCCTCTTCCGACGTCGCGAGTTCTAATGCAAAAGATGTCATCATTGTGCCATTTCGTGTCGATTCCACCCGATGCCAATCTCTGGTAAAAATGTCAGTGCTTTTGTTTTTTTTTTATCTGTTCCAAAGAAGAGTTCCATGAAAAAGATCACACTTGTCCTGCTGGCATTCTTGATTCTCTCGATGGGACACATTTTCGCGCAAGCGTCCCACCCGTCCGCGAACTCCGCATTGGCCTTAACTCCTCCTATGGGATGGAATTCTTGGAACAAATTTGCATGCAACGTCAGCGACGATTTGATTCGCAGCATGGCCGACGGCATGGTGAAATCCGGCATGAAAGATGCCGGATATCAATACGTCGTGATTGATGACTGCTGGCAGGTTTCACGAGACGAGATTGGCAACATTGTCGCTGATCCGCAGCACTTCCCTTCGGGCATTAAAGCGGTCGCGGACTACGTTCACTCGCTAGGCTTGAAGTTCGGCATTTATTCCGACGCGGGAACGAAGACTTGCGCGGGACGTCCGGGCAGCCTCGGACACGAGTATCAGGATGCACAGCAGTACGCAGCCTGGGGAGTAGATTATTTGAAGTACGACTGGTGCAACACGATGACCGAGGATGCGCAGGCGGCGTATGCGAACCTGCGCCAGGCGCTGAATGCTTCCGGACGCCCCATCGTTCTCAGTATTTGTGAATGGGGAAAACACAAGCCCTGGCTCTGGGGTAAGGAAGTCGGAGGTAACCTGTGGCGTACCACGGGAGACATCGTGGACAAATGGGCCGGAATCGAGAAATGGCCGAATGGCGACTGCTGCGCGAACGGGATGGTAGCTATCGTAGATCAGCAGGTCGGCCTGGACAGCTTTGCTGGACCTGGGCATTGGAATGATCCTGACATGCTTGAAGTCGGCAATGGAGGAATGACCAACACGGAATACCGCTCCCATTTCAGTCTCTGGGCCATGCTGGCAGCGCCTCTGATTGCAGGCAACGATTTGCGAAATATGGCGCCGGAAATTCATGACATTCTGACTAACAAGGAAGTGATTGCGATTGACCAGGACCGTCTCGGCAGCCAAGGACGGCGCGCAACGAAGGAAGGTGACGTCGAGGTCTGGGTACGGGCAATTCAAGGCGGTAGTCGTGCAGTGATTCTGTTCAATCGCGGGGCGAAAGAGCGGGAGATGAGCGTGAGTTGGGAAGATCTAGGGTATCCCAGTCATCTGCCGGCAGCCGTGCGCGACTTGTGGCAACACAAAGATCTGGGAAAATTTACCGGGGTATTTTCTGCCCCGGTTTCGTCCCATGGAGTAGTTATGGTGACAGTGAAACCGTAATGATTAGGGATGCGGCCGCGAATGACTGCCGCCAATTAAGAACGAATTTTTGCGCGCCATGGCTGATCGGGCATCGTTAGAGACGACCTTCGCCCTAGCTTTCCTAGGAAAACTGCAAGTGATTTCCTCATCCCCTGCGGAAACTCCATCCATCAATCAGCGCTTTTTCGGTCCGCTAGGCTTTCACGCGCGAAGCCCTCTGCTGTCTGCTACGCCGAAAGCCTCAACTCGCTAAGCCTCTTTTTCAAGAGGTTTTCCAAATCGCCCAGCGCCTTTGAAAAGCCCTCGATGCCCTCGGTGAGCTTGTCTTGCGACATACGATCGGCAGCATGCATCTCTTCAAAAACCTTCTCGTCCATGGGTATTTTTTGGAGGCAGAGGTTTTGGGCCTTTGTTGGATCGAGCTTGC
>JALYIM010000244.1 GCA_030775785.1 Acidobacteriota bacterium
CAATTCGCTCTAAAAGCTCTTTCTTAGACATGGGTCTCCTCATATATTTTGAATTTTTATAAACCAACTGCTGGGAATTACCCCGTCCAAAGCTTGTGGTTGGCCAAAGCAAGCGCAAGAACTTGCAACTACGCGGGAGCCAGAAGGGACAACTGCCGACTCACATCTTCTGGTGCGGGTTTTGACGCACAGGTTGCCCAGAATGTTTTTTTGTTATTCGTAAATCCGAATTGCAACCTCACGCGTACTTACCAGTAGTTCCAACTGTTTTGCTGTTGAACGAATTCGTTCCATAGCGGCTCAGGAGGAGTGGCTGGGGACAAAGGTGAAGGGACAAACTCATCCTCCAAAGCTGATGAGCAGACTTTTGTCTCCGGCAAATTAAGAGTACCGGAAGTTCAAACAGCTACGATCGGCCCGATCAGAGGCGCGTATACTGGCGTCAGATGCACACTAACATCCGCCCCGCCGTAGAACTCGGCATCAATGACGAACGTGTTGCCCTCTCGGATCACATCGCATAATTCTGGGAAACGGAAGAGGAGTTCACCGACGCAGTCCGTTTTCTTGAGGTCGGGCTCCGTGGAAAAGATCACTGCGTAGTATTTGGCCACCCTAATGCCAATACGAAAGTTCTTTCTATCTTACAAAGTCATTCCTTCGACGTGAAAGCCTTCACCGAAAGCCGGCGAATTAGCGTACTCGGCGGTAAACCGTCGGGCACGGATATGCTCGCGGAAATTGGAGGCGCGTTTCAGGTTGCCATTGACGGTGGTGCTCCTCTGATACGCTTGCTGGGAAACATTGGTTGGGGGCATAAGGACTGGCCGCACGAGTTGGATATTTTGGAATTCGAGGCGAAAGTTACCGAGTCCTGCAAAAACTTTCCCTGCGTGGTTGTTTGCATGTATGACGTCCGCGAGCTCTCAGGTCGCATTATGGTTCATGGGGCGTACGAGACTCATCCGCTGACGGTTTGCGGCAACGTCTTGCGGGAAAATCCGCACTGTATGCCAATAGAAACCTTCCTCAACAGAAATAAAAAAACAATCGCCTAAACTTTCACGAAGTTGTTTGGCTGCGCTTCAAAGCGCAGGAGCGATCCGACGCTTCCGGTGTCTAAACGAACATAGGGCAATGCAGGAGAAACCTTATGTTCGAAGAAAGCTTCGTCGAATCAGGTGGCAGGCTTAGAACCAATCGCGGTGCGACCACCAGCGCTTCTTTTCTTTTTCAGTTGGGATTGATGGTTGTGCTAGTGCTAATGCCTCTACTGTTCACTCAAGCTTTACCCAAAACACAATTCATGACTTCCCTGGTAGCGCCGCCGTCACCAGCACACGTCGCTGAGGCCGCTCCAAGGGCGACGACACAGATTCGGAGGATCCTCGTGTATGACCAATTGCGCCTACCTAGTAGAATCCCCGACCATGTCCCAATGATCGAGGATGTCTTAGCCCCTACTGCAGTAATCGGCGTTACGGGTGACGCGCCGGGCGGAATGAGGCAGGGTGTGTTCAACAGCATTCTAAATTCTTCCCCAGCAGCCATTCCCAATGTAGTTGCGCCGCACAGAGTAATCGTTTCGCAGGGTGTGATTCAGGGGATGTTGCTGCACCGCGTGCAGCCCGCGTATCCGCCACTAGCCCGCCAGGCGCGCATTCAGGGGCAGGTGAAGTTGCAGGCGGAGATCAGCCGGGACGGTTCCATTAAGAATCTGCGCCTCATGACTGGACATCCCATGCTGGCGCCATCGGCCATTGAAGCCGTAAAGCAGTGGAGATACAAACCGTACATTTTGAACGGAGAGCCTGTCGAGGTGGAAACCACAATTACGGTGAACTTTACGCTCGCAGGCAGTTAAGCGACCGGTGCTGAAGGATGTTTTCCAGAATTAAAGGAAAGCTGGTCAATATTGATCAGCTATTCGCTGTGCATAACCTACAGTCCAGAATGAGCAAGCACTCCATTTACTCATTCAGGTCTCCTGAACTAAGTCAGCCCATCTGAAGTTCTCTCTTCTTAGATCACGAATCAGTTCCACGGAAGACCCATGGGTACTCGTCACGTATCGTCACATCTGAAAACCATTGTTATGGCAGCAGTACCCCTATCACTGCTGGCTTTAGGAATGAGTGCACACGCACAAGCGCCGGGGCCGTTGCCGGTTAATCTCGGAAGCGCGGGTAGCTTTGTGATTCTTACCAAGACCGGCATCACGGATGTTCCCACCTCAGCGATCACAGGCAATGTAGGGACCAGCCCGATCAGCGGAGCCGCCGACCTCTTAAAGTGCACGGAAGTTGCTGGATTCATTTACTCGGTAGACGCCGCCGGTCCGAAGCCCTGCAGCATCACGGCTCCTGCGCTTCTCACCAAAGCTGTACTCGATATGCAGAGGGCCTACACAAATGCCGCTGGGAGAACCTCGCCCGGATTCACGGAGCTTGGAGCCGGCAACATTGGCGGAAAGACGCTGATCCCCGGCCTCTACAAATGGAGCACGGGGGTAATCGTGCCGACCGCCGTAACGCTGGCGGGAGACGCGGATGATGTCTGGATTTTCCAGATTGCCGGAAATTTCAAAGTAAGTAATGGCATTGCAATCCACTTGAGTGGGGGAGCACTAGCCAAAAATGTTTTCTGGCAGGTCGGCGGCCTTGCGACCTTTGGGACAACTTCTCACGTGGAAGGGATTGTCCTGACAAAAAAACTGATTGCGGTGCAAACGGGCGCGACCGTTCGTGGCCGGCTGCTAGCGCAGACGGCAGTCACGCTACAGAAGAATGTGGTGAGAAAACCCTGAGCGAGAACTGGCCGGACCTGCAAATTGACCATGCCATGGCTTGAGAGTAGGAAATCGGCCAGTTCGCTTCCAAACACCTTGGTCTTTTTTTCCTCGTAGCGGCCTAAATTTACCCCTCCCATCGGCAAACGACACCTCCCATAGAATAGGTAGATATGCGTGCCCGCCTCGCGATCGTCGTTTCTGTCTGCATTCTTATTCTTATATTTCTGGTCTGGCGTTTTCGATCAACGAGTATTGCTCCTGAGCCTGCAAATTCGGGGAGTTCGGCAGCGGTAGCATTGCAAGCCCCCATAAGTTCCGAGATCGCGTCATCGGCTTCTACAGCAATTTTTGCGCATAACCTGATGCTGCGAAAAGGACCGGAGTTTCGCGTCTATGTGCGCTGGTTAAAGGGAAAGATGGTCCGTACTCGACGGGGCACTAATCCAAACTTCGACGACCCCGACTCGTTCGTGATTGAAATAAACAGCGGCGTGGTCCGCGCGAATATCGGAGACATTGGTAAATTCCTCAATGCCGGGGGCGTGGAGAATTCGCCCTTAAAAAACATCACCCTTCTGGCAGATGGCGATTCAATAAAGCTGCAAGGAACTTTGCACAAGCTTATTTCTCTGCCGGTAGAAGTGCTGGGAACTGTCGCCGCTACCCCTGACAACCGTATTCAAGTTCACGTTACAAAAATCTCTGTTCTCAAGATCCCTTTCAAAGCGCTTTTGGGTGGATTACACATCAGCGTCTCAGATCTGTTTCATCCCAACGGCATCGTGGGCGTGGAAGTTTCGGGCAATGATATCTATTTCGATACGCTCAAATTGCTTCCGCCGCCGCACATTCATGGGCAATTAAGCAAAGTGCGTGTTGTGACTCCTGACATCGAAGAAGTTTTTGGAAATGCGGAAGATGACGTTAGTCGCGTGGAGCAATGGAGAAATTTTCTGCGGCTCAATGACGGCACCATAGACTTTGGCAAACTCACCATGCATCAGGTGGACCTGATCATGGTGGACTTATCGAATGATGCCTGGTTCGATTTAGATCTCAATAATTATCAGAACCAATTGGTAAACGGTTACACCCGCATGACGCCTCAGGCCGGACTACAAATCTTCATGCCAGACCTGGATACCCTTCCAAAGACCAACAAGAAACAGAACATTGGCATGGAGTGGCTAAAACACCGGAATCTTCCTCCACCGCCGGACGTTACCGCAAAGTAGCGAGTAATCTTTGCCGCCGCACAAAACGCCGCACACCCAACACCCGTGATCGAGCGACAGCGGGCTTAAGCCTAGCTGGTATATTGACTTCGATACACTTAAAGCTGCCCGAACTGCAACAAGGAGAACCGATAATGACTATTCGCGCCATTATCTTAGGTGGAATCCTGTTGTGCTTCCCTGTCCTGGCTTGTGCCCAATTTGGCGAAGTGGCGAAGAGTCTAGGGTTGGGTAAGAACAGTGAAATGAGCGAGTCAAAAATAGCTTCTGGATTGAAGGAAGCGCTTCGGGTGGGTGCGAACAATTCCGTCAAGTTAACGGGAACCACTAACGGATATTTTCGCAACCAAGCCATCAAAATCCAGCTACCAAAAAACCTCCAACCGCTGGCGAGGGGACTTGGTGCAATGGGGTATCAGCCGAAAGTTGATGCCTTTGTTCTCAGCATGAACCGAGCTGCGGAAGCGGCCGCCCCTTCGGCAAAAAAGATATTCGGCGATGCAATCCTCTCAATGAGCATTAGTGACGCCCGGAAAATTCTCTCTGGAAGCGACACCGCCGCCACAGATTATTTTAAAAGCAAAACCACCAACGAACTTACGACTGCGTTTCGCCCCTTCGTTGAGCAAACCATGAACGAAAATGGGGTCACTCAGCAATACCAAGCGCTAACCAGCAGACTGAATTTGATTCCCTTCGCAAGAAGCGAGAATTTGGACATCAACAGCTATGTCGTCGGCAAGGCTCTCGATGGGCTCTTCTATATGTTGGCGCAAGAGGAAAGGAAGATACGTGCGAATCCAGCGGCCCGCACAACGGATTATTTAAAAGAGGTTTTCGGAAAAACGCACTCTCACAGCTACTGACTGAGAAAGCCGGCTGGAGATTGCATGTAATTGGGCGAACACGCCGTTATTTATTCTTTGCGCCACGCGATGCCGACGAGGTTGGGCGGAGCCGGCGTAGATGCATTTACAATAATAAAGATCGCAGGACACTCCACTCTCGCCTTACCACAGCGCTACGTACAAGGCTACGCACGAGGCGTTAGGAGATCAATTGGAGGCTCAAAACATCAAGTCTGATAGTGCGGAAAACCGACCGGTAGTCGCTCCAGCTTCCGCTACACCTTCAGAACTGCAATCAGCTACATTTGCAATAAGACATCTTTCAAAACGCCCGGGTGGCGAAACTGGCAGACGCACGGGACTTAAAAGAATCTGCTTCGATCGCCCCTGGACGGGCAAGTCTTTTAAATCAACGGCTTGTGTTACTCATAGTCTGCCCGACCGTTTGATTGATCATGATCTGTGATGATCCGTTTAGGTAGGTGGGTCACGAACGAGTCACGTTGGGCAGTCCCTTCTCCACAGCTGCGTTGTGAGAAAGCGGCACCCCTCACTATCATCAACTGGTGAGCGCGTACACCATGTCGCCAACGAACCGCTTAAATGAGTCGTTCTCCACAAACTGTTTGTAGACCTGCGTGTCGTCTTTCAAGAGGTGCTGCATTACCTTGGCAAGCGCCTGATCATGGGCCATGCGTGCCGTGTGTGGCGTGTTTTCCTTAGCGTTTTGGTAGGCTTCGTCGGCGGCGACCTTGGGGGCAATGTCGTCTCGGATGCGCTTCGACACGCGATCAGAGTCGGTAAAAAGAGTGCTGAACTGGTCGTTAAAAGCCTTGAGGATATTGCTTAGGCGGTCGAGCTCTGGCTCCGCTCTGTGGCCAGAAACATCCGTTGGCACCGGCTCGATCTCAGCATCCTGATCCGAAAGCGCGATCTTCATAGCCGCCTTCTTCTCCACGCGATAACTATCCATGTCTATGGCTTGGAGGATTCCCTTGGCTAGGTCGTGCTCCTCCGGAGCAGGCAACTTGGGCGTCAAAAGATTGAGCATGATCGAGAGCTTCTCCCATTCCGCGTTGCTGTATGGAATCACGGACGACAGGAAAGCGTAGGTGCGACAAAATACCTTGGCCTTGCCTTTGAAGTCTATCTGGCCATCCCCGTCAAGCCTCCCCTTGTAGGCTGTCACACACGCATCGAGGATGGGATCGAGCTTGTCCCGGTCCGCGCCTGCTAGAAACAACTCCACCAGTTGCTGCACCTGCTCCGGCGAATACACCTGCGCAGTATCGAGTGCCGCCTTCAGGTCATGGAGCCTGTTTGGGTCGGTCTCTTCGGCGAGCAGCGTGGTGCGGTAGTAATCCTGGAAGGCAAAGCTGATCGCGGCGCTGTTGTTCTGGAAGT
>JALYIM010000245.1 GCA_030775785.1 Acidobacteriota bacterium
TTACGATGACAACTTTGGCTCCCGTTATAAGTGGGAGATAAATTTCCAGCCCGGCGATATCAAAACATATCGTGGTGACGGCGGCGAGAGTGTCATCTTCGGTCATCCCCGGAGTGTCGCGCATGGAGGTCAAAAAATTGACCACGCTGCGGTGCTCGAGTTGAACGCCCTTGGGCTTTCCCGTCGAACCTGAGGTGTAGATGACATAGGCCAGGTTTCCTGGTGCAGCGCTCCGCGGCGGATTTTCAGCGCTCTCAGCCGAAATCGAGGGCCAATCTGTGTCCAGTAAAACTACCTTTGCTTGTTGTTCAGAAAGAGCTTTCCGCAGCTTCTGCTCGGTTACAAAGACCGGAGCACACGAGTCGGACATGATGTAAGCGATGCGATCTTTGGGGTAGGCGGGATCCACCGGGACGTAAGCACCGCCTGCCTTTAATATGCCCAACAATCCGACCACCATGTTGATTGAACGTTCCAGGCACAAGCCAACTAGAACGTCGGGACCGACGCCGAGCTTTCGGAGATAGTGGGCTAATTGATTTGAACGCTGATTGAGCTCGGCGTAAGTACATTTTGTTCCGCAAAAAATCACCGCATCGCAGTTCGCACGCCTCTCGCTTTGCAGTTCAAACAAATCGTGGATGCAAGCATAACGCGGATAATCGCGATGGGTGACGTTCTGATTTGGCAATGCTATACCGTATGGCGATGTTAATTGATCCCCGTAACCCATGAATTTCCCAGTAAGAATGTTAGATTTTGCTGAAACACAAAAAAATTGACGGCCGATTGTTCTGTCACAGAGACGCAGAGGGGGAAGAAAGCTGACGATCAGTCGCCGATTCCACTATGAACCCAACAAGCCATCGGCCTGTCATTATCCGGCCAAGTATACTAGGTCATGAGAGGCTATTCACCAAAAAAATTAAAGCTACTCACTATAAAACAGGCGAGTTTCCAACGGCGGCTCTGTGACGGCGCGTTAGTCTAACAGTGGGCTACCTCAACGGAATGGATTCTAACTTCCAACTCGTTATCAAGCCGCGCACTGGATGGCAGCCGGTAAATTTCAAGGAGGCTTATCTCCATCGCGAGTTGTTAGGCTTTTTGGCATGGCGCGACATAAAGATTCGCTACCGCCAGACCCTGCTTGGAGGACTCTGGGCAGTTTTGCAGCCTCTGCTCGCCATGCTTGTCTTCACCTTTATTTTTCACCGCTTGGCTGGCATCAACGGGGATGGGCCGCCCTATCCTCTATTCGCTTTCGCTGGATTAATTCCCTGGACGTTCTTCTCCAACGCAGTCTCAGCATCAAGCAACAGTTTGGTTGCCAATCAGCACCTGGTTTCTAAGATTTATTTCCCGCGAATATTTATTCCGCTCGGGTCGATCGGAGCTTTTCTCATTGATCTTGCCTTTAGTTTGGTACTGCTTTTCAGCCTTATGCTTTATTACCATTGGAGCCTGAGTTACCGCACCCTGCTTTTACCTATCTTTATTGCGGCGGCATTTTTCTCAGCCAGTGGGATTGGGCTCGCGCTCTCGGCTCTGAATGTGAACTATCGCGACGTGAAATACGCGGTTCCATTCATGATTCAGATGGGAATTTTTGTGACTCCGGTGATTTATCCCATACGATATGTGCCCGCGCGCTGGCAGACTTTAGCAGGACTAAATCCTATGGCCGGCGTAGTGCTGGGATTTCGATATGCGCTGCTTGGGAGCCCCGCTCCTGGCGCGCTCATTGCACTCTCGCTGATAACGAGCGTGGCGTTATTCGTGGGCGGTCTGTTGATTTTTGGGCGCATGGAACGGCGTTTCGCCGACATCATCTGAATGCTTCCCATTCTCGAAGCTCGAAATTTGTCGAAGGAGTACAAGCTGGGCGGCGCTGTGCGCCGCACGGAAAACTTTCGCGAGGCGCTACTCCGGAATATTAAACGGCCCTTCCAGAGTCGCGCTGCGAAAGAAGAGGAGACACGGCAGCGTCATTTCTGGGCGCTGCGCGATCTTAATTTTGATGTCTTCCAAGGAGACGTACTCGGAGTCATTGGCCGTAATGGAGCGGGCAAGAGCACGCTGCTGAAGATTATGTCCCGCATCACCGACCCCACGGAGGGTGAGATCAAACTTCGAGGGAGAATGGCGAGTTTGCTGGAGGTGGGAACCGGATTTCATCCCGAGCTGACGGGGCGAGAAAATATTTTCATGAATGGCGCGATCCTAGGCATGCGCCGGGCCGAGATAGTGGCGAAATTCGACGAGATCGTCGCTTTTTCCGAAATCGAAAATTTCCTCGATACGCCGGTCAAACACTACTCGAGCGGCATGTACGTAAAGCTTGCCTTCTCCGTGGCCGCCCACCTTGATCCGGAAATTCTCGTGGTTGACGAAGTATTGGCAGTGGGAGACATGGCATTCCAAAAGAAGTGCCTGGGGAAAATGAGCGAGGTAAGCCAGGGAGGGCGGACGGTATTGTTTGTCTCTCATAATATGCCGGCAGTAGAAAACTTGTGCCGCCGCGGCCTGGTACTCAATCATGGCAAGCTGGTATTCGACGGCACCGGCAAAGACGCGGTCGAATTCTATCTCAGAAGCGTCTCGGGGGAAGGGTCAAGCGGACATGTGATTGATCTGGCCGGAGCCCATCGCGTCGAAGCCGCACGTCCGCGGCTTCTCGAGCGGCTTGAGTTTTACACTGCTGGCAATGAGCCGTTGAACGGGAGCTTGCCGATGGGAAATCCGCTGCGAATCTACGTTCATTTCAAGCTTCCGCGACCAACGCACCAATTTAATGTCGGCATTGGATTCGACAACATGTTCGGACAGCGAGTGTTCACTGCTCACAGCTACTTCGAACCGCATCGCTCAGAAGAGGATCGTGTGGGGACGCAGGTCTTTGTCTGCAACATTCCCAGCCTCACGCTCGTCTCAGGCGAATATACGATCCGGGTGTGGCTGGATATTCGCGAGGAAGAGGTTGACCTGATTGATGACGCGGCGCGATTGCATATTATTGATTCCGATTATTACCGCACCGGACGGGTTCCCTGGAACGGCGTTTTCGTTCTCCCGCATAACTGGTATTTGGAAAAAGCTGGCGCTGCAACTTAGAGCTTCCTGCCTTTGGCAGAGCACTCTTTATGACAACGATCTGTTTTACTAAAGAGCACTTGGACGTGTTCAGCGCGGCTAGTCACGACCGAAATCCGCTTCACCTTTCGGATGAATATGCCCGCCGTACGCCTTATGGGGGCAGAGTAGTATTCGGAATTCTAGATGCTTTGGTTGCGATCGGGCATGCCGGACTAAACCTTAAACCCGGATTAACGCTCTCATGCTTGGAATGCGAATTTTTTGACGTGGCAATGTTAGGACTGGACTATGGCGCAGAAGTAGTCCGATCGAATACTGCTGAAACCCTGCTATGCGTCTCCGATGGCAGAAGACCGCTGTTAGAGGTGGCGCTTTCATTCAAGCCGGGCGGTTGCCCTCGCCTCATCAACCAGAACGATGCCGCGAATTCTGATGAGGAGCCTCTGGTATTATCCGCCGAGGACCTGCGCGTCGGATACAAGGCCAGAGGTGCCTACAAGGTCTCCATGGCGGAACTGGAGCGCTTGTTATCCATCTGCAACGTGAACCAGAATTGGATCAGCCCGGCTCACGCCGCCGCGTTGCTCTTTACCAGCTACTTGGTCGGCATGAAAATTCCCGGGGAGAGGGCGCTGTACTCCCGCTTGTTAATCGAGTTTTCAGAACTTCCTGAAGTAGCTACGTCGTTCGAGTACAACGCCGAAGTCACGGAAGTTAGTGAGTCTGGCGAGTTGACCGTCAAAGGACTACTGAAATCTAACGGCGCGACGTGGGCCAGCTTCAGCATCGCGGCACATGTTCGTGCTGATCTTCCGCCTGCAACGGTGGACAGCATGGAGCGTCTGAGCGGACGCTCGAATTTCCTGAAAGATAAAGTCGCGTTAGTGACCGGAGGAAGCCGTGGCCTCGGAGCTGCGCTGGTGCGAGCGCTGGCCCTCCAGGGCTGCACCGTACTACTGAACTTTCTGCATAGTCGCGAGGAAGCGGAAAAACTGAAAAATTCGTTGGTAGGTACTGCGGGAAGAATTGTCCTTTTTCAAGGTGATGCCAGCGCTCTCGCGTGGTGCCGGTCAACGCACCGGGAAGTTCTTGCTACTATCGGACGATTGGACATCCTCCTCTGCAACGCCAGCCCTGCTCTTCTACCCCTGTGGATGGAAGATTCGGCTGCGGTACGGGTTTCGGATTTTATTCAAACGAGCATCGCATTGGTAGTCAATCCCATGGCAGAGTTCCTTCCCCTGCTAGCCGATTCAAAGGGTTGGGGAGTAGTTATCTCCTCTACGGCGGTCAAGCGGCCGCATCCTTATTTCCCTCATTATGTGGTGGCGAAGTCTGCCACTGAAGCGCTGGCTACCGTGTCCAGTTGCGAATATCGCGCGGTAAGCTTCTTGACGGTTCGGCCTCCGCGACTATTGACTGATCTGACGAACACCCCTCTGGGAAGGCGTGGTGCTCTACTCCCTGAGGTGGTAGCGGCCGCGACGGTGAACAAAATTATCTCGGCGCCGAGCCCCGGCAAAGTTTTAATTCTCGAGGATTTCGGAGCCAATGGGTAGGAAATAATACAAGCGCTATAGTTACCCACGTCACCCCGCGCAGGTCACTTCAGAGGACCGCGATTACATTTGCGTTTCCCCGCGCAATGCACTACTCTGACGAGAGATTTGGATCGAATTTCGGCCGCCTCAAGCGTCTGATATTTAGGCTTTACCTCCCCTCTGATGAAGAGCTTAACCTCTAATGAATGAAGAGGAACTGAGCGCATCCTCGCGCTGGCGCGCGGCGATGGACATTCCAACATGAAAACTTTAAAAGACTTTAAACGCAGGTAAGGCACTGATCGCAGCCGCATTCCATCCCCTAGAGGTACGGCCCACAAGCCACTTGGTGATTTTCCTAAGCCATCAGGCGTTAGAATGAGCGAACTTAAGGATCGGATCGCCGCCATGTCGCTCGACAGACGTGCGCTGCTCGAGGAGCGTCTCTTGCGTGCAAATCGGCGCCGCTGGCGTCCGCCGGCGATTCCGCGACGTTCTCCTTCTGACCCTGCTTTTTTGTCGTTCGGTCAGCAACAAATGTGGTTTCTTGAACAATTGACTCCGGGAACCTCCACCTACAACGTCCCCGATGTGAAGGAAATAATTGGGTTTCTCGATGTCGACGCCCTCGAGAAAGCTTTTCGGTCTGTGGTGGCGCGACATGAGATTCTACGCACACGTCTTCGATCAGTTGACGGTACCCCAGTACCCGTTATCAATCACGACTGGGAGTTCCGTATCACGTGCTACGACCTAACGTCCTTACCCGAAATGCAGGGCGAAGGCGAGGCAAAGCGTATTATGCAGGAGCGCGCCAGACGTCCCTTCGACATCTCTCAAGATCTGATGCTGCGAGCCACACTCGTGCGCATTCGGCAAGACCGGCATTTTCTTCTGGTGTTGACACACCATATCGCCTGGGACGTTTCGTCGCGGGCCGTGCTCTACCGTGAACTAAGCACGTATTACTCGAGCTCTATCAGCGGTCATTCCCCAAGCGTCAACGATCTACCTATTCAGTACTCGGATTTTTCGGCCTGGCAGCGTCAGCTATTGCAAGGAAAAGTTTTCGATGATCAAGCGAAATACTGGCGAGAGCAATTGGTCGGCGCGGCTCATGTCTTAAATTTGCCGGGGGACCGACCCCGGCCTGCAGTTCAGACCTTTCAGGGCGCTAAGCATTTTTTTCCACTGTCGCAATCCCTTACAGACAAAGCCAAGGCCCTCAGTAGAGGACAGAATGCAACCTTGTTCATGACGTTGTTAGCTGCGTTTGTAGGTTTTCTGAATGGGTTAACACGCCAAGCCGATATTTCCGTCGGATCGCCAATGGTGGGGCGCAGCTATCCCGAACTGGAACACCTAATTGGATTTTTTATCAATACCACAGTTCTTCGGTTTCGATTGTCGGCAACCACCACGTTCCGCGAGTTGATAGAACAGGCGCACAAAGTCACCCTAGAAGCTCATGCGCACCAAGATCTTCCATTTGAGAAATTGGTGGAAATCATTCGTCCGCGCCGCGATCCCAGCTGCATGGCACTCGTACAGGTAAATTTTAGGGTGCAAAGCGCACTTCCTCCCCGCCTCGAACTGGGGGGGTTAATCATAAAGCCCATATTTGAATTTATCGATACGGGGACATCTAAGTTCGATCTTGCGTTGGAAC
>JALYIM010000246.1 GCA_030775785.1 Acidobacteriota bacterium
AATGCCCGTCGGATTGAGGCTCCCAATCACAAGGTCATTGTTGTCGAATACCGGAGTACTGTACACGGTAGCATTCGCGTCATTAAGGTGCCCCGCCGCTGTCCGCAATGGAGTGGGAACGAAGTTCATGCCATCGCGCTGGTTTTCGTGAAAATACAGATTGTTGGCCAGTGCAGTGGCATATAAGTTCGCTGGAGTGTCAACGCGAAAACTTGAAGAGGCCGCAGAAACCACCCCATTCACCGAGATGGTGCACTTGCTGACCGCCGTCACAATGAAGTCGATGGGATAGACGCTGTAAGTGCCCCAGGAACCCAGCTTAGCTCCGACCCAGCCAGACGCAACTACCGTTCCAACAGAGTTTTTAACAGTGAAGGTCGCTCCGCTGATTGGACTCGAAGTCATTAGATATGCTCGTGCCGACAGCCCCGATTCATACCCAAGCTGGTTCACGCGGAGGTAGCCAGTAATCGCATGCGCCGCTAAATTTGGGACCAATGCTACTGCGAACATAGACGCCCGGAGAAGGGCACGAAAGCTGCTTATGTGCATGTCTGTGATTCCTGCCCGTTCACGGAGCGTACATTTTGGCTGCGATCCTGCGCTCACCGATTCGTCCCGAGACGACAGCCCGGGCCAGCGGTACTCGACTATTCCACGTGATATTGAGCTCGCCTCTCTCACCTGTAGGCCCGCTAAGAGATATTTTGCTCTCCACATTTCCAGGATAGTCGAAGGCCCACTTCATTTCGCCCGAAACTTCAAGGTCGTCCACCCACTTCAACCTGTCTAACGTGTAATAGGTAACGTTGCCCGGCGACCAATAGTGAAACTGGCCGCCACGAAAACCCACACCATCCCCCGTCCCATTTACAAACCAGCGGGCCAGCGCGTCGCCAATCGTGTATGCTGCAGCCGCCGCCAGACGCAAGTCCCTGTCGGTTCCTTCATTGCCCGGCATGGGCGTTGCTTTGTCAACTTCTTCAGCCACCGTAACAAATTGTGGCACCAAGTGCACTTCTGCGATGTGATCCACGCACGAGACATCACCGGGATCTAGATAGCGGATAAATCGTTCGACGATGCCCGATGCACATTTGTCCTGATCACCCACGGCGGTGACGTGAAAGCTGTTCTGAACGATGATGTGGTGCCCATTTTCAAAAAGATCAGCCGCACGCTTGCCCTGCAGAGCAGGGGTCAGAGAGTCCATGTCGCCCGAGAGCACTAATACTGGCGCTTTTGTGAAGTCCGCATTGATCGGAACCGGCTGGCCGGGCGGATATGCGGTTACCACTGGAGCTGGCCAGGCCAGGCAAAGGTCGAGAACACTGGTGTCAAGCGGAATCCGGTCAAACTCATTTATGGTAAGCGGCGAGTACACATTCGGGGAGGTCTCCTTCTCGATTGCGATGGCTTGATCGCGGCGAAGCTTGCGGTGAGGTCCTCCCACGGCCAGGTCGTAGATTTGCGGATAATCCGAACAACTTACAGGAAGGAAAACGGCTTGGCTATATACGTTTGGCGGATTGGCATTTCCCCCGGATTGAGAGGAAGTGTTGTTTTCGGCCAGCAAGCGGAGAAGCGGTGCCGGATCGGCTCTATAGAGATAGGCTCTGGCGGCTGGATCAAGTTCGCGATAAACGAGCGATTGGGTCAAATTCGAAACCATCAAATAGCCGACCGTTGTCGCGTCTGCGCGAGTGTAATGCAGCACTCCATCGCCATCATGCGCATACCCGCTGTATGGGTGGGCGCGTAGGGACTCAATCAATTGTTTAATCCGATCCATTGACCGCCCCGTTTGGCTGCCGCAAACTGGCGAGCGCTGGCACGCGGCATTAAAGGCGAAGCGGGCCGTAGGAGCAATTTCCGGATACCATGGGGACTGCCCGATGACTGGGTAGGCGCTATCTAGAACCAAAGAACGTAGTCGTTCGGGGTGGCGTGCAGCGAATGTCTGACTAAAATATGTGCCGTAAGAATCCCCGTAAAGATCGATGATAGGAACATCCAAAGCGTCGAGGAGTGCAGCCAGATCTTCCGCTGCCAACCCACTCCCATATAGATAGGCCGCATCACCGAGCTGGGTTCCGCAGGAACTGATTCCAGAAATCCAGGGGTTGGGCTCGCCCTGCAACAGAGGACAGTTCACGGCTTGTGAGGTGCCGGTACCGCGATTATCCATCAATAAAATATCGCGCCTTTCGCGTAGCGAGTCAAAAAGAGCCAAGTAGCCAGACCGAGATGCGGTGGTGGCAAATCCAGGGCCGCCTTCCGCAGCAACGATTGTTTCGAGGGAAGCTTGCGCACTGTCTAGATGGGGGTAAAACTCAAATCCGATCTCGACATTGCCATGTACGATTCCGCTCGGATCTAGGGGGCGCTCGATTGATCCGCAAAACGCCTCCCCAAAATTACACGAGCGCAAGTTCAGAGAGCCGACACGTACTGAATCTGAGAGCCCGTGCGCAACATGGCTTTTCGTGATTTTCTTATGAAACCTTCGAATCTCGGCCACGCTGACAACGGAAAGCGCAATCAAAACATAAATTGGCAGCAGTTTGCGAAACATACGATTCCTTCGGTAAGAGCCTCTGGGCGGGGCGATCAGAATAGCGTAATTCGCTGCGTGTTGCCATATCTCTTCACAACGCCTATAAAGGTTTACGGGTCCACATGTGATCGAGAAATAGTTGAGATGAGGTAACTCTTTGGCCTTGCGCGCTTTTCGAGCCGCTCACTTTTGTCCAGTCCGAGGCGTCGATCGTCGCTCCGAAAAGTCGATAACCGTGACAAACTGCTCAATGGGAACCGTCTTTTAGAAGAAGTAGCTGTAGAGTCGCCGGCGGTCGGATCCTGACTGAACCCCGAAACAGTCAGGCGTTCCTTATATTTGAAAACTTTGCAGTGCCATTTTGTACATCCATCCATTTGCAGCCGATGCAATTAAACTGAACCTTGAAGGTCCCGCGGAAATCATTGGTGACAATCTTTTCTCGCTGGTCGGCGGAACGGGTGCGATCTGACTCCGAACAAAACAACAACCAGGAACGGTGCAGCTCTCGGCTACGCCTCCGCAGTTGGGCACTCAAGAGATCAGGTTGGAAATCATTGGCTCCCCAAATGAACTAGACTATTACTTCGATTTACCGAAGGAATAGTCAAGAAATTTGGGCCACGGCCAGCCACGTGCACATAGGGAGGAACGAGAAGGTGCGGAAATCGACTAGCTGCAATGTATTCAAATGTATTCCCAGCCTTGCCGATTCAAAAGTAGCCGAAGTTTTCCAATTGTACTTGACTGCGGATTCTCACACAGAAACTGTGGGGACATTGCAGCGAATAAGACCAACACGACACCTTACTTCGGGCCGATCGTTAGCGCTTGCTATCCGCGTAGCCTTCCTGGGCCTTGCTTTCTTGGTTCTGAACAAGCCCGCGGGGGCCGCTGACTTCAGAGATGTTCAATATACCGCGGCGAATGGCGTCCGACTCACACTCGACGCCCATGTACCCGATGGCATGGGTCCGTTTCCAGCTGCAATTCTCGTACATGGAGGTGGTTGGGTAGGCGGCGATAAGCAGCAATACATTAACTATCTTTTCAAACCATTAGCTGACGCGGGGTTCGCGTGGTTCAGCATCAACTACCGCCTTGCCCCACAATACCGGTTTCCCGCTGCTGCAGAAGACGTAGAACACGCGGTTCAGTACGTAAGGGAGAATGCTTCAACTTACAAAGTCGACTTACGCCGCCTAGTTTTGATTGGCGAATCGGCGGGGGGACATCTCGTTTCGTATGTAGGCGCGCGCAACCGATCAAAATCGCAAATTGCGGCTGTGATTTCGATGTACGGAATTCATGATTTCGTAAGCGCAAGCTTGGCGTGGAAGCCGATCCCGCACGAAATCTTTGACCTATTTGGCATGCGCGCCCTGGATGCGGAGACTGTCCCATTCCTAATCAGCGCCTCACCAGTGACCTACGTATCGCGTGATATGCCACCATTTCTTCTAATGCACGGCTCGAAAGATGAAGATGTGCCTTACGAGCAATCCGTAGAGATGTGCGAGAAGATGAATCAAGTAGGTGCTCATTGCGACTTGATCACAATTGACGGGGCACCGCACGGAATGGACCACTGGGAGGGGCGTCCTGAGTTTGTTTGGTATAAAAAAGCAATAGTGGACTGGCTTCGAAAGACGTTGCACTAGGATGAGATCAAGTCAATGATGAGCACGCCTCCCGATATCCAAAATGATCGTCCCGCAGCGCAACAACTTTCCGCCCGTGTCGGGCGAAGGTTGCCCCCAACCGCACGAAGTCGGGAGAATATTAAAGTCACACGCGGTGCGTCAAAACCCGCTTCGTTGCGTGAGCACTGAACCTACTGCGGCAGACCGTTACCCACCACACTCACTCGTAAAGTCACTGTCCCCAGCTTCTTCCCGTCGTCGTTTTCGGCGTTCCAGATGAGGTTCTGCCATGTATCCCTGTGTGAGGCCGACGGGGTGATTGTGAGTTGAATAGGGTACGAGTCGTGGGCTGCGACGCTGTAGGTCGAAGATTCCGGTGTCTGAGTCCAACCTGCGGGAAGTGAGGAGCGCAGGCTAACCCTCTGAGGCTTGTCAGTATCGTTGCGGATGATCAGGGGCACCCAAAGCGTGTTGGTTGGCGCGACCTGTGCCTCCGGGGAATAAAGATCAGCTAAGAGGCTTAAATTGTGTGCCGGCCAAAACGCACGGTAGAACGCCCAAGGGCCGCCGAGTTCTAGGCCTACGGTTTGTGGAGGCGGTTTATATTCACGCGGTGGTGCGTATGCGATGGGATTGGGCGTTACGCCCTCAAAGACATCGCTAGTCTCACCGCCTCCCACCAGGGACTTGCCAAAGATTAAGCGGACTGGCGTTTCGGTGAATTCCTTCAATTGCTTGTCAGTGAAATCATCCTGGGTTTTGTAATGGCTCCAAGCTTCTGCTGCTATTTTCGAATAAGTGATTTTTTTACCAGGTGAAACAGGATTTGTTGGGTATTCGGGCCCTCTACCCCTAAGAAATTCAAAGTGCGTAGCGTCTGTGAAGTAATAAATTTTCTTGGGCTGCCATGGACGTAATCCCTCGCCGTAGTTGTTAATGCTGAGCCGATTGCGAGGTGCTTCCAGCTGCTCAGGAAAAGCCAGCGGATCGGCGGCCAAATCAAAAGCCTCAGTGGCAAGTACGCCGGCAGCCTGATGGTCTTCATGGTTCTCCCCCACAACGTAACTGGGAAGCCATGTCAATATAATTTCTGGCCGTGTTATGCGGATCAAGCGGATTACCCTTTCGAGCGACCGGCCGTGTCCCCACACCTCAAGCGAGTGCAGGACATCGCTGCCGGGAGTGTCGGAGCCCTGCAGGAACCACGCATCGCTGATGCCGTAGGAAGCCAATGATCGCCGGGCTTCCATCTCCCGAATATCCGCTAACGCCAATGCCTGCTCCGGTCCTGCAGCATTCCCTCCAGAGTCCCCGCGGGTGCCGTATACCACGCCCACACGCTTGTGCTGTTCCTCAATTAACTTCGCGGCATAGGGGGCCACCATAATGTCGTCGTCCGGGTGGCCGACAATAACGAGTATGTCTAACTTGTAGCGGCTGTCGGGTTGGGAATAGGAAGGCGTCGACTGCGATTGAGCAAAGGTTGCCCAATGACAAGCAACCAGAAGAAGAACAGACAAACTTTGTTTCATTGTCGGAATGCATCCCTCTTTTTTGCCAACCGCAGGCTTGTGACCTGCTATTTCGATTTTAGTCGCGCCCTAAAAAAGCAGCTCTGTATGATTAAAAACGCAAATGTAAACCGAACTGCATCTGACGCATGTCTGCAGCTGCAGTAATCTGTCCTGCGCCTTGTACATCAACCGTAGGATTCGGATTCGCCAAGTTCACATGATTCGTGGCATTGTAATTTTCCCATTTGAACTCCAGAGTTTTACCTTCCGCTATGGTAAAAACCTTAGCCAGTGCCAGATCCAACTGGTTGAATCGAGGGCCTCGGAAGGAATTGTGACGCACGTTCCCTTGAGTCCCCACAGTCTGCGGAGCCACAAATGCCGCAGGGTTGAACCATAAATTGGCGCTCGGGCTCGGCACGTTTGCGTTGCCAATTAGGTCAGGGCGGACGCTGTTGAAATCGGCGAACAGCAACGGCGCATTCGATACCGTCGGCGTGAAGGGTAACCCTGATTCAAAAATCGAGACGCCGCTGAAATCCCAACCACCTAAAATCAAGTCGAACGCCTTTCTAGAATCCCCACCCCAGCGGCGACCCCGGCCGATGGGCAACTCCCAAACGTGAGCGATGGTGACGGCATGCTTGCGGTCAAAGTTTGCCGGACCGTGATCTTGCCTCCAATCCAAGTTGTTGGAAAACACGCCGCCCGTTTCGGTGTTGGCCATTGCTTTCCCATACGTGTAAGTCAACAGAAAATCCAGACCATGGCTCGCACGCTTTTGGACCTTGACCTGCATCGAGTGATAGCTGGAATTGTCGCAATTACAGATTTCGTATATGCCTTGTTGCAAGCCGAACTTTCTAAAGAATAGCCTGCGTGAGTTGAAATCCCCCCAAGTCGCAGGGTCGCTATTCGGACTGGGAGGCGCTGCCGCATTTACATTCGGATTCACATACAGGTGCCGGCCGACGTTCCCGACATAGGCGACCTCGGCAGTAAGGGTTCGAGTGAGCTCGTGCTGGATCGCCAGATTCCAAGAATCAGCCAAAGGGATTCGGTAGGAACTTGGCGGATTGAAAAAGTAAAAGACGTTTAATCCATTAGGAAGCGGATACCGTCCGTTCGCCCCAATGGGAGGATTGGCCGGAAGCGGCGGTCCACTGAGCAAACTAAAGACTGGGGAATAGTTATTGTTCTGATTAACCTGTTGGGGGTTTGTGATTGGAGGATCGTAGTCGGGAGCCTGCCCAAAACCGGCGCCTAGTCCAGCTGGCGTCATGCTGCGGCCATATCCGCCACGCAAGACAGTATGCTCGCTGACTTGATAGGCAATACCAATTCGTGGCGCAAACCCCGAGTTGTATGGCTTCACGCCCATGTTAGCTGGAACCGATCCGTAAGCTGCCACCAGGACTTCACCGGTGTTAGGGTCAAAACTGCCGGCCCCCCCCCTGCTGGCGGCAGTTTGCGGCAAGTAATTCTCATAGCGGAGCCCGTAATTTAAGGTCAGCTTCTGCGTAGCTCGCCAGGAATCTTGTGCGTAGAAGAATAGCCGGGTCTGACGCAGGCCGGGATGGAATCCGATACCGGTGAAATAGCGTGCGAAGTTGCTGGGTTGGGCAATAAGGAACGACGCCAAACCCGCGCCGGTATTCGCCGCCCCATTTGTGAGCTGGTCCAGAGTTGAGTTTCCAGTTACACCCGCGCTGAACGTAATCTCACCTGAGCGATGTGAATCGCTGGGGATGCGTTGTTGCTGCGCTCTGCGAATGTCAGCGCCCCAACTGGCGGTATGGTTCCCTGTGGATTTGGTCCAGTTGCTAACCCACTGGAAATGATTTTCGGTCTCTTTCAATGGACAATTGCACTGGTTTACTCCCAGCGCATAGCCGAAGTCAAACCCACCATTTCCATTTATGTAGAATGCCGGCATGCCACTCGTTTCGGCGCTGCCAACGTTCAGTCCGGGGAATCCCGCGTCCTTCGCCGGCGTGGTACCCACGCCGTTGGGCTGCACTCGCACGCGATACCGGTAGAACCCAAAACGGAAATCGGTGATTAACTTAGGACTGAAAGTATAAGTAGCGCCCAAAGAAAGGCTTTGGTTTCGCCCCAACGATTTGCCCGCAAAATTGATTCCATTTAGTGCTGGACCGCCGGCCTCGTTTCCGAATGCGCCCGGAGCAGCCTTGTTAAAATCAGCTAATGTGTATCGCCCAAAAATATGCGTTTTCTCTGAAAAGTTATAATCTATGCGCCCATCCACTTGGGCGCTATCAAACTTCTCACTTCCAGTTGCGAGATAGTTGTTTGCAATTGACCCGGCATTGGTATTTGGTGCCGGCAGCAAGTTAAGAATGTTGGTTACGGCCGTCGGAACCGCAGGCAGCACGTTTACCCGGCCGCCGCTGGAAATTGCGGATCGACCGCTTCCGTCTGGGTTACCGGTAGTAGGATCAAATACCATACCCGCCCTGGCCGCCGCCAGGGTTCCCTCGGTAGTCCCCACGAGGGCTGGCGCCGCACAACCCGTCGCCGAAGTACTTCCATCGGCACAGATGAAGTCGCCCAACAATCCCGAAAGGTCGCCGGAACGCTCGGCGGCAGTAGGGACGCTCGTGATTACGGATGCGGCCCGCCTACGCCGGGTCCCCTGATAATCTGCAAAGAAGAACAACCTATCTTTTCTGATAGGACCTCCTAAGGACCCGCCGAATTCGTTCCAACGCAGGGGCAAGGTATGCCCAGAGAATCGGTCAGAGGCATTGAAGAAGTCATTGCGCAGATATTCGAAAAGAGAGCCGTGATAGCCATTGGTGCCCGACCTGGTCGTGGCTTGCATGAGCGCCCCCGAGACCGAACCAAACTCAGCGTCGTAATTGCTCGTGGTGACCTTAAATTCTTGCAGTGAATCAATATTTGGATTCACCACGGCAATGCCCAAAATCGAACTGTTATTTTCAGTCCCATCCAACAGAAAACCGTTGGAAGTAAATTGCTGGCCATTCACGTCGATCTGGTAACCGCTCTGGGGGTTCTCCGAGGAGGCATGCTGCCAATCGTTAAGCTGGGTACCGGGAGTAATCAGCAGTAAGCCGGTAAGGTTTCGATTGAGAACAGGTAGGCTACCAAGCTCCGCCGCACTTAGGGTCGTACTTACGTCAGCTCGGTCCACTTTGAGAAGCGGAGTTTCTGCCGTAACTGTGATTGCGCTAGAACTGCCCTGTAGAGCTAACCGAACGTCCACCCGTGTGGCGGCGTCAATTTGGACATCGGCGGTGGCTTCGAATGTATTGAATCCCGAAGCGGACACTCTTATGTTGTAATGCCCTGCAAGCAGGTGCGTCTGCTCGTAATTCCCGCTGCCATTAGTCGTGGCTCGGTAAGTAGTTCCGCGATCGGCATCCGTTACGGTCACAGAGGCGCTCGGCACGGATGCGCCACTCGGATCCTCCACTGTGCCGATAATGTTGCCGTAGACAGCCTGACTCACCGCGGAATGGCATAGCAGTAGGAGCGCAGCAAATGCAAATAATCCGCATTTGAAAATGATTTTCATAGGTAGGTCTCCAGCAGACGATGACTCGGGGTGAATTGTTGTCCAGCTTAGATGGCGTCGTCAAGTTAAAACGTCAACCGTGAAACCCGGCCCACGCATAGCTCGGTCCGAGACTCGCCACGCACAAAAAGGGCGGGATCTTGCTAGGTATCTTTTTTAGGAATACTGTGGAACTTCGACTACTTTTCCTTTCCCCAGGCGGGTGATCACTTGCGCATGTCACGACGCGAAATGTTGATTAAGACGGGCGGCTTGACTCCTGCGTTGGCCGCGAGTGTAGCGACAACAAAAGCTTTCGGGGTGCCTTTCGAGGAATCGCCTCGTGGCAAATTAAAGGTCGTCGTAACGGGGGGACATCCCGGCGATCCTGAGTGCGGCTGCGCCGGAACTATCACTCGATATGCCGCCCTCGGCCATGATGTTGTCCTTCTTTACTTGAACCGCGGCGAAGGCTTTTGCGGCTCGAACGACTTGAAAGACTGTGCCCGCATACGTACCAGCGAAGGGGAAAAAGCTTGCGCAATCTTGAAGGCTCGCCCTGCATTCGTGGGGCAATATGATGGCCGCTCCGTTATTGATGATTCACATTATGAAGAATTCCGTCGCCTTCTCGATGCCGAAAAACCAGATGTGGTTTTCACCCACTGGCCCATTGATTCCCACCGCGACCATAGGGCCATCTCCGCTCTGGTCCTTGATGCCTGGCTGCAATCCGACAAAAAATTTACTCTCTTTTATTATGAAGTCGCGGAAGACACGTTGATGTTTTCTCCCACCGAATACGTGGACATTTCGGCGGTGGAAGCTAGCCGCCGAGCAGCCTGCTACGCGCATGCTTCACAAGACCCCGACAAATGGTACCCCTTACAGACGGACATTACGCGTTTTCGAGGTATGCAGAATGGAGGCGGGCAAGCTGAGGGGTTCATCCGGCCATTGCGCAATATTGGCCATGTGCTTCCGTGACGGAAACGTCGCTATTGCGTCGCGAGGGAAACTGCCGTCGGACACTGCGGCAGTGACGACTTCCGCCCTCTCGTGGACTACCTTCTGAAATCCCGGCTCACCTTCCCCTCCAAGTTCGCCCAGAGCTTAGCGAGATTAACCGTAAGGAAGTTTTCCAAATTCGACCGGCGTTTTGCAACCACATGCACTGGAACGAGTTCGTCGGCGGCGATGTTGTCATCCCACCGCCATGTGCGTGGCAAATCCGCTTGAATGTCAGCGACATTGAAATTCGTCCTCGGATTGATGCGCCGGTTGAGAGAAAATTGGGGAAGAATTCCTGAAGATCTTCGTCGATTTTCGGCGCGTTTATGGCGAGGACAGCTTCTCAATCCAAGAATTGGATCCATTTGGGGAGCTAGCCACCGCGCTCTGCGCGAGCTCATTGCTGCGTGTCATGATTTTGACATTTATTCGGCACTTTATGCTTCAAACCCTGGGCGGCCCGAAACTCGGCTCGATGGAGGCACTTCCAAACAAACCAAAGCTCGACCCTCAGCACCTCCCCGCTATGGTTTACCGTTACTATTTCCCACCCCTACAAGCAGCCGAATAGACTCTCAATACATTCTTTATTCTGTCTTCGATTAGAGTGTTGGGGGCGGCACTGATTGCGCCGGAGCGAACCGTTTCATACTGTTGCGGCATATATTGACTGAGCAGCACCAATGGAATTTCGGATCTTCCCAGGTTAGAGAGCAATAATTCCATTTCTTTTTGGACGAGCGGATCTGGCCAGTAATACCGGCATCGATCGCTGTAACTATATCTACGGGCGAATGCCAGTTCGTCGTTATTGCCCGAGTAATAGGCGTTCCAGTGGGCCGGGTTTCGAAGCATGGCCTGTTCAAGCGCCTGGCCAACTTGAGACATTTGAATTCCCCGCCGGTGAATCAACCATTCTTGCTCGATCGCGCTGAGCGCGAGTACCGCTTCACGAAACGCAAACGTAAGCCAAGGGCCAACCTTCAAAATTCCAAAGTGATCCTCCACCATCTGGCGCAGGGCGACCGGAGTTTGGTAGTCGGTCGAATGAGCTTCGTACACAAGTGACGGAAAGGCTGGCAAGTTCTCAGTAAGGTCTTTGGCTTTATGTCTCTCGTATTCAAAAACCGTAGTATCTCCGAACTCCACCCCGGGTTGCACAACCAGTCCGACGATTCGCTGCCAAGGAGAGTCCAGGCCGTCGGATTGGAATACCGCTCGGTAAATTTCCAGCGTATCTCGCATGTCGGCGACGTTTGTCACTCTTAATTCATTTACAACTTCTTGTTCTCCTCCAGGAAGTGGCACTTCTGTCCCAATCACGTACGCGAGAGTCGGCGATGCCGGAGGTAATTCGGCCCAGGCGTTTTCAGCCGCACGACAAAGCAGTGCAGTTCGCCGAGCAACGATCTCGCCTTGGAGTTTTATATTTCCGTCGTCAATACACGGCATGCTCGTATCTAGGTGGATCTTTGTATAACCAGCTAAGACACAACTTCGAACGAGCTCGCAAGCGTTTTCCATTGCCGCTTTACTAAGCTGATCTCGCCAAGGATACGGACCGAGATGATCGCCCCCGAGCAAGATACGCTCCCGCTTAAGCCCGACATCGCGCGCTATGGCGTAAACTTGGCTGGCGAACATAGTGGGTGTGAAACCCGAGTATCCGCCTGACTGGTTTACTTGATTTGAGGTCGACTCCACACAGAGGATGGATTCATCATCTATCGCTTGGCTCATAGCAGCTCGAAGAACATTGGGGTGTGCAGAGCAAACCGAGAAAACGCCTAATGGCGCACCCTGACGATTTAAGTCGACAATTTTATGCAGCCACGTGCTACTCGTATCAAGCCGTGCGAACGGTTTTTTCATTTTGCCCTCAAATTTGTTTGGCCATTTGACTTTCCTACCCTGCAAAGACAAGCTTCTTTCCGCGTAAGGTCCTTACGGACCGTCATCTAAACCACTGAGTTGCTTGCGGCGAGAAATCATTTACACAGATATTCAACTTAAGCACAAGGTAGGCCTTTATTACGACTCGCTCCTTTTTTCATTTGTTATCGACTAATTTTTTGGGCCCCACCGCTTAGAGAAAATGGTTGCGCTATAGGACCCCTCGCCGTCTATAATCCGCCGAGTTCCAAATAAAGAGATAAAGCGGAAATAAACTGTGCAAACAATTTGTAAGACTATGATTTTTGCGGTCGCTTGCGGGATGGCAGCCGCACAGATAAATCAATCTGTCCTAATTTCCCACCTCGACTGGACCGTCATTGCTGATCCGGCTCAGTGCACAATTACTGTGACGTCTAGGACCCTCGGAGTTGTACTCCAGAACGTGCATCTGTACGTCAACCGTCTCGACGGGTCGCGCGAATTGAAACAGTGGCAGGTGAAAGCTAATAGTGATAATGAATTAAGCATTCAGACTGAGGAACCTTCATCGGCATGGTTGTTCCAACTTGAAAAAAACGCTTTGAAAGTATCCAGCACAGAGTACGGAGCCCTCATGACCGCGGATTCACCCGCTTCTTCCGATCGCGTTCTGTCTCGGTTGGTGGATCCTGAGGGGGTGCCCGTCAATTGGGTTGGCACAGATGAAGTTGTGCACACTTACGGCGGAAACTTAACGCGCAATCAATCATTTCTCCCCCGGCACAACGCTGATGTCACATATTTCTCCCTGGGCCAGACGCAAAGTTCCCTTTTTCACAGCCTTTTCGACCGGCGTACAGACACGACCCTCGACTTCGGTGACGCGGTGGTGATTACTCGGGACAGACACGATCCGAATCTTCTCAATCTCACCATTCCGGTAAGCGGGAACTGGCTACTTCGCTTGACGCCGGATTATTACACGAAGACCTTGGGTGTGCCGTTTTATAAAGCTTTTGACGATTCCTATTTCAAAGCGGCCCCCATGGTGTGGTCCAGCTGGACGAGCTACTATGAAGATGTCACCGAACGTGACATTACGCAAAATGCCGATTGGATCGCGGCGAATCTGAAACAGTATGGTTTTGAGTACGTCGAACTTGATGACGGCTACGACCGCAGTACTGAAGGACATTCTTGGATTGAAAACTGGAACCGAACAAAATTTCCCCATGGTCCGGAGTGGCTGACGAATTACATCCGCGGGAAAGGATTGAAAGCTGGTATTTGGCTGGTGCCAAATTCGTACGCACCAGGGCTGCGGTCTGACCCCAACTGGTATCTTTACGACAAACAGGGGAAGATCGTGCGCGATTACAATACTCCTGCGCTTGATTCCACCAATCCACAAGTCCTGGGCTTGGTCAAGCGTATCTTCGGAACGCTTGCTGACTGGGGTTTTGAGTATTACAAGCTGGACGGAGAGCATGCCCTTCCGCAGTACGCTCCCACCGTGGATTTGAGCAGGCTGCATAATCCGAGCGCCGACTTCATCGCGAACTATCGTGAGAGGCTAGCAATCATTAGGGAGACGATCGGTCCGAAACGATTCATTGAAGCATGCCCAGCGGGCACACCCCTGAATGGCGTTGGATATGCCGACTCTTATTTCGATGGAGAGGATGTGTACAACAATTGGCAAGGGATGTATTCCATGTTCAGCGCCATCTATGCAAACGGTTTTCTTAATCATCTTTTGACTTATGTTATGCCGGGAGAAGGGCTAGAGCTTGGCGAGCCGATGACGGTGGCTGAGGCTGCAAAGAAGCGAAGGCCCATTGTCATCGAAACGGAAAAGGAGCGTGAGGATCCGCTCACGGGCTTCGGGGTAACAGATGCCGAAGCGCGAACGTTGGTCAGTCACGTGGCGCTGACCGGAGTTGCATACCCCTTGGCGAGCGTGATGCCTGAGTTGCCTGAGCGTCGGGTGAAGCTTTTGCGAGCTACCATGCCTACCCTCCCCATAGTTCCAATTGATCTGTTCAGTCGCGGCACGGAAAGTTCATGGGATAAGTTCAAGCATGTTCAGCCAGATTATTACATCCACAATTATCCTGAAATTGTGGATTTGAAAATCAGTGCGGTAGCAGGAACTTACGATGTGGTCGCATTAACGAATTGGCGCAGTGAAACTACCCCTAAAGACCTCAAGTTCGTAGAGAAACTTGGGTTAAACGGCGACTCGAAGTATGCCGTCTTTGATTTCTGGAATCAACAATTTTTGGGCGTCTTCAGCGATCACGTGGATGTCACAATTGGGCCTCATGACACCCGGGTGTTGCTGATTCATCCTCTGTTGAACCGCCCCCAAATAATCGGGCTGTCGCGACACATTTCCGGAACTTACTCCCTCCTCTCTCAGAGCTGGAATTCGTCCCAGAGTACTCTGAAAGGTCGTTCGGCTACGGTAACAGGAGAGCCCTATTCCCTGTGGTTCTATATTCCCGAAGGTATAAGACCCACACAGATGCGCGCTTTCACCAAGCAGAGGCAAGGTCTTCCTCTACAGCATGAGCTCGCCGGGAACGCTTTGCATCTGACATTCCCTGGACAAGACGATGCCGTAGAGTGGGAGATTCGGTTTGCAGAAAAGTGATCAAGGCGACCTTCACCCTTATACTTCGGCAATTAACGGGGGTGTGCAACGTAAGAAGTGACCACTCAGTGCGGGGGATGTGGAGAAGCCAGACGAAAGCTTTCCAAGGGGTTGCGGAGTTGAAGTTCTTTGCCAACGTGAGTGCAGACGTATTGTTTCTATGAAGTACCCGGAGAGACGGAACCCGCAGCCGGACCATTGGTGATTTTGGTGCCAAGCCCTCGGCACCTACACTACGACCAACGTCTTCACTCGTTTCGGAAAACAAGTAGGGATTTGACCAGATGATAAAGGCCAATACCGATCAAAGTCAGAGTACGTTTGACGTCTTTACTGTAGCGGACATTTGCGTCGACATGATTCTGACGGGGAATGTCCGGCCGCAGTTTCATCAAGTGGAGCAGATTGTGGATGATTGTTCGCTGGAGTTGGGCGGATCGGCGACGATTTTTGCTAGCCAACTAGCGAAACTCAAGGCTCGCGTGGGCGTGATTGGATGGGTTGGAAAAGATGTACTGGGCCAATTTGTGCTGCAACAATTGGCAGCGGCTGGCGTGGACACGCAAAGGGTGCAGGAGCATTTGGCGTTCAAAACGGGTGTCGGGGTGGCGCTTTCGGAAAAGAACGACCGTGCGATTTTGACTTACATGGGGACCATCGATGCAACTCGTCCTGAGGATTTGCAAGAGCGTTGGTTGGGAGATTGCAAACATTGGCATATTGCGAGCTACTTTCTTCTCCAGAATATGCGGGCAATTTGGCCTGATTGGCTGGCCAAATGTCGGGAACGGGGCATAACGACTTCGCTCGACACAAATTGGGATCCCGAAGCGCGCTGGTTGGGTGTGCACGAACTTCTGCCGCTGGTGGACATTTTTCTTCCCAATGAGGAAGAGGCACTGGCCATTTCAGGTGAGCGCAACCCCTTCGACGCAGGGAAGCGCCTCGCCAGCTCTGGACCTTTGGTGGTTATTAAACGCGGGGAAAATGGCGCCTTGGCGATGGTAAAGAATAAAACATGGGAATTCCGCCCGGACCAAACCGAATTGCCAAGCTCCATTGTCGATGCCACGGGAGCTGGAGACAACTTCGATGCGGGATTCATTCGTGGGTGGCTACTAGGGCGAGATATGGAAACGTGTCTTAGGCTTGGCCACCGATGCGGGCTGAACAGCTTGAAATTCTTGGGAGGCACACGGGGACAGGTCGTCGACAACGTTGAAGCGTGCCAGCCATAGGTTCGCAACATCGTGACGGAGAGTTCAGGGCATAACATGAGGAGGACGTCACAAGAACATAGAACTCCAAGACGATGCCGGGCCAGGCACCTCGGAGACAGCCATCCCGACTGCCAGGTGGCATTCTGATTGACATTATTCCGTACAGGTTACGGGGAACATCTGCTACCAGCTGGAACGACGGATTGCGATTCTCCCCGCCGTTATCGTTGAATTAGAATCCGCTTCCAGCTCGAACTGAATGGAGACAAACCTTCTGATGAAAATTCCGCGATGGCTTTTTCTGTCCCTACTAGTTCCAATGTGCTGGGGAATTTGGGGTGCGCTGACTGAAATTCCGGAAAAATGGCTCACCCCCCCTTTTCCTCCGACTTTGGGATACGTCATCTGGTCACTGACGATGATTCCCTTCGCCGTGATGGCGCTACAAAAGATCCACTGGAAGTTGGAGCTTGATGCCCGCTCGATCCTATATGGCTGCGCGGTTGGTTTTTCGGGAGCGCTGGGGCAACTGGTGTTGTTCTGGGTTTTGACCAAGGGGCCGGCTTACATAATCTTCCCGATCATCTGCCTGTCCCCCGTGGTGACCATCCTCTTGTCGGCAACTTTGCTACGGGAGCGCACTTTTCCTTTGGGCTTAACCGGAATCGTCGTATCCATTCCGGCAATCCTGCTTCTGTCGCTGCAAGAGCCGGACAATGCACCAGCACATGGATCCACTTGGTTAGTGTGGACGATTTTGATCTTCTTCGCGTGGGGATTGCAGGCCTACTTCATGAAGTCCTCGTCCAAGTGCATCAGTTCGGAGGGACTGTTCGTGTTCATGGCGACGACTGGGGTCGCGCTGAGTCCCATCGCGCTGCTGATGACTGATTTTTCTGGAGGAATAAAGTGGAGGGTCTGGGTACCTCTGCTAACGGCAGGGATTCAGTCATTGAACGCGCTGGGCTGCTTTTTTTTCGTTTACGCTATCCGATATGGCAAAGCGATTATTGTTGTCCCGATGGTCAATGGTGTTTTCCCGCTAGTAACGATCGTGCTGTCCTTATTGATTTACCGGCGCGTCCCCAGCCATTACAATTTCGCAGGCATGGTGCTGGCACTGATTGCCATTTTTTTGATGGCATTTGATGAAGTGAGACATGCTTCATCTGCACCGACATAACCTGCAATCACTGACGCAATTCAATCCGGACCTGGCGTATCAACACCAGAGCACCCTGCGCCTGATTCTCCAAGGACTCGGAGTACCGACTGTTGCTAATTTCCCGGGGCAGCGGTCTCTACACTGCCTCTGCATACGCCAATAATGTTGACGTCAGTGCGGGCCAATATTGATGACCGATCGAGTTTTTAAAAATTTCGATCGTCCCGTTTGAGCTGCAATTTTAACCGCGGGGTAGCACACGCCCCAGGGCAATGACCTTGTTACAAATCGGTCCGAAGACAACCAGCTTGCTGGCGTTCCCGACGTAGACCTTGCTGTTCACGACCGTAGGCACAGCGAACTTGGCGCCCCCTCCCAACGATCCGCTTCGATATAGCTGCGAACGGGTTCGCATCCACAGTTAGACAATTTCAGAGACCGGTGCGATTCAGTCTTGCAAGGGATTTCCCGTATAATACGGTCGGAATATACGTTTTAACATTTCAATTACTAAGTTTGTGC
>JALYIM010000247.1 GCA_030775785.1 Acidobacteriota bacterium
ACTTCCCGGCAAGCTTGTGCGAGTCAGTACGGGAGCGTGGTTTCGCGCGAGAATGGCCACGCCGTTCCAGGAGCGCTCCCCTTGCCATACCGCTTCGTACCCGAGATTGCGAAGGGCTTTCGCGGGATAGGCAGCCTGCTCTGCCTTAAGCTCTTGGAGACTCACCTCGTCCGGTTCAGCTTTCGCTAACCAATCCAGGAGGTTGTCGAGCCGCTTATTGATGTTGTTAATGTTGAAGGTAGCGAGCTTCAGCGGGTCCCTTTCCGTGGTTCAGCTTGTCTGCCTAGTGGTTTCTAGCTGCGATTGCGAACACCCCAAAGAAGCTGCCCGCCTGCATTAAAGCGAGTTCATTGAGATAGGTGAGCCATTCCGTCCGTCTGTTCCCCATTTCTCCGCGGCTCGCTTTCGTTCTATAATCCCGGGCGGCTCACTCGGCAGATTTTGTGCCATGTTTCGTGGCATTTGAAGCGAACGTTAGACCCTATGCTCGGCATCGCAATATGCGACGTGATTGCAATGAGAGATGTCGCATGTATCCGCAAAAGAGTGCCGAGTGGGCCACTATCCCTCTTCCTTTAAGTACGTAATGAGCAAGCTCACCACTCTAAAGTCAGCGGCCACTCTAAGCGACTTAGCGCTTTTGTTAGACTTCCAACCTTCTAAGCTTGCCTATGTAGTATTCAAACAGGCAGAGGCGACAAAATATAGAACTTTTGAAATTCCCAAGCGAAAGGGCGGGACTCGCACCGGGTGAGGGAGGACCTATGCGGGTAAATTTCAAGGAGTGGACATCGGAAATCAAGATCTTTGTGCAGTTGTCAGAAAATCCTGTACCTCGCCCCGTATCCCACAATTCGGACAAAAGTTTGCGCCCGACTGGTCCCGCCAATAGGACTTGCATGCCGGACATTCGTGGCCGTACTTTCCTTCACTATCGGACCCGATAAACACCATGAAACAGCCCGGTATCGGAGGGGGCATCATGGGGCTGCCTATCCCGCCCAACGGCAAGCCGCAAACCGGAACACCTTGGGCGAGCGCATAGATCGCGAAAATACCGGAAGCAACAGGTCGCTGATGCCGCCATTCCTGCTGGTGCACACGCTTTCCGTTCACGTCTGTACTTACTCGGAGGATTACCTGCCCTCCGGAATGCGCAATTTCACGAAACTCGTCTTCGCCCATAGCTTCTCAATGATACCCCTGCCGCGTTTTCGCCTACTCCGAGATGATCGCTGGCGGAATGCGGGGGCTGGCCCACCTTTGCATCACCATTGAATAGGCTGGCCCACTCTTGCGCGGTTTTCGCAAGAGCCTGCCCTGAGCTTGTCGAAGGGGTGGGAATTCCAAGTGCATGCATTAATGTTCCGAACAGCTGCAAAATCCAAAGGGAAGATGTCGAAGCAAATCCGACCCTGACCTCCCTACGCTTACAAGAAGCGTCGCCAGCGGATCCGAAAAACACATTTCTTGCCCTTGCGTCTCTCTTGGCATATACTTGTGTATATGCCAACCAACAAAGACCGATCCATAGCGCGCAAGGCGAAAGTCTTCATGAACAACCGCAGCCAGGCGGTCCGCCTGCCCAAGGAGTTCCAGTTCCGCACCCAGGAGGTGTTCATTCGCAAAGAGGGGAGCGAGGTCGTATTGTCGCCGCGGCCATTTGATTGGAGTTCCTATTTGGCGGATGCGCCCACGGCTTCGGCAAGCTTCATGGAAGGCGTGGAAGACCTGCCGGTGCAGGAGCGCGAGCGGTAATGCTCCGCTACATGCTGGGTACCGACATCTGCTCCTATGTGATGAAGCGTTCCCATCATCCGCTCTTGCGGCGTCTGCAAAGGGTCCCGGTCAGCGACGTTTGTGTTTCTGTAGTTACCAAGTCTGAGTTGCTCTATGGGGTTGAAGTATCTCCCCGCCGTCAGCAGGACGAAGCGGCGCTAAATGCCTTTCTGAATTACGTGGAAGTTCTGGATTTCCCCGACACTGCGTCATCGCACTACGCGCAGATTCGCGCACAGCTGAAAAAGTCGGGAAACATGACTGGGGCCAACGATCTGTTCATCGCGGCCCACGCCCGTAGCTTGGGTCTGACGCTCGTCACTCACAACTCTCAGGAGTTTCGACGAGTTCACAGGTTAACGATTGAGGACTGGACTCTGACTGACTGAGTGCTACCGGCGTTCATCCGGGCTCACTGGTGTCCACTGGATTCGCGCTGGAAAGACTACGAGATGCGAAAAGGGTTTACGAGGAGACCACAAGCGGACGAGCCCGCGACGCCAGTCAAGAACTACATCACGCCGAGCGGTCTGCAGCGCCTCAAAGATGAGCACCGGTTTCTGCTCACCAGGGAACGTCCGGCCGTGACGGAGGTGGTGGCGTGGGCTGCCAGCAACGGCGATCGCAGTGAAAACGCCGACTATCAGTACGGCAAGCGGCGGCTGCGGCAGATTGATGGGAGGATTCGCTTTCTCACCAAGCGAATCGAAGCCGCGGAAGTGGTGGACCCGGAAGCTCCAAGAACGAGACAGGAAAGATCGGGGCAGGCCAAGGAAAAGGAAAAGACGAAGGCATTCTTCGGAGCGACCGTGCGCTATGCCAATGCCGCGGGAGCGGAGCGAGTGGTGAGCATCGTGGGCACCGACGAGATCGATCTCGATCGCAACCACATCAGTTGGGTGTCACCGCTGGGGCGCGCTTTGATAAAGTCGGCAGCCGGTGACAGCGTAGTCCTTCAATTGCCGGGCGGCACAGAAAACCTGACCGTGCTGGAAGTGCGTTACGAGCGCATTTCTGTGGAACCGTTCCGTGAACCACCCGGGTCCGAGGCCTCGGCAAAGGGACTCCCGCGCCGCCGCTAAATCCACCAGACGAAAAAGAGACGAAACGGCACAGGTAGTGAAAGAGCGACCACCGAGATAGCGCGCTATCGGCTGGCCTCAATCCTTCGAACCACGCCGATCTTATCTCCTCGGGAGAGTCGGAAGATTGCCGGGACCTTGATTGCTGCGGTGCCTCACCTTGAGACGCTTCTGATCCGCATGACCTATCGGGCAAACGGGACAAAAAAGTTGAAGGCATACATAAGCCTGCTCCCGTTGAATTCGTCTTCTGCAATCACGCTGCAGCAGTTTCGTCCGTTCGCTTGGCCTTCGAAACCTCCGTCAGTCTGCCAGATTTCACGTCGTAGATGTAGCCGTAAATTGCTACGTTGCCTGGAACCAGCGGATGTTCTCGAATGCGCTGCACATCGTCGCGCACGCTCTGTTCCTGATTCCGGATGGTAAGCCACTCGATGTATTCTCCTGCGCGCGATCCGGGGCTTTTCCCGACATCCTGAAAGCCCTTATCCGTGAGGGCTGCCGTTTCCAGACTGTGGGCGAGCAGTCCTCGCATCCCGTCATTGGAGAAGAATTCCATGCCGCAGTTGGTGTGGTGGACGACAAACCACTCCTTCGTGCCCAGCAACTTGTACGAAATAACAAGCGAACGAATGGCATCATCACTGGCGCGTCCGCCTGCGTTACGAATGACGTGCGCATCGCCTTCAGTTAGTCCGGCGAACTTGGCAGGATCAAGCCGCGCATCCATGCAAGTAAGAATCGCAAAACGCCGTGCCGGTGGCATAGCAAGGTTTGCTTTGTCGCCAAAATCAGCGGCGTATCTCTGGTTGGCTGCAAGTACTTCTTCAAGAACTGTGCTCATAACGTGCTCCCTGTTTCAAGAGTTGGTGAAAGTTTTCCTGCTGTCGAAGGTGGAAGAGTCCAAGTTTCAAGCTCTCAAAATATTAGTGATCGGGCCAGCATTTGGAGCTGATGCTATGCACGAATTACATTCTGCCTTCCAGCAGACAATAATTTTACAAGAATAGTCTGTTGCGCAAGCTAACTTCATCTTTTACTATCCTGCAGTAGCTCACTCGAAATAAACGATTGCGACTCTCTGAATTTGCGATCGTCTTTTTTCATTTGACTAGACCCGAGAATTCCGGCCACAGCGAGGAGGCAGTTATTTATGTCGTCAAAATGGTCCCTGCAGCGAGTTTTAGTCACTCTGATGTTCTTAGCATCGTCCGTCGTAGCTAACGCGCAGTCAGATCGCGGGACGCTTGCAGGAACTGTTACAGACACTAGCGGGGCCGTTGTTCAGGGGGCGAGTGTAACTGCGAGGGGCACGGCGACTGGAGCGGTTTACAAGGCTCAGAGTTCCGGTTCAGGCGCTTACCGGATTCCGGACATGGCGCTGGGGACCTACGATGTTGCGGTATCCGCGCCGGGATTTAAATCAACGAACTCAACCGGTGTGGTAATTCAAATCAATACTACAGCGTCAGTGGATGTGCAGCTGCAGGCGGGCAACGTATCGGAGACAGTTGATGTCACCGCCGACGCGCCGACTTTGCAAACAGAGAGCAGTGATATCGGCACGGTCGTGGATAAGAAGCAGATCTTGGAATTGCCGCTCGCTCTGGGTGGCCAAGGTGTGTTGCGCGCCCCCGAGGCATTTGTGTTCCTAACTCCGGGTACGACCGGCCCGGGTTCGGCGGACAGCAACAATGGTGTCTTCCTTGCAAAACTTGGGGGCGGGCAGAACTTCGGAAACGAGATCATCCTGGATGGCGCCAGCGCGGCACGCGCCGATAGCGGTTCGTCGTTCGACCAGACTGCTCCATCCGTTGAGGCTTTACAGGAATTTAAGGTTACGACATCAACCGTTCCGGCCGAATTTGGCCGCACATCGGGCGGTGTCGAAAGCTTTGCCACCAGGTCTGGCACAAACTCTTTTCACGGCGCGGTGTATGACATCTTTAGAAACGAAGATTTAAATGCGAATACATGGTTTAACAATTTCAATCTAGGGCTCCATCCCGATCAAAAGGCCCAGTTGCAACGCCCGCTGGATCGAAAAAATGACTACGGTGGAACCTTTGGCGGGCCGGTGTGGATTCCCAAGATATATAACGGGAGGGACAAAACTTTTTTCTTCTTTTCGTGGGAGCAGTACCGGCAAACAGCAGGCGGCATATCGCACGACAATCTGCCCTCGGCAGCGATGCGGAATGGTGATTTCTCAAGTTTCCTGGGGGGACCAGTACTGGATTCGAGCAACAATCCCGTTATTAACCCCTGTGATGGAACCACCGTGCTACAAGGGCAAATCTTTGATCCCGCAACAACTACCACGGTAGGCAGTACACAATGCCGCACTGCATTTCCCGGAAATATCATCCCGGCCGGCCGGTTCAGCTCAGTGGCTCAGAATATTCTGAAACTGATTCCCCAGCCCACTTCAGGCGGAATAGTGCAGAATTTCACGTTCACCACGCACAATCCAATTCTTTCCACCACTATGAGTTTTCGGATTGACCATAGTCTATCTGACAAGAGTAAGCTGTTTTTCTCTTACAGCAGCAGGGACAATGAGAATACGAATGGAACTCCAGCATTGCCGCAACCGCTGGATCCCACTTTCTTCTCATCCTTTATTACTCATTATGAACGAGTTGGATGGGACTACTTCTTCAGCCCCGAAGTCCTCAACCATCTTAATGTCGGGTTAAATCGCGTGAACAGCAACAGTGTTGCGGGCGCCGTGAACGGGACCGACTGGGATAAGGCGATCGGTTTAAACGGGGCTTCCGGGCCGACGTTTCCTCCCATCAACTTCGGCGGCAGGTTCGGCTTCCAAAGTTTAGGTGACCCGAATGCGGATGATGACGTAATCAACGGCCTGGTTGTTGCAGACAGTGTGTCGTGGCAACGCGGACGGCACAGCTTCCGTGCGGGGTTGGATTGGCGTGCGGCGCAGTTCTCGATTATTGATAAATCACACCAGTCTCCAAGCATCGGTTTTCAGCCCGACCAAACTGCTTTTCAGCCATCTCAAGGAGGACTCACCGGTAACGAATTTGCGAGCTTCCTGGTGGGAGCTCCTTCGAACCTCAGTCTGGCAGTCCGCTCGGAGCAACCACGCTTTAATTCCAACTATTACGCTGCATACTTTCAAGATAATTGGAAAGTCAGCAATTCGCTCGTGCTGAACCTGGGGGTGCGTTACGACGTGGAGACAGCCCGTACAGAAGCGCACGCCAACACATCGAACTTCGACCCCAACGTTCCTAATCCTGGTGCTACTGGAGTTCTAGGTGCGTTAGTCTTTGCTGGGCATGGAGCGGGGCGTAGCGGACGCAGTGGAACTTGGGCCCAAACTTGGAAAAAAGACATCGCGCCGCGTATAGGTTTTGCGTGGGCTCCGCAAAAGTACGATCGAAAGGTCGCTTTGCGAGGGGGGTATGGCATCTATTACGCTCCTCTCACATACGGAGACTTCGGACAGGCACTGACGGACGGGTTCACGGCCTCTCCGAGCTTTATCTCAAATGATAGTTTCTCCCCGGCGTTGCTCCTCGATGCCGGAATCCCTGCGTTTCCGCCGCCCCCGAACCTGGATCCTGCCCAGGACAATGGTGGTAGCGGTGGTGGATTTGGAGGAATCACGTACGTCTCTCCGAAATACGGCCGGCCCGGCATGGTGCAGAATTGGAGCCTTGAACTTGAACATCAGCTCGCGACAGATCTGATTCTTAATATTGGTTATGTGGGTCAGCACGCCACACATTTAAGATCGTCACTTGCCCAGATCAACAATCTCAATCCAAAATTCTTCTCACTTGGAAATGCACTGGGACAGCCTATTGACGGCCCAGTCGCAGCGTCACTAGGCCTGACTCCGCCGTTTCCGGAATTTACGACGCTCTACGGGCCGGGTTCCATTGCGCAGGCTTTGCGGCCGTACCCGCAATACGGGTCTATAAATACCGACTGCTGCCTGGAAAATCTCGGCCAGTCAACTTACGAAGCACTCCTGGTGAAATTGGAACGGCGATTCCACAACGGCTTGAACCTTCTCGCTTCCTATACATGGTCGAAAACCTTGACCGACGCGGATAGCGCACTGCCCGCTTTTACAGGATTCTCAGGTGGTGGCAGCGTGCAAAATTCATATAACTTGAAAGGCGAAAAAAGTCTAAGTTATCAGGACATTCCGCACACCTTCGTCCTCAGCTACGTTTACGAGCTTCCCATTGGACCCGGGAAAAAATATCTTTCTCATGGGGTAGCGAGCAAGGTTCTCGGAGGTTGGCAGGTTGGAGGTGTGCAGCGATACCAAAGCGGGCAGCCACTTGCCTTCGGTTGTGCAACCGGCGTTCCTGCCTATGATGGCTGTATTCGCTACGACCGCGTCCCCGGACAACCTCTGCGCACGAATTCCACATTCGATTTGACAAGTTCCATAACCAATGGAAATAGCGGGTGCACTCCTGACCCGGCGCGCCCTGGATTTTTCACCGGCGGAAGCAATAGCTATTTCAACTGTGGCGCTTTCTTTGATCCTAACTTCACGGTTTCCAGCAGCCCGGGAGTTCCTTATCTCTTCGGAAACTTTCCGCGTATCAGTGGTGAGGTTCGAAGCCAGCGCTACTTTAACGAAGATTTTTCTATTATCAAACGAACCCTTCTGACTGAATCTGCCGCCTTGGTTTTGAAGGCGGAGCTGTTCAATGCTTTCAATCGCCATACTTTCAGGAGGCCTG
>JALYIM010000248.1 GCA_030775785.1 Acidobacteriota bacterium
CCTTTGATGTGCATGTCAATTGGACGGGCACCGATTGCACAGCCGCCCGGCAGCGATACGCGGGCTGTGCCGCAGCGCGCGACCAGCGGCCCGAGGACTAGTGTCGAGGCACGCATGGTTTTCACCAATTCGTAAGAAGCTTCGGGGGCCGCCAAGTTCCGGCAGCAGATTGTGGTGCGATGGTGGGCGCGTCCATAGCCCAGTTCGACCTCGGCGCCCATTGCGGCCAAAAGGTTGCGCGTGGTTTCAATGTCACGAACCTGCGGAATATTTTCCAGGATGACGGGTTCATCGGTGAGCAGGGCTGCGGCCATGGCGGGTAGCGCGGCATTCTTAGCGCCGCTGACACGAATCGTCCCAAGCAGCGGATTTCCGCCGCGAATCACAAATTTGTCCATAAAGAAATGATTCCCTGCAAAATAGAAATGCGTTCCGCAGACTGACGCCAACGGCGCTGACCTATTCTAGCGGCGAAACATGTAAATAGCGGAAGAGAAGATGTTAATCGGAAGGACACGGCCTTAGGTGAGGCAGAGGTCGCGAGATAATTACTGTGATCGGGCCCGAAGCTTTGCTATTGCTTTGCGAACGTTACCTGCTGCTTTTTTTAGAGCGCCTTCGGCAGCCGTGCGGGTGCATCCAGTCTCTAACATCAACAATGCGGTCGGAACGTGATTGTTGGCGGCTTGCAGGGCCGCAGTCGCTCTTTCGCGGTCCGCACCAGTAGCTCGCGCCAGGATGGTGATTCCGCGCTCCGCCAGCTTCTCATTATTCAGACGAACATTCACCATAAGATTGCCGTACACATAACCGAGGCGCGTCATCGCACCGCTGGATAACATGTTCAAAACCATCTTCTGCGCGGTGCCGGCCTTCATGCGCGTGGACCCTGAAATCACTTCCGGGCCAACTTCGGCGACGATGTCAATCTGAGCCGTCCTTCCCAGGGCCGAATTGCGGTTGCACGTGACTGCGATAGTCTTAGCTCCCCGGCGGCGGGCGTAGGAAACGGCAGCGATGGTGAAAGGCGTTCGTCCACTGGCAGCGATGCCCACGACGACGTCTATCTTCCCAGGTTTGCGTTCAGCCATTGCGCGCTCGCCCATTTCACTGGAATCTTCATTGGACTCAACCGCCGCGCCCAGCGCTCTCAGGCCCCCAGCGATCACGAATTGGACTCTTTCAGGATCTACATTGAATGTGGGCCCACACTCGACGGCGTCTAGGGCAGCGATGCGACCGCTGGTACCCGTGCCCACGTAGATCAATCGTCCTCCACTTTGCATCATGTTTGCGATAACGGTGATAGCCTGGGCAATTTCCGGAAGGGCGCGTTTGACTGCGGTAGCAACTTTTGCGTCTTCCTTATTGATGATGCGGGCAATCTCGAGCGGCGACTTTAGATCGAGGTCTGCCGAAGCACGATTGGTTTGTTCACTGGTGAGATGACGGAGAGTGACTGATTGATTTTTGGCCGCGAGCTTTCTCTTACTTCGCTGCATCAAGACCGCCGCCCATGTTCCACGCCCAGAGCCTCGATGACTGCGTTGTGAAACTTCGGCCTGATCTGCTTGATGGATTGATTCGTGCAATCTGGCCAGGTTCTGTTCGTAAGCAGAGTTATCGAGAGCTCGCGTTCAGGATCAATCCACAGCGAACCGCCCGTGTATCCGGTATGTCCAAAGGCGCTCGTTGAAAAGTAATCTCCCGACTGGGATGGCGAAGAAGGGGTGTCCCATCCGAGCGCTCGTGAAGTCCCTTTCGGGGCACTTTGCCGGCGTGTGAAAGTAGCCAATGTTTCGGGTCGTAATATCGGACGTCCCCCGCAGAGCATTGCGTTGGCAAAGATCGCGACATCCCCCGCTGGGGAAAAAAGGCCAGCGTGTCCGGCTACTCCCCCCATTGCGCTGGCGTTCTCGTCTTGCACTTCTCCTTGAATTAGTCGGTGGCGAAAAGTCTTGTCGTCGGCGGTCGGCGTAATTAGTATGCGCAACGAGGCCGGTGGGTTGAACCCAGTATGACTCATAGCCAACGGACCAAAGACCTCGCGTCGGCAGAACGCGTCAAGAGATTCATTGGCGATCAACTCCAATATCCTTCCCAGGATAATGAATCCGATGTCGCTGTATTCCGCTTTCGTCCCAGGCTCCACAGCTAGTGGCATCTTCAACGCCGCCGTGATGACTGCTTCCCGCGATTGCGAATGCAGGTAGAACTTCTGGTGGGCGGGTAATCCTGAGGAATGAGAGAGCAGCATCTGAAGTGTTATCTGCAGACGTCTGTGATCGTCACATTTAAATTCTGGCAGGATGTTTGCGACTGGGAGATTCAGGTCGAGCAATCCGCGCTCGTAGAGAATCATTGCCATCGTTGTCGTGGCAACCACTTTTGTGACCGAGGCGAGATCAAAGATGGTGTCCGGCGTTGCTTCAGGCGAGTTGCTGTCGTAAGTGAAGCGTCCGAGAGCTTTCAAAGCGATCAAGCTGCCACGATGAGTGACGGCGACGGAGGCCGTGGGGAAGGCACCTCCAGCAATTCCTTGCCGAAGAACCTCGAAAGCGTCGGCAAAAATCAAGCCTTGCTTCTCATAGCTGGAAGCAAGTGCGGGGACAATTTCGGTGCTCGCAAGTTTCGTGGAAAAATTGTGTGGCAATGGTGTGGTTTGTCCGGTATCTGCTTATAGCAAACTTCAGTAATTGGGTAAAGCATTGCTGCGAGAACATGCTGCGCTAAAATCGGATCACCCAAATGAGAAAGTTTACTCTGCCATCCCTGGGGCGACTTTTCTGCTTTGGCCTGCTAGTGACATGTCTGGCGGCAAAGCCGGCGCTCGCTGCCAAGAGTAAGCCTGCGGCTTCTTCGGCGCGCTTTCAAGCTCTCGATTCTATTATCGAAAAATCAATTCAAGAAGGGCAGACTCCAGGAGCCGTTGTCCTCGTTTGGCACGATGGGCGTGTCTTGTACCGTAAGGCCTTCGGAAATCGCGCGATTGTGCCTCGGCGCGAGGCCATGACGTTGGACACCATTTTCGACGCGGCCTCCCTAACCAAGGTGATCGCCACTACTACGGCAGTGATGCAACTGGTGGCGCGCGGCGCGGTGCGGCTGAACGATCCCGTGGTGAAATACATCCCGGAGTTTGGGCAGAACGGCAAGGAAGACATCACGGTCCGCGAGCTTCTTATTCATCATTCCGGGTTGAAAGAGGATTTGGACTTAGCCTCACCATGGGACGGACGCGAGAGCGCATATCGCATGGCTCACGAAGAAAAGCCAATTTTCCCGCCGGGATCTAGATTTCTTTACAGCGACATCAATTTCGTCACACTCGGCGAAATCGTAGAACGTGTTACCGGCACAACTCTTGATAAATATTGCACTGCACATATTTTTGCGCCGTTGAAAATGACCCACACCGCGTTCCTGCCTCCGAGAGCGTGGCTCCCCAAAATTGCGCCTACACAATATGACGAGCATGAGCACATGTTGCGCGGGGTAGCGCACGACCCGACGGCACGCCGCATGGGCGGGGTCGCTGGGCACGCGGGCCTGTTCTCTACTGCGGATGACTTGTCGAAATTTTCTCAGACGCTTTTAAACGGCAGCACAATTTTGCCGCCTTCCGTCATAACGAAGATGACCACGCCACAGCAGCCGCCGACTTCCACCGTGTTGCGAGGCTTGGGATGGGACATTGACTCGCCTTTCTCCAGTAATCGCGGCGATCTGTTACCGCTCGGGTCCTACGGACACACGGGTTTTACCGGAACATCGCTTTGGATAGACCCCACCACTCGTACTTTCATTATCCTGCTGACGAATTCTGTGCATCCAGGGGGGAAGGGAAACGTGATTGCGCTTCGCTCGAAGATTGCAACCGCGGTGGCTGCCGCTTTGCCACTTAAGGTTGCCGACAAAGACCAACTGCGGTTGAAGAACATCACCGGATACAACGAAACGCAGACCGCCGCGCGCCGGACGTCGTCGCGCAATGGATCGGTAAAGACCGGCATTGACGTTCTGGAAGCGCATAATTTCGATTTGCTGGCCGGAACGAATGGAAAGAAGCGAATTGGCATCCTCACAAATCAGACAGGAATAGATTCGCAAGGCCTCCGCACGATTGACGTGCTGGCGCAGGCGCCCGGGGTTTCCCTGGATGCTATTTTCAGCCCCGAGCATGGGGTAACGGGGACACTGGATACGACCGACATCTCTAATTCGCGAGATGCGAGTACGGGTGTCCCGGTATATAGCGTTTACGGCGGATCAGACGCCGCGCGTCGTCCTCCGATTGAGGTGTTAAAGAAACTGGATGCAGTGGTAGTGGACATTCAAGATGCAGGCGTGCGCTTCTACACCTATGAATCCACTCTGGGATACTTTCTGGAGGCAGCCGCGAAAGCAAATATTGAGATCGTGGTATTAGACAGACCGAATCCGATTACTGGTTCCCTTATCCAAGGCCCGATGCCCGATGCCGGGCGTGAAAGTTTCGTCAACTATGGACTCACGCCGGTGAGACACGGGATGACAATGGGTGAACTTGCGAACATGTTCAATGGCGAGCGCCACCTGAATGCGCACCTTAAAGTCGTCCCGATGGAGGGATGGATGCGTGGGGACTGGCTTGACTCGACCGGCTTGGGATGGATTAATCCTTCGCCCAATCTTCGCAGTCTGACCGAGGCGACGCTTTATCCGGGAGTTGCGCTCGTCGAGGGCACAAACGTTTCAGTTGGACGCGGTACTGATACGCCGTTCGAATTGCTGGGCGCGCCGTGGATCAACGGGCGTCAGCTCGCACAATATCTCAATGCTCGAAATATCTCTGGCGTACGTTTTGTAGCGACAACATTTACTCCGACTGCTAGCAACTATGCTAACCAGAAATGCCAGGGAGTAAATTTGTTTGTTATCGAGCGAAACGCCCTTGATGCGCCCGAGCTCGGGGTGGAGCTGGCATCGGCATTGCATGCCTTGTATGCGCAACAGTTTCACATGGAGCGCATGATCGAAATCCTCGTGAATCAGGCAGTCTTTGACGCCATCGCCAAAGGCGAAGACCCACGCCGGATCGCGCAGGATTGGCAGGAGTCACTCAACATTTTTCAGCAGCTGCGGGAAAAGTATTTGATTTATAAATAGAGGGGCTCGCAATAACGAAGTACAACTGTGACTTGAATGAAACTCATGATTGGGCCGAACGAAAATCTTTTTTACCGTTGTGCCGGACCGCACTGTGGCGCAGTGAAGAAATCCGGGGATCGCTGGTGGCTGCTTTGGACGTCCTTCGGGGACTTCAAGCAACCCGTGCTGTATTTATGTCCTTGGGACGAAGCCATTGCCGAAAAAGAGGGTACCCTGCCTGCATGCGGTGAAATGTGCGCGCAACGATTGCAGTCGCAGTTCATGGGGAACGTGCGGCAGAATCACACCAGACGCGCTGCCGGCGACTCTCCGGTTGAACCCTCCTGATAACCTTTTTAATTTTGCCCGCATCGTAATTCCATAAGCAACCCAGTTGAGGTAAAGTTTCGCATCTGAGCTTTTCGGGTGGAGGTGTGCGTTGCGCAAATACGCAATCGTTTTCATGATTTCCGCTTTGGCTGCGGCCCAGAGCAGCCCGCCAAGCCCCAACAGCACCGCAGGAACTCCGCAATTGCGCGATTCTCGGTCGAATGATGCGGCAAAGCCAATTTCCGAGAGTTCAGTGAAATCAGATGAGCTCACAATTCCATCCGGGACACGAGTGCCGGTTGCTTTAAAAGAAGCTATCTCTACCAAAAGTACTCACGAGGGCGACGCAGTCTATGCCCAGACGACTTTTCCAGTGGCAGTGAATGACCGAATCCTGATTCCAGCGGGAACCTACGTCCAGGGCAGAATCGTCCGCATTCAGCGTGGCGGAAGAATCAAGGGGCGGGCGCAAGTCCTCATGCACTTCACTACGTTGATCTATCCCAGTGGGTACACAGTGATGTTGCCGGGCTCAGTTGAAAATGCTCCTGGAGCGGAGAAAAGCACGGTAAAGGATCAAGAAGGAACCATCCAGCAGGACAGCCAAACCGGCCAGAAAGTTGGGACAGCTGCTAGCAGCGCCGGCACGGGCGCAATCATCGGTGGCCTTAGGAATGGCGTGAAGGGCGGACTGATCGGCGCCGGAGTGGGTGGCGCGGTTGGCACCGCAATCGGAATGTTAAGCCGCGGAAACGACGTAAGACTGCCGGAGGGCACTACTTTAGAAATGCTGATTCAGCGCGATGTTGTGCTGGATTCCAGCCGGCTCCATGCGCACTAATTACTTGGCGGCAGTGGAGTACGCGAAGGGATAAATCTGAGCGTCAATTTCCTTGCGCAAGTCGTCCCAGATATTTTCCGGCATGGAAAGAAATACGCGTACCGCTTCGGGATCAAACTGCCTTCCTGACCATGCTTCGATCTCTTTACGGGCGGCTTCTAGCGTCTGTGCTGCACGATAGGGACGATTCGACGTGATGGCGTCAAGTGTATCTGCGATCGAAAACAGCCGCGAGCCCAGAGGAATCTGCTCACCTTTTAATCCTCTCGGATAACCTGTCCCGTCATACTTTTCCTGGTGGGAATAAACGATTTCCGCAGCCTCAGTCAGGAACGGAATACGCCGTAACATCTGGTATCCGTGATAACAGTGCTCGCGCATGATGTCGGTTTCGGCAGGTGTGAGCGCCCCCGGTTTACGCAGAATGGAATCTGGAACCGCGATCTTTCCGATATCGTGCAGAAACGCTCCGCGAGCAATAACGCGAATCTGATCGGCTGAAAGTCCCATGGCGCGCGCGATTGCGATAGTGAAAGCCGTGACTCTCTTGGAGTGTCCTTCAGTTTCGGCGTCTTTCAGGTCGAGCGTATCGCCTAATGCCTGCAGCGTCATGTCATATGAGCGTTCAAGCCCGCTGACAGCCTTTCGCAGCTGTTCAGTGCGGGCCGTGACCAGCGATTCCAGGTTCGTCTGGTAGGCTCGATTTTCTAACTTGAGGCGGCGGTTTTCCAAAGCTCTGCGGATGGTGGCCAGCAACTGCTCGCGCTCAAATGGCTTAAGCAAATAATCGTAAGCGCCGTTGCGGATGGCTGCCAGCGCGACGGAGATGTCGTGCACCGCGGTCACCATCACTACCGGCATGTCGGGGAAACGTTCCTTGGTACGCTCGAGCAGTCCGATTCCATCCAACTCAGCCATCATCAAGTCCGACAGCATTAGCTCGAAATCTTCGCCGGAATCCAAAATAGCGAGGGCCTCAAGCCCGGACCCTGCCTGGCGGCATTTGTAGTTAGCCGCCGTTAGCATGGAAGTAACAATGTCGCGGATAGGTTCTTCGTCGTCTACAACCAGTATGCGGTCGGCGGGCATGGGAAAAATTCAGTGTAACCCGATTCTATCTCACGTTTGAGTGCCCAAGGTAACTATCAAAGCCAGGAAAGCGCAGTAGTAACCAAGAGCCCCGTGCTATTAAAGGAAGTAGCGCGAAGTGTGCGGCGTAAATGTATAACTCCGTCTTATGCACGTGGCAGGTGTTCGATGGCCTTGGCATGCCTCGATTGGTGGCTGAGGAGTCGGGTGCCCTTGCCATTGTGGCTGCCAGCCTGCTGGTCTTTCGCACTTTCCGCGAACGCTACCTTCTGGTTTGGATTGTTGGCTGGCTCGCTTACTTTGTCTCCCGCTGGACTTTGCACGGGCAAGAAGGCGCCTCGGTCCCGGCATATCTCACCGCAATTTCGCAGGCGGAATTTGTTCTCGCGATCTGTCTGTTTGCTGCCGCAGTTTTTATCTACACGCACCGCCGGAGACTTTTACTTCCGATTGCCCTGATCTCTGTAATGATCGTCATCTTCGCGGTGGCCCGCGCCTTGTTGTGGCCCGGGATCAATAGCTTGCGGGTAGCTCTCGAAGTTTCGTATCGCGTAATCGCGTTGACCAGCGCCATTAGCCTGATCCGTTTTCGCTGGGCAAGATGGGAACTAGGACCCTGGCTTCTGTGCATGAGCTTGTTCCTGCTCCATCTCGACTGGGCGCCAATCAGCGCCTACCTGCCTCCAGATTCATCTCTGATGGTGGATTTACTTTTCGGCCTGAGCATGCTGCTGGTTGCCTTCGATGATGTCCGTTCCAAAAGCCGGCGACTGGTTGCAGTCAATGCACTCACTGCATCCATAGCGGGAGCCCGCCAGAACGCGCCCGCACTCGGCACCGCTCTCAACGAGTTCAGGTCTCTGATGGGAGCGCGAGCAGCGTGGTTGTGGACGCTCGAGAGTGAACGCGCCGTCATTGCTCAGCAAGTTGGCCTGTCTGCCGATTGCCTGCGCGATCTCAGTTCGGTCTCCGTTGATGAGACTTTAAAAGCGATACTAGCGGGACCGGAACCAACCGTGGTTCCCGGCGCGACCCCGTCGGAAGCAATCCGAAGTTATCTCGAAAAGGAGCATTTTCGTCACCTTGTCGTGGTTCCGGTGCTCGGGAAAAAGTCGGTGATAGGCGCGCTTTGCCTTGGTAGCCGTCACCGTCTTGCCTACACTCCCGAGGACCTGGAATTCCTTACCAGCATCGCCCACCAGTTGGGGTTAGCGGTCGAAAACTTAAAGCTAGTAGAGGAAATCTTGAGGTCTCATCGTCAATGGACGAATACCTTTGATTCCATTCAAGATGTTGTCCTGCTGCACGATTCAGAATTCCGCGTTATGAAAGCCAACCAGGCGCTCTTGCGGAAACTAGGTATGGCCCCCGCTAGCGTGGTCAATAAACTGTGCGAGGAAGTGCTGCCACACCCGAGTGAGTGGAAAGGATGCCCGTATTGCCGCCACCTGCAAAATAGATTTCACGACGGTCCCGACCCTTGTTTTGGCGGCCTTTCCATGGTGTCTTCATCTTCCTATGTAGAGCAGGGAAGCACACAGAAAGGGACGATACACGTAGTTCGCGATATTACTGATACGCACGCGGCGGAAGAAAAGTATCGCCTGCTTTTTGAACAGGTCCAGGAGGGTGTGTTTGTCGCGACTCCGGAGGGAAGATTGCTCGACTGCAACGATGCTTTCATTCGGATGCTAGGGCACTCGGACCGGGAATCTCTGATGGCCTTGAATGTGAATACGGACCTGTATGCTTCCTCTGAGCAGCGCGAGACATTCCGCAGGGAAGTAGAGCTTCACGATTTCGTGCGAAATTTTGAAGTCACCTTGCGACGGAAAGATGGCACTCTGCTGCACGCCGTGGAAAGCACCTTCGTTACGCGCGGCAGCGACCGTGCTATCGAGCGTTACCAGGGGTTCTTGCTGGACGTAACGGAAAAGAAGCAGGCGGAAGACCAAATCAGGCGGCGTAATCGCGAACTAAACGCCTTGAACGCGATGGCCGTCATCGCCACCCAAAGCTTCGATCTCGATGAAATCTTGAATTTGACTTTACGTCAGGTGATCTCTCTTCTCGAAGCTGAAACTGGAACGATCTATCTTGCGGATTCGCAAGAAGGATCGTTCAGGCGGCGAGCTGTGTGGGGACAGCGTAGTTTGAAGTTGTCGCGGTCTCCTGAAGTTAAGTTTGGCACCGGGTTCGGGGATTTGGTCACGCGCTCACGGACTGACGTCATTACCGCCGAATACTTACCGCATCTTCCTCAGGCAGTGGCCGAATTCGTTCATGCCGATGATTGCAGTTCATGGATATGGATGTTGCTGTGGGGCACAGAAAATCCAGTAGGACTCGTGGGAATCAGCAGCCGAGAGGGCCGCGAATACTCCGCTAACGACCAAAACCTTCTGGTAGCGATTGGAAGACAGCTATCCACGACAGTGGAGAAAGTGCGCCTTTACGAAGAGAGCTACCGAGCCTACGAAGACTTGCGGCAAACTCAAGAGCAGTTGCTGCAGAGTGAGAAAATGTCCGCTGTTGGGCAGTTGATCTCGGGCGTCGCTCATGAATTAAATAATCCGCTGACGGCGATACTCGGCTACGCTCAACTTTTGGAAGCAGAGGGACTGAACGAGCGCGCCTCCGATTTCGTGGCCAAGCTCTTCAAGCAAGCTCAACGCACGCAACGCGTTGTGCAGAACCTGCTCTCGTTTGCACGGCAGCGAAAGCCCCACAAAGAGAAAGTGGAGGTTCGGAAGGTATTGACCGAAGCTCTTGCCTTACGCGATTACGACATCAGGGCCAATGGTATCCATTTAATTCAGGACAGCAACACCGATGTAGCTGCGGTAACCGGCGACGCTCACCAACTTGAACAGGTATTTCTCAATATTATTAACAACGCCATAGACGCGATTTTGGAAAAGGGAAGCGGGGGCGCCCTTACGATCCGTGTGTTCGACGAGGCGGGCAAAGTGCATATCGTTTTCCAGGATTCAGGCCCGGGATTGCAAGAACCCCATCGAATCTTTGATCCGTTCTACACCACGAAGAGCGTCGGAAAAGGCACAGGGTTGGGACTCAGCATCTGTTACGGCATCGTTAAGGAGCATGGCGGAGAAATCTCAGCGCGTAATGGGGACGATGGCGGCGCGATCTTGGAAGTGCAATTACCTTCAGCACGGCAGACAGCGGCCGCGGTGGCGGAGGTCCAGCCTACTCCGGCCCGCGAGTTTGCGCTTTCGGGAAGTATCCTGCTGGCGGAAGCGGAGGCGGCAGTTCTTGAATTTGAGCGCGACGTTTTATCGGGAGCGGGCGCGCGAGTGACCAGCGCCCTCAACGCGAACGAGTTTGAAGATCAACTTCAGGCCCACTCATTCGAAGCGATTATCGTGGATGGAACGCTTGCGGAAGGATGGTCTGCGCTGAAAACCTATGAATGGGTAAAAGACAAGTATCCCGGCATGGAACGCCATCTGATGTTTACTTTTTCGCACCCTGATGATGCCGAGATCGGAAGTTTCCTGGAATCCAACAACGTACCGTATCTCGTGAAACCATTCGAAGTGAGTGATCTGATCGCTATGGTCAGACAGTTGCTGCAAAATTCGTTAGCCGCTGCCGCTGGCTAGAATCCGGCTCACAAACCATCACGTAAACCGCGGGCGAATTCACGCAGTGCGGATTCATTCCGCTGGTACCACATCCATTGCCCCATTTTTTTCGCGCCGACCAGCTTGGCGCGCTTGAGAATGGACATGTGGTGCGAGATAGTTGGCTGCGAGAGGTTAAGTCTGGCCTCGATATCGGAAGCGCAGAGCCCCACGTCTTTCCCGATCGAACAACCACCGCGCTCCTTAAGGACTTTTAATATTTGGCGGCGGTGCGGGTCGGCAATTGCGTGAAAGATTTTGCTCTGCTCTAGTTCCGAAAATGTCATGCAGTAGCAATAAAACTGAAATTGATGAATGTCAATCTGTTATTTCTTGAGAATTGGATTGTAACCGTCAGCCACCAATTTTGTTCTAGCGCTTTCCGCGTCCTTAATGTCGCTGAAAGGGCCGACCTGGACGTGAAAAAGTTTATCGGCGGATGCGCTCGCGACTAAGCCGGAGTATTGCTTCTTCTTGAGGGCATCAACCAGGGCCTCGGCGTCTTCCTGTTTGCTGACCGCCGCCACTTGGACGTAGTAGCCGTAAGCGGGCGAGGTGACGATGGGGTCAGAGATCGGTGCCTTGTTTTCCGTTGAGGCTGCGGGCTTCAGGGACTCAGGAGGAGTATCGGCATCCTCGCTTTTTTGTTCTGTTGCCTTGTGGAAACTGACATTCTTTGAAGACGCTCCAGTCTTTCCAGATTTCACGGCCGATGGGCGGACATCGCCTTCCGGCGTGTCAGGCAGAAGGTCCGTCAACGATGGCCGGGCGGACGTCCTGCCCCATGAGAATCCCATGGCAAAAAATACGGCGCACACGATGACGAGCGCGAAAAACAGCCCCAGCATCTTGCCGGTGCCAAGAGTGATTTCAGTGTCCTGAGAAGCGCTATTTAGCATGAGGACCTCCTGTTATTTGGGCGCTGCCGGAGTCAGTGGAACGGCAGCATCCGGTTTCCCCAACAGCTTTTGAATTCCGGAAAAGAAGTCCACCGGAACTGGAAAAATTACTGTGGTGTTCTTTTCGACTCCAATTTCCGTTAAGGTTTGCAGATAGCGTAATTGGACGCTCACTGGTTCGGTAGCGAGCAGGCCGGCGGCGTCAACCAGGCGTTGCGCCGCGGCAAACTCGCCTTCGGCATGAATGATCTTCGATCGCTTTTCGCGCTCTGCTTCTGCCTGCTTGGCCATGGCGCGCAACATGGATTCCGGCATGTCCACTTGTTTCACTTCCACATTCGCGACCTTCACTCCCCACGGGGCAGTATGGGTGTCGAGGATGCTCTGCAGACGCAAATTGATTTTTTCGCGATGGGAAAGTAGTTCGTCGAGTTCTTGCTCGCCGAGTACCGAACGCAGCGTTGTCTGGGCGAATTGCGATGTTTGGTACACGTAGTTCGAAACTTCAACGACCGCGCGCCGTGGCTCGATAACCCGAAGAAAAATTACCGCATTCACTTTCAGCGTGACATTGTCGCGAGTAATGATGTCTTGCGGAGGGACTTCCAGCGCTTCCTGACGGAGAGAAATTCTGACCATTCGATCAATTGGCGCAAACACCAATATGATTCCCGGTCCCTTGGCACTTTCGAGTAAGCGTCCGAGTCGAAAAATGACCCCGCGCTCATATTCCGCCAAAATTTTGATTGAGCTTAAGAGGTACAGGAACACAACAATAATGACGATGGTGCCGAATCCGAAGCCTAGTTCCATCTCTGCCTCCAGCAAACTCTCCAGAACGCTATGCGGCGGATTGTATCGCACAATCCCGCCGCTGCGGGGGCAGTTCTAATGGCAGCAGTTGCCTCAGAAGATGCGCTACAAGCTACAAGATGACGGATTCGCTCTTTCGCTGAAGAGCGGCAACAGCTTCGACCTGAAGCTGCAAGCCATCTATGCGGCGGACGATCACCTGTTGCCCGGCAGCGACGTCGCCGGATGCGGTTGCGTCCCAAAGTTCGCCGTGTACGAATACTTTTCCTTGTGGTAAAAGCGGGCTCTGGGCTATCGCGATTTGTCCGATGAGGCCCTGCGCCCCGGTCACAACTTTGTTCGCGCGTGCTTTGAGAGCGATGCTCATCAGCAGGACGGTGATGATACCCAACGGGATGCTGACCCCGAGCGCAGTCATCAGGTGCACTCGCATCTCAGGGATGGGAGAATCCACCAGCAGCAGACCTCCGAGGGTGAGAGTGGCGATTCCCCCGACAGCCAAAACTCCGTGCGTCGCGAATTTCGCTTCCAGCGCAAACAGCAGAAATGAAGCCAGAATCATGATGATGGCGGCGAAACGCGTAGGCAACAAATTTAGAGCAAAGACGGCCAGCAAAATGAAGACCACGCCCACTGTGCCCGGAACCACTGCGCCCGGATGGTTGAATTCGGTGTAAAGCGCCAGGGCCCCAATCGCCAGCAGAATAAATGAAACGTTAGGATTCATCATGTAGCCGAGTATTTGTTGCTTGAGCGTCATTTCTAAGATTCGCACTGGCTGGCCGATGAGATTAAGAGTGACGGTGCGGCCGTCGAATCTTTTCAGTGTTTTTCCTTGCATCAGCCGAAATAATTCCTGCTCGTTGGGAGCCACGTAATCGATCAGTTTCTGTGTCAAGGCCTCCTGATCGGTGAACGACTTGGATTGCCGCACCGTAGATTCAGCCACCTCCACATTGCGGCCGCGCTTTCCGACTACCGAGCGCATCAGCGCAGCGGAATCATTTTCTATCTTCTGCTTCATCACATCGTCCATCTTGCCGCCGCCGATGGAAACCGGATGCGCCGCGCCAGTATTCGTGCCCGGAGCCATGGCCGCGACGTCAGCACTTTGCAGAATAAAAAACCCCGCTGAGGCTGCCCGGCTACCGCTCGGAGTGACATAGATAATTACGGGCACCGGCGACGCCAGAACCTTCTCCATGATGTCGCGCGTCGCATCCAGCAGGCCGCCGGGCGTGTTCAGTTCGATCAGTAGAGCCTGATCGTTGTTGCGATTCGCGTCCGCAATGGCGCGACCTATGTATTCGTCTGTGATGGGATGAATAGTGTCATTCACCACGATCTTCAGGACTTCGGCTGCGCCGATACTGGGAAATAAAAATGAAAAAACGAAGACGGCGCAAACGGAGATTGTAGCGCGATAGAGTTTGGCGAAAGCCATTGGATCAGCAGTGGCGGCGCCTTTCGCGCCTGTCCCCTGCAATCGGCCGTTGCACCAGATACGGAAGAGCGACCGTGCCAATTTTAGTCTTACCAAAGATTGTGTGTCTTTCGAAAACCCACACAAGCCGGAGACTAGCTAGCTCGAGGAGAAGCCAGGGCCGCTTGCTCGTCAGGCTTGGGCGTTTCGCTCTGCTCCTTGCGCAACTCCATCCAGCTGGGCAGGGAAGTACTTCCAGTGATGAGCCTGGCTCCTCGCTCGTAGGTGAAATACGACCATGCCCATTGCAGCAACACGAACAAGCGATTTCGGAAGCCGATGAGGAAGAGAACGTGTATGAACAGCCACGACAGCCATGCCAGCACACCTGAGATATGGAGCTTTCCGAATTGAGCGACCGCGGCTTTTCGTCCAATAGTTGCCAGGCTGCCCTTGTCAAAATAGTGAAAATCGAATCGAGGCTCATGCTTTAGATCACGGTTGATGTTGTCAGCGGTTGCCGTCGCTTGCTGTAGCGCGACGGGAGCGACGCCCGGCAACATTTGCCCTTTTTTGTCTTTTAGCGCCGCTAAATCTCCCAGAACGAAAACCTCGGGATGACTCGGAATACTCAGGTCGGGATTGACAATCACTCTTCCGGCACGATCTATAGTCGCACCCAATTTCTTGCCCAGCGGCGAAGCTGCAACCCCCGCGGCCCATAAAATCACGGCAGCCGGAATGCGAGTGCCGCCCGCCGAAACCGCGGCGGATTCCACCCCAGTGACCATGGTTGAAGTTCGCACTTCGACGCCAAGGTTACGAAGCTGTGTTTCTGCGCTGCGTGAAAGGTCCTCTGGATAAGTCGGCAGAACGCGCGGTCCGCCTTCCAGCAAGATTATGCGCGTGTGTTTGGGATCAATGGAAAGAAACTCATCGGTTAGCACACGGCGGGCAATCTCCGCCAGAGTACCTGCGAGCTCGACTCCGGTTGGGCCTCCGCCAATCACGACGAAATTTAACGGAACTTGCGGCTGTCCAGCGGCGACCTGTCGTTCGGCTAGCTCGAAGGCGAGCAGAACGCGGCGCCGAATTTCGAGGGCGTCTTCAATCGTCTTCAGTCCCGGGGCAAATTTCTCCCAGTCGTCGTGACCAAAATAAGAGTGGCGAGCTCCCGCGGCAACAATGAGGTAATCGTAGGCTACTTCGAAGCCAGCCAGCTTTACGCGCCGCCGATCGAGGTCAAAACCCTCCACCTCTCCCATCAAGACTTCAACATTGGAATGCTTTCGCAGGATCCAGCGAATTGGCGTGGCAATCTCAGCTGGCGAAATGCCGGCTGTGGCCACTTGGTAAAGTAAAGGTTGAAAGGTGTGGTGGTTCTTGCGGTCTATCACGGTGATTTGCACCGGATAGCGCGCGAGCTTTCGAGCCGCAAAAAGCCCACCGAAACCTGCACCTACGATTACGACTTTGGGCATTCGCTCTGACACTGAATCCCGCCCCGCAACTTGAATTGGCAGCTACTTAAATAGATTCCGACAGGGGTCAACAAGTCAGATTATTTATTTCCACCCCTCTGCATCGAGAGTTCCTAAATCTATGGTGTTCATTTCCTTTCGAGATCAACATGTTGTACCTGCTGAACTGGTCGCTCGAGAAAGGCCGGCCCGAGGCGCTCAAACTTCTCAACGGAATCGGTAACAAAGAACTGAATGTGGGATGCGGGCAAAACCTCCGCTTGGCATGAAGTCGTATCTGTAGCCGACAAAAGCAGGTCACGGACGGCATGCGCTGTTGATTTCGCCGAGTCCACGATGCTGACACGTGCTGGGACCAGTTTTTGCAGTAGCGGCTTTATCAGTGGATAGTGGGTGCAGCCAAGCACCAGCACATCGGCAGATTCGAATCTGTCAGCAAAAACATCTTCGAGATATATTCGCGCAACCTGTTCCGTCACAGAATGCGAGAGCCACCCCTCTTCAATCAGTGGCACAAGCAAAGGGCACGCCTTCTCCCTAACATCGAGTCCCCGATGGCTAAGAGCTCTTAGATACGCATGACTGGCGACGGTCCCTTCGGTGGCGATGACCGCGACTCGCTTATTTTTACTTGCATCCGCCGCGTAGTCTGCTCCGGGTTCTATTACGCCAACCACCGGCACACTCGATGCGCTCTTTATTTTCCCAAGGGCCAGGGCAGTGGCGGTGTTGCAGGCAACCACCAGCAACTGGGCTCCCTGTTTCTCAAGATATTGGGTGGCTTGAATTGCGTAGTTGGCAACAGTCTCGGGTGACTTCGATCCGTAAGGCAGGCGGGCAGTGTCGCCGAAATAGAGAAAATCGGCACCCGGAATAAGTTCAAGTAATGCTTTAAGAACGGTAAGCCCGCCAAACCCAGAATCAAACACACCGACTACAGGCCGAGAGTCGGGCATGAGTCAGCTAATCCGACCGGATTCAGACAATGCAGCTTCGTCCACGTTAAGGCGCCGTCCGCAACAAGGTCCCGGAGGGATCGCGGCTCCATGGGGACACGTCCGCGGATGCCCGAGGAAGGTGCAGATTTTATCTGTCGCCTCTGATGACAGAATGTGTTCGAACTTGCAGGCCTGCTGCTCGATTTCTGACTCGCTGTCCAATGCCAGACTATCGGTAAATAAACGCTCCGCGAGACGATGTCGGCGAATGATGTCGGCGGCGCGTTGCCGTCCGCGATCGGTGAGCTCGACAATCATACTGCCCTCGCCGGTTGAAAACGACGTCGGCTTCAATGCGTCATGGCAGGGATTCACAAAATGCTTTCGCGGTTGAGAACTGCCATCGTGAGGTCGCGTCGTGAGCAGGCCCAGCGCCGCCATCTTTTCGATCGCGATACTCACTGGCAGCGCGCCGTGAACTTCCATGGTGCCAGTCTCTGCCGTCTCGCCATGTTCCGCCAACGCCCACAATTCTTCCAAAATTTCGTCGTATTGTTCTTCGTCGGCCATGGCGAAGACTTCCTGAGTCGCAATCTTGCCATGATGAAGTTCAATACGGCGATCCGCCAACCGGGCAACGACTGGATCGTGGGTGACCATCACAATCGTCCTTCCCTGCTGATGCAGTTCGCGGATGAGCTTGAGCACAATCTCTTCATTCGGCGCGTCGAGGTTTCCGGTGGGCTCGTCGGCGAGCACAATACTTGGATCATTAATCAGGGCCCGCGCGATGCAAACTCGTTGCTGTTCACCGCCCGAGAGCTGCGAGGGAAGATGGTGTGCTCGCTGCTTTAATCCAACGCGATCGAGAGCTTCAAGAGTTTGTGTCTCATCCGTCATGCTGTGGAAGTATTGCGCCAGCATGACATTTTCAAGCGCGGTGAGATAAGGAATTAGATGAAATTGCTGGAAGATGAAACCGATCTTTTCAGCTCGCACGCGATTGAGTTCCGCACCTGAAACAGTGGCGACGTCTTCGCCATCAAGCCAGATTTTCCCTGTGTTTGGACGATCCAGACAACCAATGAGATTAACAAGAGTAGATTTTCCGGAACCTGATGGACCCATGATCGCGATCCATTCGCCGGGCGCGACCGTCAGCGAAAAATCATCGAGCGCACGAATCCCTTCTCCTCCGGCTGCCTTCGAAGGATACGAGCGGCTTACATTTTCCAACTTGATCAACTTTATTCGCCTCTCAAGATCATAGCTGGCTGAATTCGCCGCAGCAATGAAATCGGTAGCACGGCCGCAATCAGGGCAACTCCGATACTTCCCGCAAGGATACCGGGTAGAAGGCTCAGGCGCGGAGTGATCGCTGCCTGGAAGTTCACTCTGCCGATCCATGCCACCGCTCCCACTCCAATTGCGAATCCGAAGATTGCTCCCACCGCACCTAATGCGGCTGCTTCGGCAGCAAAAAAGCCTCTGATCAGATTTTCGGAGGCGCCAAGCGCCTTCATGATTGCAAAATCGCGGCGCCGGTCGAACACCCATCCCATCAACGTCGCCAGCAGGCACAAAGCAGCGGTTACGACGATTAGGACGCTCGCAGCCATCAGGGTAGCGCGCGTCTTGCCTAGTACGTTGGCTTCTCCTTCGGTGATCTGGCGGATGGCGCTGACGCGCGCCCGAGGAAAGTCATCTGCCATTTTTCGCATCACGGCTTCAACCTCCTGCGGAGTACCAGAGGCAGCAATCTCAATGGTCGAAGGTGGCACGCCAGTCCAATTCTCAAAATCTGCAAGTGAAAAATAGATGCGGCTGTCTTCGTCCGAGCCCGTCTTTAACGTCCCCGCCGGCTGCGCATGGATCGTGCGTCCATGGAAACTGAGGTCGAAAGGTTTTCCGTCAGGATTAATTGCTTTGGCAGCGCGTCGCCCCACCAGCGCTTCGTTGCCTGCGTGAGGCCATGTATTTACTGACCACCAGGAGTTCATCTGGTGCACCCGATCAAAATCAGTTCCTGCGACGACAACCGATTGACCGTCGGCGCTGCGGGCCACTGCATACGCAAATGGAGCGGCAATCCCATGTCCGTCGAGGGATTTCTGCACTCGTTCCAAAGCGTCCGTAGGCAGCGAATCGCCCTCTTTTGCGCTAACCACGACGTTCGCGCCGTACTTCCGAAACTCAGTGCGAAGCTTTGCCTGCACATCAATAAAAAGATTTAGCATCGTGGTGGCTACTGCGGCGCCCACGACCATGGCCAATAACGCGGTTGCCGCGCGGCCCTTACGCAGGGTGGCCGCTCGCCATAGCATCCGCAAAAACATTGAAGCATTTGACACACCACGCTGGCGCATTCGCTTATTCGCGACTATCTGCTCGTTCATCCTCCACCCCGCAGTGCATGAACGGGGTCGAGTTTTACAGCGCGACGAATGGCCGATGCGCTTCCAGCAAATGTTACGATGACCGCTATTAGAAGAATAATCGGCAAAAGAACGGGCTGGATCGAGATCTTGGAATTGAAGATGGAGCGTCCAATCTGACCGGCCAGCAGTGATCCACCAGCGAAGCCAACGAATCCCCCAATTAAAGCCAACAATGCGGATTCCGCGAAAAATAACGTAGCGACCGAAGTGTTGCCAGCTCCCAGTGCTTTCATCAGCCCCACATCTTGGCGGCGCTCAAAAATCGCTGTAGCCATCGCTGCCGACACGGCGAGAGCCGAGGCTAGGAGTGCAGCCAGAGTCATTAACAGCATCAGCCCTTTAATCCTGGAGAGGACTGTGCCCTCATTCTGAGCAACCTGGCGAATCTGCTCCGCGTGCGAAAAGGGAATCGCCTCCTGTAGTTGGTAGGCAATAGATTGCGCGTAAGGAGAACAGTACCAGCGATCGTACATGGCAGGACTGAGAGATTTCGGATCGCGGCGCGCGAATGCGTCCTCGGGCTTGGTAAGAGCGCTGACGTAGACTATCCGCACCGCCCCCGGACGCTTTAGAATTTGCTGTGCCAGCAGAATTGGCGCCACGACCTGATCGTCCTCCGCTCCGCCAGTGGAGAGAATTCCCGCGACGCGATGAGGAACACCGTCAATTGTTAACGCGCCTCCGGACTGCACTTCGAGATTTGTGGCCAGTCTTTGTCCGACGAGAATGTCCTGCGAGTCGTCGTCTGGCCACGAGCCCTGGACCTTCCACCAAGGATGCGTATGGCGCACTCCCGTGACAAATTCCGCTTTGCCAAACCGGACACTCTTGGCGAAATACGTTCCCAGAAGATTAATTGGCCGGACGGTGTTGTTGATCTTTACGCTGGCATTGACCGGCAGCATGGGAGTAAAGCCCACAATATTGTTTCGCCAAAACATCCCTTTAATTTTCGGAAGGTCTGCTTCATTAAGGTAGGCTCCATCGCTGGGCGGCTTGAGGTTTACGCCCGCGATGTCGAGATCTAAAGTATCTTCCTGCGGTGTGACGATAAGATTAGCGCCGTAGGTGCGAAGTTCGCGGCTGATCTTGTCTCCGATATCAGTGGCGACCGCGATCATGGCGGTAGCTACGCCCACCCCGAGGGTGATGGCCACGCCAGCCAACAACTTGCGCCGTTTCTCTCTACGAAAAGATTCGAGAACAAGTCTTACGAACATTTATTGCTGGAACATGCGGGATCCGGCCGCGATGTCCGCCTCCTTGATAATCACGGCATCGGCGTTTATCACGGCGGCGACGGGGACAGGATTACATCCGCCCTTGGTTCCCACGGACTGGGAATTGATTGGAGAGGCGCAATTTTTGCAGACCACGCCGTTGGGTCCCTTGTAGAAACCTACGCCGCCGCAAATTTCGCACGCGTCGAAAACTGTAGCGATTTTTCCGTCCGGTTTTTGATATAGCCAGAATCGGACTTCGGTGGCGTTTTCCCGCGCCGTGAAACGATGCAGATCACCATCTGAAACCTGGGCGAGCGGAATGCTGATCTGACCATTCACAAACGTTATTTCCGTGGCGGGAGAAAGAGCGCTCACGCTTTTGGTATAGATGAACTCGGCAGTCATGGCCACGATGAACACGAAGGCGCTGGCGTAAACAGAAACCATCCACATGTGCTCGCGCCGGCTGGTCCAAAGCGCTTTCCGACGCTCGGCTCCCGATTCCGGCAGGGAAGCCGGCTGGCGTCGCTTAGATTCGAATAGAACCATGAGGGCGGCCAGGGCCAGAATCGTTACGAAGAAAAACAGATCATTGCGAACGATGGGACCAATAATCGCCATCTCCTGCTTGGAGGAGGGAAGCACCCCATTCTCTGACAATTCGTGCAGTCCGGAAATAATCAGTTGTGCTGCAACGAAAAACAAAATGACGGTGGTGACGCGAAAAAACTTTTGCAGATTGATCCGAACACTGCCTTTGACGAACATCACTCCAAACGCAATCGCTACTGCCACTCCAGCGAGAGTACCGATGAAGCTGAAAAGTTCGGTCGAATTCAGTGTCACGGCGGAGAGGATGAGTACAGTCTCGACTCCTTCGCGCAAAACCATCAGAAAAACGAACACAAACAGGCCGAAGCGCGAACTTTCGTTTATGAGAGATCCAACTTTACCTTCGATTTGGCCTTTCATCTTGCGGCCGGTCTTCATCATGAAAATAATCATGGTGATAACGAAAACTGCCGCCGCCAGCATAATCCAGCCTTCGAAAATGTCCTGGTTCCACTGCGTGCGCGACAGCACGACCGCGACACCAATGCTCGCCACAAACGCTGAAATCAAAGCAGCATAGACAGATTTCCTTAACTCTGGGCGATTGATTTTCGCCAGGTACGCAAGGGTGATCCCGACAATCAGTGCTGCTTCTACCCCTTCGCGAAGGGTGATGATGAAGGCCTGTAACATCTAAAAAGAGGCTCCTGCCATTTTGAAAATGAATTTCAATTTCAACTACTTAGGATAATTTAGCGTGTAATTCGCGTCAACGCTGGGGGAGAAGGTATGACGAAACTATTACAGTCTTTTTAAAAACGTTATCGCCTCTCGATACTGAGGAAACAGCTTTTCCTCCGCCTGAAACGCGGGAGAATGTACGCATCGCCGGCTCCCACGTAGTTTCACTGGATGCTTCAGGTGAAGCATTTCGTGGTACACAATGTAAGCAACAGCATATCCGGGGACTGCGGGATGATCAAAGATACGACTCACGACAATTGCATTGTGCGCTGAATCATAGTGTCCAAGGCGGTTGCGGGCGCGATCCCGGCTCCATGTCATCCTCGGACGCGCAAGTAAGCCATAAAAAAACTGCCCGTTCAGATCGTCGAAGATCTTTTCCAGATTGTAAAAATGGCCCTGAGCGGAACGGATGTGTTTACGTCCTCGTAGCTGGCGAACGAGGCTGGCTTTTTGTCTTAGATCGCGGCTCGAGATGTAACGCCGGTAGCGGGTCGAATGTTCGCGTTCGACGGGATGGCGGTACATCTTGGCCAGCAGAATATGGGCAATTGCATGCAACACCGGCTCGGGAGCACCCTCCAACACATCGGAGAGGCGCGCGAACAACTTGCCCTCGCGTAAACGAATCGTGTTATTGATATTTGCGAAGGCGAAAAACTGGACTTTTATCTCCGGCATGGCGGCCCGAGGCCGCAAATCGCGATAAGCTTGCTGAAAAATGTGAAGCGGAACGTCCTCCACGTTGCCGCCAGCTTATCACGGACCGCCATTCTATTTTTTCTTTTGCTTGGAGGCTTCTTCCTGTTCTTTTAGCAGATCGCGGTGGTCCTTGGCGCTGGTATCCACGGTTTCGATAGTGTTCGTCAGCAGGAATTCGTATTGGCCATCTTCCGCTTCTTTTGCCGCTCCCGAATCCCTAAAAGCACGCAGCTTCGCCTGAAATTCAGTGTCGGCCTCAATGACATGCTTCAAAGGTTTTCGCATGTCGGCTTTGCGATCGGCGAACGTATCAACGTTGTCATTCAGTTCGTCGTAGACGCTGAGAAACTCCTGCAAGCGGTCGTGGATTTGTTGGGCACGATCCGCCAGCTTCGGATCGGCATGCGCTTGTTCGAGTGAAGCCAGGCGGGCGCGGGCAAATTTTATGTAAAGCTTCAGGCGCTCGAGGGGATCCTGAGCAGTCTCACGCAGTTGAGCAATTTCGGGCTGAGTGAGCACATCGTGGCGGCTTTGTGCCGGAGCTGCAGCCATTAGCTGCAAGACTAGAAGGCTGAGGAGAATCCAACGCACACAACTCATTTGTGGGCCTTCGGAAAAAGATGTGAGAGCAGGTCCATCCGGAAATTCTCCAGGTGGTCCACCGCCGCTTGCAATGGCGCCTGATCTTCGAAATTTAGAGTCTGCTTGAGATCGCGCAGCTTGAGCGCCATCTTACGAAAAGCGATTTCTGTGTTCTTGAGTTTCTTGTTCGACTCCGCCGATGCGTCATGCGCCTTCTGGGAATAACTTACGCTCGCGTCCACCGCGGATCGGCCTTGCTCGATTTTTCCTTGATGATATAGCTCGGTGGCAGATGCGAGTTCGCGTTCGGCAAGCTCAATGTACAAAGAGGCTCGATCACTGGATTTCGCTGCTTGTGCGTGTGCTTCAAGGTCCTGCAAACTCTCCGATTTCTTGCCCGATGCGAAGAGCGAAGCCGAAAGTACCAGTGTGAAAATCGTGAGCCAAAGACGCATATGCGATTATTTATTGTGGGCTATCGCTACTAGCCGGTGTCTCGCCTGCCATTCCTGGTCGGGATACTTGCCCTCGGCCAATTCCAAAAAGCGCCTGTAATTCTGGGCTGCCTGCTTATAGTCTCGCAAATGATCGTACGCCGATGCCCTTAAGAAAAAACTTACTGGAATCTCGGGCAAAAACCTCGCCCGTGCGTCTGCCGCCTTAATTGCCAGTGGATAATCTTTATTCTCGCTGGCGGCTACCGCAAGGTTACCGTAGGCCACGCCAAAATCCGGCTTATTCTTTACGGCGATCAAAAACTCCTGCTGCGCCTCCGGAAACTTGTGTTGTTTCAGCAGCGCTTCTCCCAGGCTATTGTGCAAATCCGAGTCTTGGGGAAACTTCGAAATCAGCGACCGATAGATTTGAGTTCCATCATCGAACCTTTTTTGAACAATGTATAACCCCGCGAGATCTTTCTGCACTTCGGGGTTGTCGGGATTCTGTTTTATCGCTTCTTGAAATTCGGAGATTGCTGCATCATTTTTGCCCGCCATGAAAAACAGCCGTCCCAACTGAGTTCTCGTCGAAGCATCGTTAGGCCGTAAGCTGACAAGCTTCTGCAAAATCTCCTCCGCTTCGGCAAAACGCTGTCCGCGAGTGTAAATGTTTGCGAGGCCAGTTAGAGCGTCGAGTGATGCGGGATCATTCAACAGAACTGTCCGATACTCCTCCTCCGCTTCGGCAAA
>JALYIM010000249.1 GCA_030775785.1 Acidobacteriota bacterium
GGGAAGTCCGCTTACCTACTATTCACCGGGCGACCTCACTCTAGGGACTAATGCGACCGCCAGTGGCGTGAATGGATACGGAGTCTTGGTTGTGAATGGAAATCTGACAATCAATGTCAGCAATGGCTTCAATTTCTACGGTCTTATCGTCGTAACTGGAAACACAACCATTATCGCCAGAAACAACACTTCGGTGAACCCACAGATACACGGTGCGATAATTGTTGGAGGAACGTTCAGCGCACCCATTTCGAATATGAGCGGGAGCATCTCACTTTTCCAGGACGCTTGTTTCGTTGACAAAGCTATGGGTCAAATGCCCCTTACCGTATTAGCTCTTCGCGAACTTATGTACTGATGCGGGATAAGGTTCACCTATAATCGAGCTTGTTCATCGCGGGCTCGTTTGTTGCCACTGCATGCTGGAGTTCGCCAAAACATTGCCAAAACAGTTGCGATCCGACCATTCGTGCATAGGGACGCAAGGACTGCGGATGCTCGGTTCGTAACAGTTGGGAAAGATCAGTGTGACCATACCCTCCGGAAACCTCTTCAAAGATTCCGTGAGAAGCTAATAATCGAAGTACCCTATTGAGTGAATCCACCTGGACATGCGTAGCCTGAGCGAGTGTCTCCGCCGACTGCGGAGTGTCGTCAAGTAGATCATCAATGCCAAGTTCTGCAGCCACGTGAACGCATCGCGGAAGCAGATAGCCCGTGATAACGCCTATAAGCTCTGAAGCGTTGTTTACGCTCATCGGGCGCTTTCCGGGTTACGTTTTTGGAGTAGAAAGGAGAGAAGTTGTTCATCGCGTGATTTTCGATTCGCATAATCTTACTACCCCAGTATAGAAATTGAAGACGCAATGCAAAGTCAGCATCCTGAAAACAAATGGTGAGTCGAGATAAGGCACCGCCATGGTAAAAAACGGTCAGGTGCACGGCAAATTTCTCTTGGCGAAGAAAAGGAGAACATGTAAGCTGTCGGTATGGACGAGAGCAGAAAGCGTGTATTAGCGATCATTTCAAGGCGTGGTTAGTCGCTGACGGCAGCCCCCTGGACGGGATCGAAGGAGTTTGCGGTTTAGGCACGATATTCCGGAGCGAGAAAGACTTGAGGATGAGTTCACGATGGCGGCTGGAATACAATATTTCGTCCGCTTGCAACAGCAATCCAAGGGCGGTTGAGTAATCTGCCGGGGCACGCCTGATTTCTTGAGGACCGCCTGCCGGAGTAAGTTGCCCGATCAGCAGCAGACTTTTCAGCACCAGCAAGTCGCATCTCGTCCCTCCGTCTACATTACTGCGACTAAGTTCAGTTCTTAAATCCCAAAGGGCGGCAGCCCATATAGTGCCATTAGCGTGGGGATCTGCCTTCAGACCACAATCGAAGTCGGCCATCGTTTTGCTAGAGACCAGGCTGCGGGCCCCACGGACCCCATGTGTTTACACAGTTTAGGGTCCCTGTTTGGGTATGACCACCAACACACCATGCCAAGATTGCTTAGAGGCTCCGCACAGTGAAAGGCAGAGGGGGTGACGCGGGAACCGAAGGTATCGAAGCCCACATCCAGGTTTGGAAAGCAAAGCACAGCCTTTAGCTTTATCAACAAAACCAAAGTGAAAGACATGAGTACGCTAGTAACTAGAAACTTCCACTTCCTCAGTGTGAAGATAAGTAAGTCATCAGCTCTGCCTGACGAGTCTTAAATCTGGCAACCAGTATGAAGAAGCAGGAAGGCTTTTCACTCATTGAACTTCTGATCGTGGTTGCGATCATTTTGATTATCGCTGCGATCGCGATACCAGCCTTATTGAGGGCACGCATCGCGGCTAACGAGTCCTCCGCAGTCTCGTCTCTTCGAGCCATCAATTCAGCGGAAATTTCATACAATTCCAGCAATCCAACTATCGGATATGCGGACACACTAACTGCGCTAGGTCCAAATGGTGCTGCCAGCCCTTGCGTACCAGATCCCGCGGGCGTCGTTGGCGCGTGCTTAATCGATACTCAGTTGGCCTCAGGCATCAAGAGCGGCTATACCGTGGACCTCTCAGCTTCAGGTGGTCCGCCAGCAACATCATACGAGGCCATAGCGGGCCCGGTAACGGTGGATCAGACGGGGACGCAGTATTTCTGTGCGTTTGAAGACGCGGTTGTGCGTTCCTCAAATGCTGCAATCGCTGCTGGTAGTTGTGACGCAGGTATCACTCCGCTTCAGTAATTTGATGGCGACGGCATCTTGGGTAATCACTCTCCCATCTTTCCCGCCCGTTAATTGATACAACTAGTTGGAGCTGTCTTCGAGGTTCTCGATTAATAGAGTCGGGCTTATCTCGCCCACTCAGGCCACGACACTCCCAACAGCGACTTGATGTTACACGCTTCTACTGCATGGCAACGAGGCGGTCTAGGTTTAGTGAAAAGGTAGTAGGGCAGCTCCCCAGCAATACTTTGGTGTTCGTCTCCCAGATCGCGAATACGCTATGGAGCAATGTGAGCGGGACCTGCTTGCGCTGCTTTCTGCGAAAGGGCTGATTAAGGTTTGCGATGCGACGGCTCCGAAAGAATTACTGGATGCTCGAAGCACACGCTTGGGTGTTTTCCAGCGGACCGGATGCTGAAGAGTGGTAGGCAAGCTCGTGACTTTCGTGACTAGCAGTCGCAAGGAAAAATGTTCATAAGTTAGATCGATAAGCGGTCCCCTTTTAGCCATCCTCGCGGTGGCTTTTTTAATGCACGAAGCGGGGGTGTACTTCCCTTAAGAATAGTGGTCTGGGTGTTGATTGACGCTACAAGGATTTGTCATCTGTAGGCGTGGGGTATGGGGCTGAGGACCGATATCGTCTTTTAAGGTTGCTGGTGGTGCCTTCGGTTAATTGAGCTGGAATCGATTGATGTCGTCCTTCTGTTTGTAAACCAGAAGGCCGTTGAGAAACTGTTGAAAGTCCAATTTACTTTGGGCGGGGATGCGTCACTGTCAGCTGGTCCCGTCTGCAGAACGGGCGAAGTTGGAAGCGACATATTAATGCGTTCAAAAATATATTCCTATTCGCGATCACGCGGATTGTTCGTTCGGAATTACGCTCAAACGGCGCTCGCATGTACGCGGATGGTGACGTCAATAAAGATCTCTACGGGCGCGAAAGCAATCCGAGGACATTCTGGTAAAACCGAAGGTAGGAATTCCAGCCCTGCCGAACGCTTCGTGGGGATTGTTGAATGGCTACATTTAAAGTACCAGCCATCCACTTTTCTCAAACCCAATCCTTTCCCCTCACCATCAGCTCCGAACAAATCTCCAGGTACGCGGAACTCAGCGCCGTGATTTCCGGACTCGAAGCTCAGCAGAAAGTCACTGACAGATACTTTCCTGAGTGCAAAATCACCCCTGGTTTTGGTGAGCTTGCTAGAACAGCTAAACCGGTACCGGTTCAGGTTCTGGAAAAAAAATATCAGGAGCAGAGTCAGGCTCCGGTTTCGGATTCACCCCAGGAACAACATCGGGATCGGAGCTGGGACGCGGCTCGGGGTCTGGTTTGGGTTCCCGCACGGGTACTGGAGGGGTTCTTCCGCAAACAATAGGCATCGTAAAAGCCCCCCTTGTGATCTTGTTGAGATGCAAGATCTAAAGAAACCTGCTTGTTCGAACATGCCCAACATTTTTCAAGTGTGGCGGAACCTCTCTCAATTCCAACCCAGGATTCTCTCTCAGATGCAGTTAACGGCCCAATTTTTTGGAGGCATACGGGTTGAAGAAAAAGATGATGCTATAGGCGCTTGACCCTTTCACCGTTTAACGCGATCGTCCGATTCACGATTTCAACCACCAATTAACAACCACAATCCCCGACAAGGAAAAAAGGCAAAGGGACCACTAGGACAAGCCCTGGCACCTCGGTCAATGAATGCGCTATCGCAGGGGGCTGACTCAGTTTGATTGTTTTGATCAAAACCACGATTCAAACCGAGCGATTTTTGAAAGCATATTGCAACATTCACGCACCCTATTCGCGTGGCCTGCGAGAAATTGGGCTACATTTACCTGCCGCACATAAGGTTTCTAGCTAGACGGCAGGAGTTGGCTCTGGTTAGTCTTAACATGACACAAATTGTCAGTCTCACAGTCGTGATTCGGCACTCTGACGCGCTAAGTGGATCAAGCTCGAAAAGGAGTGGTTACCAATGCGCGGCGGGTAATGAAAATAAACGCTTTAGCCTCCTTCACCACCTACCTCTAACAATCACTTTGGGCCGTAAAGTGCAACCATACTCGGCAACAGGGTCATAAAGACCGAAACTTTGTAGGGAAAGAGGACAACTAGATGAAGAGACAAAAAGGTTTTTCACTGATTGAACTGCTCATCGTGGTCGCAATCATCCTGATCATTGCGGCGATAGCCATTCCGAACTTGTTGCGCGCACGTATAGCCGCCAACGAGTCGTCCGCTGCATCGTCCATACGGACCATCAACACAGCACAGATTTCTTACAACTCCAGCAATCCGGCGATTGGCTACGCTGCCAACTTGACGGCTCTTGGACCGAGCAGCAATGCGAGCCCTTGCGTACCTGATCCCGCCGGTGTCACTGGCGCTTGCTTGATTGATAGTCAGCTCGCCTCAGGCACTAAAAGCGGTTACACCGTTTCAGTTGCCGCGACCGGCGGTACTCCAAAGACTGGTTATGCCGCGAACGCTACTCCTAAGGTCGCGAACCAGACCGGGACCAAGGATTTCTGCTCGAACGAAGACGGCGTTGTACGCTTTTCGAACGCAGTGGTCCCAGTGGGAACTTGCCCCGGTGCGACCACACCGCTTCAGTAATCCTGACCTAGTATCCGGAAGGATGCAGCCGAGGGCACCGGAGAAATCCGGTGTCCCTTTTTTATTTCTTCAGGACACGTGAGGTGGGTGCCTGGTTGTGGAGAATGTCAAGTTGTGTACGTTAGCCGACTTATTGAGTGAAGCCTTCTAAGGTCGGCTGATTTACCAGACCGTGCGCGCGCGCTCTGATCGACAAAATTATCTAGCGCTCCGGTCGCTTAGACATTCTTGCCAACAATGCTAAATTGATCCGGACAGGCGGCGTCGCTCCGCGGAACGAACTTAGCTAAAAATCCGGCAAAATATGTTACGGTTCTTTTTTTGAGTTAGACATGGCATGAAGACTGAACAATCAGTATCGAAGAAATTTTTGCTTTGGTCTGTTGCAGTCATTATTGGGATTGTAGTGATCGCCGCTCTAATTGTCGGATGGTGGTATTACAGCCGAGGACGAGGACGGAAAAGCGCTCCGGAAACACCAAGGCACCAAAGCCAACAAAATATCACACCGCGCAAGAACGATGCGGTTGATGGGTTGATGTTGCAATACTGGTGGGTTGCGACTCAACATTCGCGATGGCCTAGCCTTCGGCGAAGCGGATCGCTCAAAAAGATTTCGGCTCGTCCCGTTACCTTACGAAGACGACTTTCCGTATAGCTGCACTTCTCCGTCAACCACGGCGGCTATGTAGGGAAGCTCCTCAGTAAATTGCATGACCTTCTTTCCCTGCCGCGCTAGTTGCGCCCAGCGAGAAGCTGCTTCAGGATTCTGTTCGAGCCCACGACAATTATGGCTTCCGAATCGGAAATCCACTTCCCGTAATTTGGCTCGGCTTGTCCTTCGCCCTGGGAATTTTTGATTATTCAAAGTGACGGTTCTGACGCCCTCGACTAACACCTGTTTTCCACACAGAAAGCAGGATCTCTTGTTAGCTCAGGTCCATTGTCCTTGGCATTCGACGATTTTAGATTCTTTACTGCGGCACGCCTCCACAAGAAGTTCTTTACGTTCGCAAAGGGCATCCAGGCGTCTATCTTTGCCATTGTGCAATAGGTCGAACGCAAAAAAGCACGGATTGCCCTTGTGAAACAGTAAATCCTTGAATTGTGG
>JALYIM010000250.1 GCA_030775785.1 Acidobacteriota bacterium
CGTTAAAGGCGTGAAGAAGTTGGGAGTGCGCCTCGGCAATTGGCTGACTGCGGAGCAGGGCCAAGCACTTTGGCAAGCACCCGATCATCAACGACTGAAAGGAAAACGCGACCGAGCATTGCTCGCATTGCTACTCGCCTGTGGGTTGAGGAGGCATGAAGCCGCGGCTTTGAGATTGGATCATCTCCAGCAGCGCGAAGAGCATTGGGCCATTGTTGATCTGGTTGGTAAAGGAGGCCACGTTCGAACGGTTCCGGTTCCAGATTGGGTAAGAACCGAACTGGACAATTGGATCGCCGCAGCCGCAATTGATCGAGGAAAACTGTTCCGCCGGCTTAACAAAGTTGAGAGGACATGGGGAGATGGCATGACGGTGAAGGCCGTTTGGCACATTCTGAAGGAATCTGCCAAGCGCATCGGCGTGGCAAAGTTGGCGCCGCACGATCTGCGACGTACCTGTGCTCGGCTCTGCCATGCTTCGGGAGGCGAGTTGGAGCAGATCCAATTCCCTTTGGGGCACGTTTCGGTTCAGACCACGGAGCGCTACCTTGGGTGCAAACAGAGGATTCGATCAGCCGTCAATGATCGCATTGGCATCGAGCCGAATTCTTGAGCCGAGTGCGCGGTTGTGGGAAGGATAGCCGACAATACATCAGGAGGCGCTAGGAGCGAACCGCCGCTCGACCGACTGAGCTCCTCAAATCAATAGATATCGAGATCGTGCCCGGCTGTAACCTTACCTTTATAGAGCTCGCGAATTTCTTTCAGCATTTGCTGTTCGCTACCGGCATCGCGGCACTCTTCCGTACGCGCCTGGTCACAGCCTGCGTTGCTGCGGTGGTACAGCACTAGGAGCCGCGGCTTCGCTCTGTTCGCGATCTCCGCAAGCTGCTTTGTCGAGGTATGAAATGCCTCACGGTATTGCTTCATTCAGGAGAGACTTTCTCGAACGAAGCCTGTGTATACGCCTCGTGAATTAACACGTCGCATTCATTGCAGTTCTGCAACACATCGCTCTTTGGCGTGGAATCACCAGCGATCACGATAACGCGATCAGCCGTTTCAAACCGGTAGCCGAACGTGTTCTTCGGCGAGCCATGGTACGCGTTGAAGGCTTTTACCGTAATGTTTGTGTCTTTGTACACTACGCCCGGCGTGATCTCGTGCACGTTGACGTTGTAACCGGTGCGATTTGAGTGTTCCAGGCCCTCAGTGCGTATCTTGATGTCTACATAGTAGGCCTGCAAAATGTGTTCTACCATCTCTCGTGTTCCCGCGGGACCATACAGCTCCAGAGGCTCCTTTCTCCCCATGATCCAGGGCGTGAGAATCAGGTCGGGAACGCCGAGTGTGTGATCGGCATGCAGGTGAGTGAGAAACGCGATTCTTAGGTTTGTCGGTTCCAGAGCCTTCACGCCTTTGTCGCGTGCTGCGGCCGCACGCCGCACGACACCGGTTCCCGGATCAACGACGTACGCGGCGCCGTTCACGACGATAGCGGTCGAAGGCCCCGAACGGTCGGGATCTGGTAGCGGAGTACCCGTTCCGAGCATGACGACTTGTGTACTTGCCGCCGGTCCAGATTGGGCAAGAGATCCAGAATGCCACGCGAACACAAAAAGCAGTGTGAAAACTGCGAGCACTTCATGTTTGCGAGTGTTGCTCATGGGGAAAGGTCTCCCTACCCTGCGAAGCACAGGGATTATACCTTTGTTTTCCTCGGGGCTCGGACTCAAAGGGGAAGTGTTCGCATGTGGGGACTTTTCGGAGACGAACCCTCCTGGCCGGATGACGGGCAAACCGGAAGTAACGCCTCCGGGTTGTTAAATTGCTACCCATAAGTCCGCTAGTATTGACCGCCCAGGTGCTGGCGAGCCGCCTTCTCGTTACTAATCCTAATGCGCGTCCTAACAGATTCCCGTTTGCTGAAAACAAGCGCCGATTATTAGTCGACTCCAGCGGCGAACACGAGTGGGTCCGGGCCAACATCCGCAGCAACGTTTATTCCAACCTGAAGTACTCGGAAGAGTTCTGATTGCCCTTCGAATCACCCGCTCGGTCCTTCAGATTCCCGCTATGGACCGACTCCCATGAAAGGCTGGCTATGGGGTCGCTGCCTGACTAAGTGCTGCCCTGCGGGATGCGAATCGCGCTTCGGACGGCGTGCGAGGAGTGGTACCATCACTCCCCAAAGAGGTCCCCCCGATGCATAGACACCTAAACATCGCTGGCGTGATTGCCCTTGCGGCACTTAGCGTACCGCAGGCGGTGCATGCCGACCCGGTCGCGTTGCAGGTGCTGAGCGGCTTTAGTTGCAGAGCCCTCGCCCCCGCGGGTTGGTCCATCGTCAACGGACGCGCCGAAGGCGACTCGCTCGACGTAATGCGCTCTGACCAGAAGGCCTATGCGGGTTACGTTATCGTTGGCGTCCCAACCGTCTTGCGAAACAATCCCGCCTACGCGTCGCCCGCGACGGCGATGCACACGAATTTGCAACTACTCAGCGCATCACCGGTACGTCTGGGAAACGCAAGTCAAGCTTACGGCTTCACCGTTGTGCCGTGGACGAATGCGCGTGGACGCGGATTTACCATGTATCGAGTTTTCCCCCTCGCTGCCGACCCGGGTGGTTTTGTTTTGGCCATGCGGACGGCGAGTGCCGATGCGGACGTTACACCAGCGAAACTGGCCGAGGCAGGTGCCGTCGCGACATCGATTCGTTGTTCGGTACAACTCGTTGCGCATGCATCGAGCAATAGCACGTCAAGTTCCTCCCGGCGTTCGCGGTCACGTGACGAATCGGACGAAGCGTCGTCATACAACAAAGAGCTCGGTGTCGAATACGTGCATTCACCGAAGACGGGGGAAAACTACGAGGTGAGCCCGTCGACGGACTGGCGCCAGAATGGACCCGACGGTCCTGGTTACTACCGGTCTGTCGGCAACTCGCTCGAGAAGCTCAGTTCCGGACGCTCGGATTAAGAGACATTGCGCCAGAGCATGGGGGGTAGCGTCCGGTGCACACCCATGTCGGGAAGCCTCCGTTTATCTCAGGTAAAGGTGGCCGTAAGAGCAAAAAGCATGACTGATCTCAAATAATTCCTCACTAATCCGGCTTGAATGATCAGAACGTACCTTTTTTGCTTAAGGGTTGCAGGATTCGACCTGCCAATGTAAAGATTAGTATCGTGCAGTTGGGGCCTTGAGCGCCTCTGGCCGAGTCACTTCTAAATCGGGCAGCGGGAACCTCTGAACCCCGACGGTACGACCACCATGGAGGTGTCTGTGCATTCATCTCACAAATTAAATGTTGTCGCGGCCTTGTTAGTGACGCTCGTTTCCATCCCATCGCAGGCTCAAACCCAGGCTTCCTGCACGTTCCATTATTTCCGAGTCTTTTCGTCAACCGGAACTTCTGTTCCGGAAGGCATCAATAGCTGGGGCACGATCGTTGGGTATGTGGCTGAATCAGGGAATCGCTCGCAGGGATTTGTGCGCTATTCGAACGGCGGCGCGAATTTATACACGGCGCCAAACTCGACAGCGACGACAATCATGCGCCGGAGCAGCACCGGAGTGAACGTTGGCTTTTACACACCACAAGGAACGATATATCCCAAAGGCTTCGTAGCCAGCGGGTCAGGCTTTCAAAGTGTCGTTTACCCAGGCGCGACGGCTACATTTTTGACCGGCATTAACAAGTGGAACAGCATTGTAGGCTATTGGATGGACGTCAATGGTTTTTTTCACGGCTTCGAGCTGCAAAACGGGAAGTTCTTCTCGATAACCTATCCAGGTTCCTTCGAAACGCAGCCCTCGGCAATCAATGACAACGGGGTGGTCGCAGGAACCTATTACATGACGAATCCCTCCGGAGCACCTGGCCCAGCCCAGGGATTTACCGAGTTCAAGGGAGTATATAAAGCGGTTTTCATGCCGAATGGCGATGCAATCCAGCTCTCGGACATCAGCAACACAGGCAAGATTGTAGGAGCTGATCTTTAAGGGACGGTAGCGCGTGCCTTCTTTTACCAAGGCGGCGTGTTCAAATTTATTGCGGTGCCAAACGCCAGCTTTACATCAGCCAATGGCATTAATGCAAGTGACGTCATAGTCGGCCAAGCGACAGTGCCCTCAAGTGGTGGGAACAGCAAGGTGAATTACACCGCGACATGTCAGTAATTGGCCAACGATGAAAGAAAGATCCTAAAAGTGCCAAGGGGCGGAAGCTCCTCTCACACACCGTGATTCCACGACGACGTTCGGCCCGGATCGTTCTTGGGACATTGTTCCGACCCGAGCGAACGATTCGTCGCGGGAAAATTAATTTCATAGACTAGGCTATAGGGCTCGCTGTGAGTAGGAAGGCTGTCCCCCAAGGATGAGAGAATAAGCGATGCCTGATAGGCATCCACCTGTCCCCGATTTTCTCTACGGCACGGCTTGGAAGGAAGACCGCACGGCGGCGCTCGCTGAACTCGCATTACAGATCGGATTTCGGGGAATTGACACCGCCAACCAGCGGCGGCATTACTTTGAAGCTGGTGTTGGCGAAGGTTTGGCCGCTGCTTATCGCGCGAGGGTTGTGACACGTTCCGATCTCTTTCTACAAACCAAATTCACCTATAAGCGTGGTCAGGATCACCGGCTGCCCTACGACCCGGAAGCGAGCTTTTCTAGTCAGGTGGCGCAATCTTTGGCGAGTTCGCTCCAGCATCTCGGCACCGACTACGTGGACAGCTATGTTCTCCACGGACCTTCCGCCCATGCCTGGGCGGACGCGGACGCCGAGGTCTGGCAAGCAATGTGCAAAGAACGTGATGACGGCCGGACGCGTTTCCTCGGGGTGAGGAATGTCTCGCTGCACCATCTTGAGCAGATGGTCGCAGCTGGAGCGGAACTTCCGACGTTTGTCCAAAACCGGTGCTTCGCTCGCATCGGATGGGATCGCGACGTGCGACTGTTCTGCAAGGAGAAAAAGATCATTTATCAGGGCTTCTCGCTTTTGACGGCGAATCCTGAGGTGGTCCAACATCCTCTGATCGTTGGTTTGGCTGCGCGTTCGAAAGTAACACCGGCTCAGGTTGTGTTTAGCTTCGCCCGACAAGTGGGAATCTTCCCGCTCACAGGGACCTCCAATGAGGCACACATGAAGGAAGACCTCGCCAGTCTCGAACTGACGTTGTCCCCGGAAACAGAGCACGCGATTGAGTCACTTGCGGCTGGTTGAATGATTCACTGTTCCACAATCGTCCTCGTGTGAGGACCAAGACGGCGGTTTCACGCGCTGCTTAACGCCGATCATTCATCATTCGATCGCGGCGCAAGACGTTATGACTTTTTACACCCTGGATCAGTCGGCAATTTCGCCGCTGCGCGGATTATGTGCGCCGCTGACTGCTCCTAAGCCGCTGAAAACTCGAATCCGCCGTTTCCTACTTGCGCCGCTGATAACCTATTCAAGGAAGCCAGAAAGTAATGGTGCGCGCATTACTTCGCAATCTCGTCGCGTCAATTTTCGAACGAATTGGGAAAACGATATGCGCCGCTGTTTGAAAAATATAAAACTAATTTAAAACTTAATAATTCGAAAAGTTTGGATATTCGGTTATGAAAAGCAGAAACAGCAACCAATTTTGTAGCTTCCGGTTAGCCGACCACCCGGAAACCGCCCGATCAGTTAATGCAAGCGCGTTTATGGAGACCAATCCTCGAAAAGGTCGTACTTGGGTGTCAATGAGCGAGTTGGACTGGAAAATACACTAATACACTCGCAAGCAAGGGCATTTGCTAGCGATTCCGCACAGTGAGTCCGTGTCAGGAGACTTCAAGGCCCGGAGGCTCTTCCTCATCCTCGCCCGGAGGCTTCTTCCTCATCCTCGCCCGGAGGCTCTTCCTCATCCTCGTCGGGGGGCCGGGCTATTGCGGAGATATCCGCCTCTCTAGTTTCTGTAAAGTAATCGGTAATTTCGGGTGCTCCCATGTAGGTGTTCCCTTCGGCCGCCCCCTCCAGCACTCGCTCCTTCAATCCGAAGAATCGATCCGCCAGACGGATTAACTCCGCATACGTTTCCACCGGAGACCATTGAAGAACAGAATCTAGCGGTTGATGAAACTGATCTGAGACGATCTGAAGAAAAGTCGCGCGAACCGTCTGATATGCCACAAGGCCCCGCGAAGTGTTCGGAATTCTCCATCGAACGATTTCTTTGATCTCCTCAGCGAGAGCTTCCCGGTTGCGCATCGATTCAAGGGCAGATGTTTGTTCGCTTCCATGCTGAAGCACGTAGCCCGTAGGAAAAAGGCTATCCATCGCTGTTAGAAATTCCGTATATCGGATGAAGCCCGCCACCACGGCGGCGGGTGATCCAAAGGACCAAATAGAATTAAGGGAATGTTCGGAAAGCTCCAAAGCTCGAAAGATCTCATTTGGCGACGGAATTCTTTGAACGAAGTCCTCGATATCGCCTTCACGGAGGAACAAGAAGAAGGAACTAACTAGCCCGTCGGTGAGATCTTCCGAAATCGCGTGGGCCGCTTGAAAGATCGGAAAGACGTCGATGCTGTTCGGAACGTTTGAACCTTGCAGTTGCTCCTGAAAGAACGTCGGCCCTGAATTTGCATTGCGGTCGAGCAAAAGACTGAAGATATGTTTGTACTGGGGCGGCCATTCTTCCTTCTTCAATAATTGGGAGTGCTCCTCCAGAAAGGCTCTCTCTTCCAACGTTATCGCTTCGATCTGCTCGAAGCATCCAAGCCACCATCCCAGGCCGGCCCATAGCACGCGTTCGGCGATATTGCCGCAAACTGTCGAAGCCGCTCTGTACATTGGTTCAATGCCTGACGCGACAGGGTTTATTAACCGACCGTTGCCGCTGAGCCTTCCTCCGAGGCCATCAGTCATGAACCGCTCAGTCGCAAGCTTGATTGGACTTTCATTGGCACTCATAGCGATCCACCCCCTCCTCGACGAAGTCCAACGGGAGGGGAAATAGTAAGGTCGGCTTACATACGCTGATATGGTTCGTGCCTTGGGGTGGATTGAGGCACTGCGAATCATCGGCGTATTTCTCGCTGCTGATAATCGCATCTTTCTCGGCCCAAATCACGTGGGCTCGCAAGCAGTCGAAAAGCAAGCGCTGTGCATACTCCTTGGTTTGGTCTCTCGCCGCGGTTACTTGCTGAGAGGCCGGATTCATTCCCTTTTTCGCGGCGCTCAAGGAAAGGAAATTGGAGATCACAGGGAGGCTTACAAGGAATCCCACGAAACCGCTCTGCATGTCGCCCCCAAGTGCCGGAGCGAAGAGCCTAATTTTCGCTCGAAGCATGCCTGAAACAGCCGGCTGAGGCACCTCCCTGTACCGGCTATCCCACATGAACGCCTTGACCGCCTTGTCGTTCTCCGCGGCTAGAAGAATGACCTTTCTGAGGATAAGCCCACCCTCGGAATGACCGACGAGCATGAGCTCGTCGTATTGAAAGCTCTCCTTGCGGTAGGCGTGCCCCCTGCCGATGATCTTGGGTTTCGGATAGATGGACTCGATGAACTTATAAATCTTGAGAGTATTGTTTGTAAGCTGCTGGAAAACGGAATCGCATTGATAGTGAAAGAAGTAAAGGTCGGCCTGCTCCCACCACGAACTTGCGCAACTGGCGTCGTCGACCAAGGATAGGAAATCCGTCCACGTGCCGCGGGCGCTTCCATTGAACCCATGGATGAATATAACGGCTCGTTTTACATCGTCCTGGCCAGCCTCCGAGAGCAGAGCAAAGGACTTGTTATGAGCGGTAAGTGTTACATACGCATGTTGGATTCTCTGTGGCACAGTTCCACCTCCTTCGCGAAGATACTTGGTTGGGATGGGCCAGTAACCTGGATGGGCTCTCGGCAAACCCAATGATTCGGTAGCCAAGGTCAACATCGTGCGAATGTGGACAGGCAAGCGACCCTCGGTTCGCCACTTCATAACTCTCCCAACGAGCTGATTTCGCCACCCGGGGCTTGGCCATTTCTTTCCTAACCCGGGAAAGCGTATCAGCATGGGATTCCGTCTGCACGGTTTGCTCAGGTACAGTCTCTCTA
>JALYIM010000251.1 GCA_030775785.1 Acidobacteriota bacterium
TCGAGAAAATATCTTCAATCGGCATCAGGAAGGGCTTGTCCAAGTCGCGCGCCGGTTGCGGAACGCTCTTGTCCACCGCCTCCATCAACTCGTCAATCTGCTTCTCCCACTTGGCTTCGCCGTTCAAGGCGCCCAGCGCGGACAAACGCACCACCGGAACATCGTCGCCCGGAAACTGATAGCTCTTCAGCAACTCGCGCACTTCGAGCTCCACCAAGTCCAGCAGCTCAGGATCATCCACCGCATCGCACTTGTTCAGTGCGACCACGATGTAAGGCACTCCCACCTGACGGGCCAGCAGCACGTGCTCGCGCGTCTGCGGCATCGGGCCGTCGGTCGCTGCCACAACCAGAATCGCGCCATCCATCTGCGCCGCACCCGTAATCATGTTCTTGATGTAATCGGCGTGGCCGGGGCAATCCACGTGCGCGTAGTGACGGTTCGCCGTCTCATACTCGACGTGCGCGGTGGCAATGGTGATTCCACGCGCTTTTTCTTCTGGAGCGTTATCGATCGAATCAAACGACCGAAACTGGATCTTGGGGTTGTGCTTGGACAACACTTTCGTGATGGCCGCTGTCAACGTGGTCTTGCCATGATCAATGTGTCCGATCGTCCCTACGTTGCAGTGCGGCTTATTCCGCTCAAATTTCTCTTTCGCCATTGCGTTCTTAGCTCCGTTACCTGGTTAATAAACTCAGTAATACTGGTAAAGCTTCTTAAATTTTGTGCGCATCACCGGATCTAATTCTTCCAGCTTGGATAAATAAAACTCACGCATCTGCGACTGGTCCGAGAGCGGGAGAGCGTTGTATAAGCTTTGATAATTGGCACCCGCCTGTTTCTCGCCGCTTCGCTCGAGAATGCCCTTTGTCAGCACCGCCTCAAAGTTGCGAACCCGAATCCCGCTGCTCTGTATTTGCTGCAAAAACTTCTCGACTTTGTCTGAGCCAAAAGCGCGATTGATCGCAGCCTTCAGTTCCTCGAACTCTTTTTCGTTCTCAACCTTGATCTCAGCCCGCTGAAATTCCATTCGGAGGAGCGTCCTTCAAACCAACAAATTAAAAGCTGGAGCCGATGACCAGGATTGAACTGGTGACCTCTCCCTTACCAAGGGAGTGCTCTACCAACTGAGCTACATCGGCTACTGCAATCAGATTCCTGGAGCGGGAGACGGGGATCGAACCCGCGACCAACAGCTTGGAAGGCTGTGACTCTACCACTGAGTTACTCCCGCCCTTCCTGCTCACTAATCCTGTGGCTTTTCCTGTTCGCTCTGTCTGGGTCTTGCCAAATCCTTGCGATGCAGCACCGTCTTCAGCGCAAACATCCCCAGGATGACCAGTGCCCCTAGTCGAATCCGCTGGTCGCTGAGAGTCGTCCAAGCAAGGCCCCCTAAGACGGCAAATGCGAGTAGCGCCATTGCAAGCCGATTCACTGGACTCCGCAGTGCGCGAAAGCTACGGCGCGCATATGCAATGCTTCAACCTGGTGCACAGGGAAGGATTCGAACCTTCGTACCCCGCTAGGAGGAGCAGATTTACAGTCTGCCGGCTTTAACCACTCACCCACCTGTGCAGAAAGCCGAAAACTCCGGCCCCTCATACTTCGTGTCTTAACAATCCAAAATAAATCCCGAATGCGCACAAATGTCTTTGTACGCAAACACCACACTTGGAAAAGGTTCCTTATGGAGTGCCGTTCAGGAAAAAAACCGCTGTTGCCGCTATACCGCTTTTGGAGAACGAAATCTCAGTATTCAATACTGGAGCTGGCGAAGGGATTTGAACCCCTGACCCTCTGATTACAAATCAGATGCTCTACCAGCTGAGCTACGCCAGCAAGGTGAGACAATTTGCTATTGCAGGCAGACTGTCCCCTCTGAACCCACGGTGATATCCGGGACAATTACAAAAGGTAACATAACGGTATGCGACGTGCAACCGATTCCGGGCATGTTCCTGCAGCCGTGCAAGCTTGAAAAACTGTTTTTACCTGCTGCTCGAGATCTCTGTTCACCGGTCGCATTCGCCACGAATGCTATGATGACGCTTCCGTGGCTCTGATGGGCATCCTTGCGGAATTTGCCTGCTCTAAGAGCCGATTTAAATGCGTATAACAATAAGAAGGCGACTTCCTATCGTTTTTGCTGTTTTTCTGGCTGCGGCCGCAGTTTCCGCAGCTGTAATTCTGCGGAAACATGCTCCTCCTGAACCCGCGCGCTTGCTCCCTTCAGCGGATGCTTTTTTCTACGTGGATCTGAAATGGATGCGGCGCGAAAATGTGGCGGGGAAACTCCCGAATATAAAGCACGATCCGGAGTACGAGCAGTTTATCCAGGCGACCGGCTTTCAGTTTGAGCGCGATCTCGAAGAGGCCGCATTCGCCATCCATTATTCGGATGGCTCTTCCAATTCACAATTGGGCGAGACCCAGCCGCGTTTCTCAGAGGTCTTCGTTGCCAAGATTCAAGGCGAGCGCCTGCGCGAATATCTACGTAGGCTTTCCAGTTCAGTAGATAATTTCCGTTCCATAGATATCTTCAATATTCCTCTCGAAGGACGTACTTTGCGCGTGGCCGTCCTGGGCGTAGATACGGTTGCCGCTTCAAACCACGCCGATCCCAACGTCATTCGCGGGATTATCGAACGATCGCGCAAACTCGCGTCGCCGTTCGGCGGACCTGCTCTGCTCCGTCAGTATTACAAGCATGTTCCATTCACCAGTCTGGTGTGGGGCATATTTCGCGCGCAGCCGGGAGCTCCACAAGGCCAAAAGAATATCGGCGGAGGCCCGTTCGATCTCTCATTTCTTCTAACCAAACCTGCGGTGATCGTCGCTTCAGTCAGGTATTTAACGGCGGTTCATTTCAAAGCTGAAGCTTTTACCGGTAGCGACGAAGCGGCGGAACGTTTGACTGAACAACTTGGGACTTTCCTGACTATTTTTCGTTCCGCCGAGTCGTCGCTCCTGGGGCGGGCCTCGGATGCTGACGTCAAACAATTCTTCGAAAGTTTAAAAATCGAGCAGCGCAAAGATCGGACAGTCTTAACGGCGAACATTCCGATAGAGTTCATTCGCAAGGCGATCGCCGAAGTGCCAAACGAGCTCTCCCCTCAGGTTGAAAATGTTGGTCCTCGACAAGCAACGCCCAGAACATCCGTGCCGGCGGCGAAGCGAAGAGCCAAAGCAGGCGCTAACTAGACGGTCTCCCCCAGATTGGTCGCATGAATTTGAAGTAGAATGCAGTTGGATGTAAATCGTCCGGTCGGTTCAGCCCCCCTGGCGAGCTGACGCTTAAAGGGAGTGCGTAGTGAGACGTGATCCAGTTGTAATTATTGTTGTCGCCATAGTTATTACCTTCATGCTGGTTTTCGGGGTGCAACGCGCCCGTCATGCTCATGACTCCGTCAATGGCGAGAATGACATTACCGGTAAGCTTGCCCCAGATTTCAGTTTGCAGTCCCTTGAAGGGAAAACCATACGTTTGTCCGACTTCAGGGGTAAGGCAGTGCTGCTGAATTTCTGGGCAACTTGGTGTGAGCCCTGCAAGATCGAAACGCCATGGTTCGTGCAGCTTCAAAACCAGTATGGTCCGGCCGGATTGCAGGTTCTGGGCGTGGATATGGATGAGGACACGAGTTCCAAGGACATCGCCAAGTTCGCCAAAGAGATGGGGATGAATTATCCCGTAGTGCTGGTTAAAGAGGGCGTGACGGAATCTTACGGAGGTTTGGACTACTTGCCTGCGAGTTTCTACATTGATCGCGACGGAAGAGTCGTGAGTAAGGTCTTCGGTCTCAAGGGGCGGGCGGAAGTTGAGTCTGACGTTAAAAAAGCTCTGGCTAGTGGTCAGGCCGTTAGGGCGGCGAAATAATGAGCTCCCGGGCTAGAGCTGTCTCTAAATCGGCCGGGCTAGCGTTTTTATTCTGCCTTGCAGCCGCTACCGTGGTTGCTGACGAGATTCCAGGGAAGAAAGTACCTTATGTTACGGCTGCACCCACGCCAGTCACCAACGTCCAGCGAGGAAAGCCGACTGCGGTAGAGTTGCACTTTCGCGTTGCCAGCGGCTATCACGTCAACTCGAACACTCCTTCGCTCGAATACTTGATAGCAACTACCCTAAAACTGGATGCTCCCACTGACATCGTAGTAGGAAAAATTAACTATCCGGCAGGGCAGATGATGAGTTTTCCTTTTGCTCCCGATCAGAAACTCAGCGTCTATAGTGGCCCGTTTGACCTCGCGGTAACCGTCCGACCACTGGCTTCGGTTTTGCCCGGAAAGTATTCCTTGCGCGGACATTTGAAATATCAGGCTTGCGATAATGCGGCTTGCTATCCACCACGGGAATTACCGGTGGAATTTGAAGTGAGGGTGACTAAGGCGGCAGGAGCAGGAGCGGGGAGACATAATCCCAGGCAGAGTCCCCACGTGCACACGTAAATAATAGTTACGCGTTAGTGATGCTAGGGGCTTCCCTTGCTAATTCTTCAACCTTTTGCAAACGCTCTACGGTAACTTTCTTCCCTAGAATTGCCATTACTGCGAATAAACTGGGAGCGACTCCCTGTCCCGTAAGCGCGACCCGCGCGCCATTGATGAGGATGCCGGTCTTCACGTTCTTCTCGGCTGCGAAGTCGCGCAATATCTTTTCAGTTTCCCCTTCGCCGAATCCATCGGATGACGCCGCGTAACGCGCGCTCAGCTCGGTCAGCAGCTTTCTTGCATTCTCGTCCTTTAGAAATTTTTTGATTGCGGCAGGATCGGGTTGAAACGAATTGGCAAAAAAGGCCGCAAAGGATGTGGCGAAATCGCGTAGATTGCGGGCGCGCGCCTTCAGCAAATCAATGGTAGCAAGCAGGCGCTCAGGATCGGAGAAGGGCAGGTCGGGGTTAATCCCGGCCTTCTTCCATTCTCGTTCGATGAGTGGCAATAGCTTTTCTGCTGGGTAGGCTCGAATGTACTCGGTATTAAACCAGTTGAGCTTGTCCCGATCGAACACTGCGTTGGATCTGGAGATGCCTTGCAGTCCAAATAGCTCCATTAGTTGACGGTCTCCCATAACCTCGGGGCTGCCTTGAGGAGGAGTCCATCCTAATAACGCCAGGAAGTTGCGGAAGGCTTCCGGCACGATTCCCTCGTCTCGATAAGCGATCACGCTGGTGGCTCCGTGGCGCTTACTGAGGCGAGTCTTGTCAGGACCTAGTATCAGCGGCACATGGGCAAATACCGGCAGGGGAGAAGCCAGTGCTTCGTAGAGCAGAACCTGTTTTGGAGTATTCGAGATGTGATCGGCGCCACGGATAATATGCGTGATCTGCATGTCAATATCGTCCGCAACCACGCTCAAGTGATAGGTTGGACCTCCATCGGACCGCAGCAGCACGAAATCTTCTAGCTCGGTGTTGGCAAACTCCACGCGTCCATAGACTGCGTCGTCAAATGTCGTGCTGCCGGCCTCAGGAACCGCAAAGCGCAAGGCGGCGGACTCTCCAGCAGCTTTTCGGCGGGCTGCTTCCTCGCTGGAGATCCTGCGGCAAGTGCCATCGTATTTTGGGGGCCGGCCTTCCGCCGTGGCAGTTTCACGACGACGCTCAAGATCGTCTTTGGTGCAAAAGCAGTAATACGCGTGTCCGGAGGCAGCTAGGGTCGCAGCTGCGTCTCGATACAGGTCAATTCGCTGTGTCTGATAGAAAGGCCCCTCGTCCCAATCCATGCCAAGCCAGGTCAATCCCTGCAATATGCCTTCGACCATCTCCGGCGTAGACCGTTCGAGGTCGGTATCTTCGATACGCAATACCAGCTTGCCGCCGAAGTGGCGTGCAAAAACCCAGTTAAAGAGTGCCGTTCTGGCACCCCCCACATGCAGAAAGCCCGTGGGAGACGGAGCAAAACGGACCCGGGGCTTACCTGAAGCGTACGATTGAGCGCTCAGATCAGAGGAAATTTGGGGGAAATCGGACATAGGGTCGGTCAACCAAATGCTACGGCCCTGACTTGGCACCGTCAACTCAGTCGCATGCGGCGAAGATTTTCTCAGTTCGACACCCTACCATTTGCCAAGGTGGCAAGGTGCCTAAAGTGTATTCAAATCTATTGTCTTCAGTGCCGCGCTATGAAAACATCAGAGGAGACACAAGACTTGAGGATAAGCGCCTCCACATGGACAGTTTGATCATCAGCATGGCGATCGTGCCGGGAGTAGTGGCGTTCCTACTCTTACTGGTGTTCACGTATCTGCACGAGCAGAGCCGGCAGCCATACTTCCGCGCGTGGCAAATCGGATGGGGAGCATTCACCCTCCACTATGCCCTGCAAGCGTGGGGTGCTCTACAGGGTGTAACCGCCCTGACCTCCTTCCTTACGTCGCTGTTGTTGGTGGTAATGGCGGTCAGCATTTTTGTATCTACGCGCCTGATGAAGAGGATGACGGGTCCCGAACGGCGGAAAGGTTTTCGCCTGCGTTGGTATGAAATAGCTGTCGTCATCGCGGGCGCGGGACTGGCGTACTGGAACCTACGGGCGCACATAGTGGAGGGAGTTTTTAGACCGGAAAGCACCATCAATCCGCACTACCGCATGGAAATTGGCCTCGCGGCAGTGATGTTGTATTGTTCGCTCTACTTCTATCGGAGCGCGCAACGTCGAAACTCTGTTGCCTTTACTCTTCTGGCGGTGTCGCTCGCTTTCTGGGCGGTGCTGATGGCCTTTGGCCAACTTCGTGGGCCATTTTTGGATGTAGTTGGTACGGCGGGTCATCTGCTGGGTCCAGTTCCTCAGATGTTGTTGGGAATCGCAATGGTAATGGTGCTGTTTGAGAACGAGCGGAACGCAGTGCAAGAAAATGCCTTGGCGTTCTCAACTCTGGGGGCAGATCCCAAGCAGCTTTTGTCCGCCGAACAGCTGACGCCCACCATGCAAAGTATTTTGGACCGCCTGGTGGCACCACTTCCTACAGACCAGGCATTAATCTGCGTGGCGGAGCGCTGGCGTGCACTGCTGCCATCGGTGCAACGTGGCTTTTCACCCCAGTTTCTCGACCAACTGGAGAAGACCGGGGCGGGCGAATATGTGAGCGAATTGGCTTACCGCCGCGGGGGGTTTGTTACCTTCCTAAATCTGGCGGATATGACCGAGCCGTTGCCGGCTCTTCCCGGAAGCGGTTTCGAAAAACTGCGCACTCTCCTTGGCGAGCAAAATATTCGAAGTATTACCGCAGTCAGCTTGCAGACTAGGGAACATAATTTCGGAGTTCTGTTTTTTCCACACATTGAGCGCCGCATTTTAGGCTCATCCAATCTAAGGCTGTTGATTGGGCTGGCGCTGCAAATTGGGCTGACGCTGGAGAACTATGTCGTGATGCATGACGCCCAGCGTCGCACCAAGGAATACGCGTTGTTGACTCAGATCGGGCAGGCAATCAGCTCGCGGTTGGACCAAGAAGAGGTGCTGCGGGCCATCCAGGAAGAGCTGGGACAAATTTTTGATACCAGCAATTTCTATGTTGCTTTTCAGGAAGGCGACAACCTTCAGTTCGAGCTGGAAGTTGAGGTGGGCGCGATTCTGCCCAAGCGGTCTCGCAAATTCAGCAATGGCTTATCGGAACACGTGATCCGCACGGGACAGGCGCTCTTAATTCGTTCCGATGTTGACAAGGCGGCGGAGCGTCTCGGGGTAACGATGATTTCCGAGAAGCCGGTGAAATGTTTTTGCGGAGTGCCGATTCTATTTGGAGGCAGGCCGGCTGGCGTGATGGCCGCAATCAGCAGTGAGCGAGAGTATGTTTTCGAAGAACGCGACCTGGAGGTTCTGCAGACTGCCGCCGGACAGGTTTCGGTGGCGATTGAAAATGCCCGGCTCTTTGCCGAGGAGCAGCGCCGCTCCCGCCAACTCGCATTTCTGAATAGCATTTCGAAAACCGCCATTTCCAGCGAAGATGCGGAACACATGATGGCCGAAATCGTCGGCCACATTCAGCGCAATTTTCGTTTCGATCATATTGGAATTGGCATTCTGGATTATGCGACCAAAGATATTGAGATTAAAGCCGAGGCAGGTACCGTTGCTGGCGCACTGGGAACGCGTATCCCGTTGGGTACGGGCATTCTCGGGCGGGTCGCGAGAACGGGCGAGACTGCGCTCGTGCAAACCACTGCCGACACGCAGCTACAAGGTATATTGCCGGATTCGCGCGCGGTGCTCTGCATTCCCATTGCATATACCGACTCGTTGCTGGGAGTGTTGAACGTCGAGAGCCGCGAGCAGGGAGCCTTCTCTCCGCAGGACGTCTTAATCATGAATACGCTGGCAGACTTGCTGGCTACTGCGCTCCACAACTCGTTCGTGTTCCAAAAGCTGCAACAGCAGTCAATTACGGATGGCTTGACCGGCATCAAGACACGACGGTTTTTCTGGGAGTCGTTGTCTTCAGAATGGAAGCGTGCTTCCCGTTCGGGCCGTCCATTCTCCATCGTGCTGCTCGACCTTGATAAATTTAAGGAAGTAAATGATTCGCTCGGACACCTAGAAGGCGATTTGGTGTTGGCCCGAGTAGGTCGCTTGCTGGAGCAGAAGTGCCGGCAGTCGAATGTTGTTGCGCGCTACGGCGGTGACGAATTCATCATCCTGATGCCTGAAACCGGGATGGAGCAGGCGCAAATTCTGGCCGAAAGGCTCCGGCTATGGCTGGCGACCGATCCCATGTTAGACGAACATAAAATTACCGGAAGTTTCGGGGTGGCTAGCTTTCCAGTGCATGGTTTTTCTGCAGAGGACATTATTCGGGTGGCGGATGCCGGGATGTATGTTTCCAAGCATGCGGGGGGGAACCGCGTTTCGGTCGCGGAGGAATTTACCAACGATGAAGTTGGAGCGAGCCAGCGGCTGTTGGTGTCCGGCTACATAGAAGGCTTTCTGCAGCGTGAGCACACCAGTGATGAACAACTCGATGAACTCGTCACAACCCTCCGGAAACTTTGCGGTGGCGACCAAAATTGTAACGTCCAAGTGCTGCGGGAATCGATCGAAGCGCTGGCGCACATGGCGGAATCACGTGAAATATACGGAGCCGGCCATGGAGATCTAGTCGGAAGATATTGTGAAATCATGGCGCGCGCCTTGCGCCTGACGGCGGCAGAAATATCCGATCTGGTCTATGCAGCCCGCATCCACGATGTAGGAAAGATTTTCGTCGAGGAGCGGGTGCTAAATAAGCCGGGGCCCTTGACAGAGCAAGAATTTGCCAAGTTGAAAGCCCACACCCGACTGGGTGCGGCGATTGTAGCGGCTCTACCCGAGAGCGGACTGGTCCAGAAGGCGATTGAAGGTCATCATGAAGCTTTCGATGGCACGGGATATCCAGCAGGCCTGCGGGGCGAAGAGATTCCTCTATGGGCGAGGATCGTGGCCATCGCCGACGTCTATGCCAACATGGTGAGCGAACGCTCCTACGGTGCCTTAAAAGGTCCCGAGCAAGCTCTGGCTGAGTTGAACAAGCTTAGTGGAGTTCGGCTGGACGGCATGCTGGTGAGGATTTTGATTCGCGAACTCCGCGCTGAAAAACTTTTGCCCAACCTGCCTTAACCCGTCTTCCCAAAATCTTGGCCGATTGCCAACTTGCAACTTTCGTCTAAAGCATCGGAGACTGTATTCATGAATCTTTCAGTCGAAGGAGAAGTTGCACTCATCACTGGTGGCTCACGGGGTATAGGGGCGGCCACGGTCCGCATGTTTGTCGCGGCCGGCGCCAAAGTTTTTTTCAATTATGAAAAAGCGAAAGACCAGGCTGAAAAGCTCGTCAAGGAGTTGGGGACGGATCGCTGCGCAACCGCTGCCTGCAATCTCGCAGGAACTGGGACTGCGGAACGGCTCGTTAACGACGCGGTCGCCCGATTTGGACGTCTCGACATTCTGGTCGCAAACCATGGCGTGTGGCCATCTGAAGATCAGCCGATAGACAAAATGCCCGATAAGCAGTGGAGCAGTACGGTAGCGATAAATCTCGATAGCGTTTTCGCTCTCGTTAAACATTCCGTCGGACAGATGAAAAAGCAGGGAAGATCACGAGGCGCGGCGGGACACATCGTGCTCGTGAGTTCCACAGCCGCGCAGCGCGGCGAAGCTTTCCACTGCGACTATGCCGCTACCAAAGGCGCACTGCTGAGCATGGTGAAAGGATTGTCGTCCGAGCTTGCCAGGGATGGAATTTACGTAAATTCCGTTGCGCCCGGGTGGGTTGCTACTGATATGTCCGCCGATGCATTGGCAGACGCCCAGATCAGCAAGCGAGTGCTGCAAACGATTCCGATCGGCAGGGTTGGCAAGCCGGAGGAAATTGCAGCTCCCATTCTTTTTCTGTGCACGGCGCACGCTGGTTTCATAACCGGAGAAGTGTTCAACGTAAATGGCGGAGCTGTGTTAGCTGGATGATTGTAATGGTTGGCGATTCTCGAGTGGGCCACCCCCGCATACGACGCATCTTACAAAAGTGAGAAAAAATCATTCAGGACTGGATGAGGTGGGACTGACCGGCATGGGGCGTTTCTGTATTCCATTGGTATTTTCTCTTTTCGTGGTCGCCACAGGTTTCTCCCAGTCGAATCCTCCTTCGTCGGCACCCGCACCGAACCAGGCTGCGACCGCAGATAGCGAGTCTAACGCAGGCAAAGCTAAGACCCTGCTTAATCAGATGGTGAAAGCCCTGGGCGGACAGGCATACCTGGACGCGAAAGACGGTACCAGCCAGGGAAGAGATTTTGCTCTCCACAACGACCAGGTCAGCGGCGGCGGATACTACTGGCGCTTCTGGAAAAAGCCGGACAAACTTCGTCTCGAAGTCAGCAAAAAACGCGACATCGTCGAAATCTATAGCGGCGACGAAGGCCACGAAATCACCTATAAGGGCGTGCAGGCGCAGGATCCGAAGATCATGGAAAATTACTTGCGGGCGCGCCAACACTCTTTGCGCACGGTTATCGAAAAGTGGATGAACGCCTCCGGTGTCGCCTTCTTTTACGGTGGACAAACAATCGCCGATCAGAAACTGTCGGACCAGGTCACCATCTTCGATGCCAGCAACGATTCCGTCATTTTGTATTTGGATGTAAACAGCCATTTGCCGATCAAGAAATCCTTCAGTTGGAGAAATCCTGCCGACCAACTGCGCGACGTGCAAGAGGACATTTACGACAACTATCACGAAATCCAGGGCATCATGACCCCCTACAACGTGACGCAGTATCGCAACGGAGCTATGACCAGCCAAGATTTCATGAACAAGGCCAGTTACAACCAGGGACTGCAAGATTCGTTGTTTGAAATTGGAGCCGCCTCGAAAAGCGTAGACTTGGTACCTCGGAAGTGAACCTTGCAAGGCTGAGCTGGATCTCGGTCCAAAGTATTGAATCATATGATTTTATAGGACGCCTGGGTGATGCTCGTCCTGCGTTCGACAGGCAAAAGTGTGGGAAATTTACCACAGTCATTAATCCGCGCCGGGCTGTAGACTTCGGTCGAGCAACCTGATAGTTGATAACCGAACAAACAATAGCGTCGGCGGTGGAATGCCAAGGCTTCGGATTGCACAGTGGCGCATCTGTAAATCTCCGCATACTGCCCGCCGGGGCAGGTTCTGGAATTGTTTTTCGGAGAACGGATCTTGACAATTTCGAGGTGGAGGCGATCAGCCGAAATGTGGCTCGCGTCAGCTATGCCACCAGCCTGATGAAGAAAGGCGTCCTGATTTCTACCACCGAACACTTGCTTTCAGCATTTATTGGTACGGGCATAGATAATGCCATCGTTGAGCTCGATAACCTCGAATTGCCTATTTTGGATGGCAGCGCGTCTCCGTTCGTCAGCCTCATTCGCCAGGCTGGGATTCGCAAGCAACGCCGTCCACGGACTTATCTGCGCATCTGCCGCGAACTCGAATTGCGCGAGGGAGACAAATTCATTGCGGTTTATCCGGCGTCGGTGTATTCGGTTTCTTACACGATCAATTTTCCGCATCCGCTGATTGGCAAAGAGACATTTTGCGTTGATCTTGAAAATGAGAGCTATCTTTCTGAGATTGCTCCGGCGCGCACATTCGGGTTCCTGCACGAAGCCGACGCCATGCGCCAGCAGGGCTTGATCCGGGGCGCTTCGGCGGAAAACGCAATTGTTCTCACTCGCGATGGCTTGATGAATCCGCCGCTACGATTTCCCGACGAGTTCGTACGTCACAAAGTTCTGGACCTAATAGGAGACCTAGCTTTACTGGGAAAACAGATTCTAGGCAATGTGGTTGCCGACCGCGCCGGGCATGCCATGCACACCGCTCTAGTATCCCGCCTGCTGCGTGATAGCAGCTTGTGGGAAAAGACTACGGTGGAGGAACACACCGCAGCTTCGCACGCGGGAATTCAATCTGTAGCTCACCTGTTAGCGTAGGTTCTCTCGGATTAGTCCGCAGCCTGAGGTGCGTGATCGTTGGCGGTCAGAAACGATCCTTGCTCCAGCAATTTTTCAAGCTCAGTCCGGGCATGGTTTCGCAACCGTTCCGCGTAGCTTTTGGCGGAGTGCTGGCGCTCTGGAGTCAAGTCGGCGACGCGAATCGCAAGCAAGGGGGCGTCATTCTCAAGCATGCGAACAAGTCGCTGAACGCGGGCAATTCTGGCATGGATGGAAAGCATTCTTTCACCTAATGATAGATTTCTTAACAGCCTAAGCCACAGTTTTTTCGCCGCAAGTCACAAACTGGATTCCTGCTGGAGTCGTGCCCTCCCCAACATCTTCGGTAATATGATTTCGAATTTGGACAGAGATTAGGAACCCTAAACTTTGCAAACAACAGCCTGCCTATCCGTGGGATCGAATCTTAACGATCGGCTTGCATATCTGAAGCGTGCCATCTGGGAGCTCGGGGCGGCGGAGAAGGTCGTCGCAGTCTCGTCTTTTTACGAAACCGAACCGGTTGAGTTTACTGAGCAGCCCTGGTTCATAAACTGCGCGGTAAAAGTTGAAACTGAAAAGACGCCACAACAGCTAATGGATTCGGTCCTCGATATCGAGCGAGAAATGGGAAGGGAACGCACGGTCAACGAAACCAAAAAAGGCCCACGGATTATTGATATAGACATTCTTCTGTTCGGCGACGCCAAGATTGAAATTCCAGGGCTCTCCATTCCTCACCCGGGGCTTCATAACCGTCGCTTCGTGCTGCAACCGCTGGCTGAAATTGCTTCCGAACTTCGCCATCCGTCGCTAAATCGAACCATTCAGGAATTGCTCGAAGCTTTACCAGACGGACAGATCGTGCGGAAAATAAAGGGCTGATCTCCGAGGTCTCATTCGCGGATCCAAATATTATGGAGTGATGAGTCTGCTGTCTTCTCGAACGCCGGACCTCGAAGCGCCTTCGCCGGGGAATTGCGCAAGCATGAAGTCCACAAACGCGCGAGATTTCGGTCTGCCCGACGTCCGCGTCAGTGCCAGGCGCAGCAGAAATACCAGCGCCCGCAAAATGTCGGACTCCTTCAGCCGAGAGTAGCCCAGATGTTTCGTCTCGGTGTCGCGATATTCCTTGATCATGTTTTCGATTTCGCCAGCGATCAACTGGTGGAGTGGATTCGCGTCAGGGATTTTATAGTGCAACCCGGAGTTAACCAGCGTCTCAAGCCTTCTAGTGACCGTAGTCAAGGCAGCGATCACATCCGGATCTTTGATGCCCGGATTTTTGTGGGCACTTGTGGCTACGGCGTAACTCAACCCTAGAATTAAATGCTCCTGCTCGTGCAGGAATTGCTCTCCTACTTCGACATCCAGAAATAAGGTTGAGCGGTCTAATTCTTCCAGCGATCGCGGCCTTTCATGCTGCCGCGCCTGCTGCAAGTAAACGCACTCAATGGGGCAATCAAAGGTGATCTCGCGATTTTCTCCGCAGCACTGCGGACAGATGCGTCCGTGAACTACTGGACAAAAGCGCTTTTCCTTTCTCTTCTCACAGATGGCACAGCTCAAATGGAACTCCCGTCGAGATTAGGACTTGAACAATTACCGGGCTCCGAACATGGGAAACCCGCAATATTACTAGCTTTTTAATGTCACCATCGTTTGAAACAGGCTACTCATATGGCTTTGCGGGTTCCACATCGAGAATGTCCGCGTAAATTGCGGCTGAAACTTCTGCTTTTCCACAGCAAACCAGTATAAGATAGCGCCCATTCGCAAAAAATTCCGTTTCGCTTCAAGGAGGATTCATGGCATCAGGTTTGACCAAGACGCAACTGGTTCGGCAGTTAGCAGAGAAGCTGGAGCTCAACAATAAGACGGCGGCGGCGTTTCTGGAGCATCTTGCCGACACCGCAATCAAGGAAACCAAGAAGAACGGAGTGTTCGTCGTCCCCGGCATCGGACGTCTGGTGAAGGCACATCGCAAGGCGCGCGTTGGACGCAATCCGCAGACTGGCGAGCCCATTCAGATCAAGGCGAAGACGGTGGTTAAGTTCCGCGTGGCGAAGGCCGCAAAAGACGCTATCGCCCCCAAGAAGTAATCGCGAATTCTGATCAGAATCAAGGCCGGCTGCACAAGCCGGCTTTTTGTGTCCCTGGCACTATTTCGGACTCATCACAGTTCCGCCGCAACAATCGCGTCCACTTCAATCTCGACCAGCATCTCGGGGCTGACAAGCGCACTCACCGCGACCATGGTGGCTGCGGGGCGGATGTCTCGGAAGACTTCGCCGTGGGCTTTTCCCACCTTTTCCCAATCCTTGATATTCGTAAGAAAAGTCCGCGTGCGTACAACATCGTTGAAGCTGGCTCCAGCTCGTTGCAATGCAGTTGCAATATTGTGAAAAATTTGTACGGCCTGGCCATAAGCGTCCGCCGGCGCGATAATCTTTCCATCTGGACCCGTTGCGGTGGTTCCCGCTACGTGGATGTGAGGGCCGACTTTTACAGCCCTGGAGTAACCCACCACTGCTTCCCAAGGTGCGCTGCTGGAGATGTTTGATCGCTCCATTTTGATTTTTCCTCCCAAGCGATTCTATAGAGATCACATGACCGAGCCCGAGTGGCACTCTCTCCATGTGACTGCCAAATATTCGCGAGAAACCCTCTTGATGATTTCGGGTTCTAAATGATTGCAGCGAATGAGATGCGCGCATTACAAAAGTTACTTGTGTTTTGAGACACGCTGGGATAATAGTCGCGCATAGCTGTTAGTGGAGAGGAGCCCAGTATGATTTCGGAAACGAATCCACTGCAGAACCTCTTTAAAGAGATGGTCGGCCGCCACTACGCCCAGGAGATCGGGCTTCGCGATCCCGCGATCGTAACCTATGTTGCGCACCTGCTGGCTGAATTTTGTGAGATAGACGAATTGCACAAAATTCGCAATGCACAGGATCGTCCCCTCACGGATGTCGGTGAGATGTTGCTGGAGTCTGACCCGGTTTACGGACCCGCGCCGTCCTTCGATCGTGAGCGTCAGGTGCGGAAGCACATCGGCGACTACACGCTATTCTTCACGGGAATGTTCCCTGAAAGTATCAACCACTTTCGGCTGCGTAAAAATCGCACGGAAAATTTTGTGGATTGGATCAAGGCCGGCAAGGAGAGCTATCACATCGTTTCCAAGTTTGAGTATTTCGAATACACCAAAGTCGCGCCGCTGTTTGCAAGTCTCTCGAATCACTTCGAGCAATGTGTTTACGGATTGAATTTAGTTAAGAATGAATTGCAGGAAATGCAGCATCCAATCGTCCGGCCCACGGACACAATTTTGATGTAGTTGCATTTTGCTCGGGCATTAGTTGGAGAGAAATGTAGAGATTCTTCGTCATCGTCTCTGCGCCCCGCGGAGTCGCGCGTTCCTCAGCAAGACGTGGATCTATCCGAGGCGATAAAAACTCAAGGCTGCATCGCCCTGTATTAGTTTTCGATAACGATGTAACTCGCCGAACGCTTCTCCTGGATCGAATCTCTTCTCATGCTCTGCAATGACTACGCTTGCTTGCGTCAACAGCGATGAGTGCGACAACGTCAGGAGAGTCGAACTGTAGATTTTGGTTAAATTGTAGGGTGGATCCAGGAATATAAAGTCAGCCTGAATTCTCTTTTCGACCAGAGCATGCGACGCTCGAGGAACATCCTGCCCAAAGATTTGAAATCCGTGTTCGATTCCCAAGGAGCGCAGGTTCTTCTGAATCAATTCCACTGCCGCGGGCGCCGATTCTACAAAATAAACCGGGGATGCCCCGCGGCTCATCGCTTCGATTCCCACGGCGCCTGTTCCCGCGAAAAGATCTATCCAAACCCTGTTTTCAAGTCCAGACGAGTTACCGGCAGTAAGCACGTTGAAAAGTGTTTCCCGCAACTTGTCCGAAGTTGGACGGATGTCCATTCCCGGTAGAGATTGCAACTTACGGCTGCGAAATTTCCCGCCGATCACTCTCACGTTGAAGCTCGCATCCTTTCATTTAATCCAATTTCCCCTTGGCGACGCTTCAGTTTTACGCCGGTCCATCGTTCACAATGCCTGAACATCCAAGTTCCAGATAGAATAGTAGAGACGGTCGCTGCTGAACATATCTAAGCATAATGAGAAATTGGTCCATCCCGGCGGGACGACTCTTCGGAGTAGAAGTTCGCATCCACCTCACGTTTCTGCTACTGCTAGTGTTTGTGTGGTTGAGCGAATCGGCTGCGCACATCAATCCCAGTGCGGAACGCGGGATGGCGCTCGTTGGGATTATTTTTGCTGGCGTTGTTCTGCATGAGCTTGGGCATGCGCTGGTCGGGAAGCATGCCGGAATTCCAGCGCGCGCAATCATATTGCTTCCCATTGGCGGAGTGACAGTATTCGACGAGAGCCAGCGGCCGCCGGAGCCGGGCGCAATAACGTGGAAGCGAGACATTGGAATCGCGCTTGCCGGTCCTATTGTCAACATCGTCATCGCATTGGTCGCAAGCGGAATTATTCTGGCGGTTTCTCCGAGTGCCCACCTCTGGTCCAAACCTTATTTGCGATCGGATGATTTGCCGCGCAGCATTGTCTGGGCAAATCTTTGGCTGGCAGCATTCAATTTGTTACCCGCTTATCCGATGGATGGTGGACGCATTCTGCGAGCGTTTTTCAGTCGCGGTATGGATCCGGTGCGCGCGACCCGTCGCGCCGTATCCATCGGACAAACATTTGCCACCCTATTCATAATTCTCGGCATGGTGCAGTACATGGAAGGCGGAGGTACGGAGGCTGCGTGGCTGGCTGTTACCGGATTCTTTCTGCTGCTCGGAGCTCAATTGGAGGAGCGATCCGCGGTATTTCAGTCGGTGCTGGAAAAAGTGCAGCTTGAAGACATCATGCTCACCGATTTTGCCACGCTATCACCGGCCGATACCTTGGAAGACGCTTTGGAAAAGGCAGTGCATTCGCTGCAAGACGATTTCCCGGTCATCCGGGGCAGCGACATGGTGGGAGTAGTTTCAAAGCAAAAGATACTTCAGGCCCTGCGACTGGAGGGCAATGGCTACGTGCAAGCAGTGATGAATCGCATTTTCGAAGTCGCGCAGAAGAAGGAGTCTCTTGCCTCAGCGTTCCGCAAACTGACGGCGCGAAATTTGAGCATCATTCCGGTCGTCGAAGATCAGCGTTTGGTCGGAATTGTGACGCTGCAGAATCTAATGCACTCCATGGCTTTGCTGGCGGAAAGCCGCAAGCTGCGAAAAGCATCTCTGAATTCCTGAATTTGTTACCTGTCGCTAAAACTTAAATACCAGCCCGATGGAAGGTTCGGCGAGATGTCCCCTCGCGCTTGTAAGAAACCCCGGGAAGCTGAAGTCGGGCGCTCGATATATCAGCCCGCGATATTGCAGCCGCAATCCGAAGAAAGAATGGATACGGTAGTCCACTCCTGCTCCGTACAGAAATGCGATTTCGGTTTGCCGCGCGGCAGCCACCGGTACCTGAAAGCCATCAATAAAAGTATTGGTTGGATGAAAGACCAGCGCACCGGCGCCGGCGAAAAGGTAGGGCTCAAATTTTTCCGTCTCGACCGGAGAAAACATATATGCGCCGCTGTACTCGCTCACCGAAGCCTGAATGCGATAGAAGAACGGCGGCGTGCTGTAAATCTGGGAATTTTTGGTGCGGCCATAATTCACGGCCAGAGAATGTTTCGCGCTGAAACGGTGGCGGGCAGTCGCGACAAATCCCAGTGAGTTGGTGGGAGTATCGGTGGTTCCGTTTCCTGAAGAGATCTTGCTGAAAACCGCTGACGCGCCAGCGCTCAAATCGAAGCGACTCGATTGAGCGGCACTGGTGAGCGGGAGCACCAAGGCTCCCGTGAGCAAAATGGAAATAATAAATTGCTTAGACACCATGAATTCCCATAAGGCTATCAAACCCTCACACATCTGATCTCAGAACAGGCGCACGGATTTGGCCTGATCAATGGCGGGCAAGCGCCGCAGTTCGTTCAGCACTCCTTCGGGCACCGCCTGATCCACTTGTATCACGGCGATGGCCTCGCGCGCCTGCTCAGATGGGACTGCGGCACGACGACCTAGCGAAAAATTGGCGATGTTGATTTGATGTTTGCCCAAGACCGTGCCCACGCGGCCAATTACTCCGGGGACATCCTGATTTCGCATGTAAATGAGATTGCGTTCCAAGGGTGCTTCGATATCAATTCCATCCATGTGGAGAAGGCGGGGAGTTTCTTCTCGCAATACCGCGCCTTTCATGACGTGTTCTTCTTTGAAAGCTTTCACGGTGATGGAAAGCACGCTACCCGCACCCCCTTTTGACGCCGGCTTGCGGGACTCATGGATTCGCAGTCCGCGCGACGCCGCGATGGTCCCAGCATTCACCAGGTTGGCCTTTTCATCCAGCAATTCGTTCAGGATGCCTTTGATCGCGGCGTTGCGGATCAGATCTGTTTTCCAGTCGGCGATGTGTCCGCTATAGCCGAGCGAGATTTCTTCCAGGGTACCCTCGCTGATTTGCGCCAGGAACGAGCCCAACCGCTCCGCCAGAACGGTGTAAGGCCGCAATTCAAGATACTCGTCGTGCGAAACCGAAGGCACGTTAACTGCGTTCTGGATGACGCCATGTTTCAAATATTCTTTTACCTGAAGTGCGATTTGGACGCCCACCGCCTCTTGCGCCTCGTGAGTCGAGCCTGCGATATGGGGCGTCAAGATGACATTTTGCATGGCATGGAACGGGGAGTTTTTCAATGGTTCTTCGATGAAAACATCGAGCGCGGCAGCCGAGACCTGTCCGCTCTTGAGTGCCTCGGCCAAAGCGGCCTCGTCAACCAACTCTCCGCGAGCACAGTTGACCAGCCGAACGCCCTTCTTCATCTTCTTCAGCGACTCGGTATTGATCATGCCAGCCGTTTGCGGAGTAAGTCCGACGTGCAATGTCAGGTAATCTGCAACCGCATAAACCTCGTCGAGGGAAGCGATGCGTATGCTTTGTTCCTTGGCGACGACGGCTGAAACGAATGGATCGTGTGCGACAACTTCCATGCCGAAGGAGCGGGCGCGGCGCGAAACTTCCATTCCGATCTTTCCCAGTCCCACAACCCCGAGTGTTTTCCCCTTTAGCTCGGAGCCTTGCAGGGACTTTTTCTCCCACTTGCCGGCGTGCATCAGTTCGTTTGCGCGGCAAACAAAACGCGCCATCCCCAGCATCATAGCCACGGTGTGCTCTGCTACCGCGACAGCGTTCGCACCGGGCGTGTTCATCACGGCAATACCCTTACGGGTCGCGGGTTCGAGTTCGATGTTGTCCACGCCAACGCCCGCGCGTCCGATCACGCGCAGCTTCGGCGCGTTGGCGAGAAGTTCTGCATTGACTTGCACTGCTGATCGGACGATTAGCGCGTCTGCTGTTTCCATGTGCTCGGCAAGTTTTCCGTCTATCAGCTCGGGACTGATGATGGTCCAATTAGGCTCGCGCAACAGGTCCACTGCGGATGCTGACATTTTTTCAGCAATAACAATTTTCATGGGTCCTTTTTCGTTGAGAAATATGCGACCGCGGCGCAGCCGCGATTCGTTAGTTTGGATTGCAAACTTATGGCTGAGAGGATGCGCAGGAGCGACTGCGCATCACTTCGTCATACCAACTGCGACCTCTGCGTGCGCTTTTGAGTTTGCTTGCAGATGTTTGGCGAAGACTTCCTGCGCCGCTCTCACCGACGAGCCGTACTCGACCGGTTTACCGGTCACGCTCGCCAAAACATGCTCCAGACCGGACAGAATTCCGACGGTGTCAATGTAATCGTAGTATCCGATGTGCGCGATGCGGAACAACTTGCCCTTCATGTCGCCCTGTCCATTGGCGACTACGGCGGAAAACAAATCGCGAAATTTCTTAACCATCGCGCTCGAATCTACTCCCGTGGGAGCGTCAATGGCGGTAAGCGCAGCCGCCGGTGCCGAGGCAGCGAAAAGCTTAAGCCCAAGAGCCCGAGCGCCGGCTCGCGTCATCTCGGCAGCGAGTTCCGCATTATCCACAAGTGCTTTGCGTCCATGCTTAACGTCACCGTCACCCATTTGCCGGATAAAGTCTAAAGCGGCTCCCAGCGCGGCGATCAACGAGGTCGCAGGAGTGTAAGACGACTCTCCCTTGGCGGCTGCCTTGCGCTCTTTGCGAAAATCAAAATAATAGCGCGGAGATTTCGCACTCTCCATTCGCTTCCATGCCCGTTCACTCACGGCGCAATAGGCGAGTCCCGGAGGAATCATCAGCGCTTTCTGCGAGCCGCCAATGATCACATCCACTCCCCAGCCATCCACGTCGAGATGCGTGGTTCCTAGGCCGGTGATTGCATCAACTACCAAAAGAACATCATCACCTTTTTCGCGCACGATTTTCGCGATGCTTTTTATGTCGTGCCGCGCGCCCGTGGAACTCTCGGTGGCCTGTACGTATACCGCCCGAATGTCGGGAGTCAATTTCTGACGAATTTCGTCCAGCGAAAACGTCTGGCCGTAAGGGACACTGATCATCTCCACGGCACATCCAAAAGCCTTCGCCAGATCGCGCCACCGCTCGCCGAATTTTCCGGCGGTGAGCACCAAGACCTTGTCGCCCGGAGAAGTCAAATTCGAAACTGATCCTTCCATCACTCCGGTTCCCGAAGACGCCAGCACGAGTACGTCATTCTCGGTCCCGATAAAATCCTTCATGTCGGCGAGCACGCGCGTATAAAGCGCACGAAAATCCGCGGTTCGGTGATGCATGGTGAACGCTGCCATGGCGGTCTGCGCGGCGGGAAGTAGCGGGGTAGGCCCAGGAGTGAAAAGGCGATTTTTCAGCAGCATTTAAGATTGATCCTTGTAAGAGAAGATGTCTAATAGTTTATCGTGGAACTTAGATCTGTGGAATCTGGCGTTCAGTCCATTCATGCTTGGTGGCTAGTGAGATGCCGGTGCCACCGCGTACGGGATATACAATCGAAATATGGTCCTCAGCGAACAAATTCAGAAAGACCTCGTCCTCGCCATGAAATCGCGAGATGAACACCGGCTGTCCACTTTGCGGATGGTCAAGAGTGCGCTCAAAAATCGCGAGGTCGAGAAGATGGCGCCGCTCGATGATAAAGAGTCACAGCAGGTATTGAGCACGTTGATCAAGCAACGCAAAGAGTCCGTGGAGCAGTTTCTCAAGGGTGGACGCAAGGAGATGGCCGACAAAGAGGCCCTCGAAATCACGATGATTGAAGGTTATCTGCCCAAGGCTGCCGGCGACGAAGAAGTCGTGGCTGGGGTAAAGGCCGTGATTGCCGAAATGGGATCGCCCGGAATGAAAGATATGGGTGCGGTAATGAAGAATGTGATGGCGCGCTTCTCAGCCGCTGGGCTCCGAGTGGATGGTAAGCAGGTCAGCGACGCCGTGAAGCGCGAGTTGACTCCGAAGTAGGGCTCGCTATTTCCTTCTTTGCAGTTCCCGGTACGCCTCGCTTTTAGAGATTCCTCTTTCTTTCGCAACTTTCTTCAGCGCTGCTTTTTCGTCTATCGCCTCAGTACTCATGATCTCGGAAACGCGTTCTCGGATGTTAAATGACGAGGCGCTGATGTTCGTTTCGGTCGCTCCCGCTTTTCCAATGAGGAGCGTGATTTCGCCCTTGATTTGGTCACGGCCCTCAAGCGTCGCAAGCACCGAACTTGAAGGACCACGAAGGAACTCTTCATAGACCTTTGTGATTTCGCGGGCAACCACCACTTGCCTGCCGGGTCCCAAAAGTTCCACAACGTCCTGCAAGGCTTCTTTCAGCCGATGCGGCGCTTCGTAGAAAATCTCCGTAAGCGACGACAAACGAATTTCTTCCAGAGTTTGCCGTCGCTGTCCTGATCTAGCAGGCAGAAATCCGTTAAACCGGAAAGAGTCGGTGGAGAGACCTGCCGCGGCGAGCGCGGCCACAAAAGCGGAAGCACCGGGAATGGGCACAACCGTAAAGCCTTTTTCAATGGCCAGCGAAATCAGTCGAAAGCCCGGGTCTGAAATGCCTGGCATGCCTGCGTCCGTCACCACGGCGATCCCCCTGCCGTGCTCCAGTTCTTTCACGAGTTCCCCCGCCCGCGATATTTCGTTGTGCTCGTGGTAGCTCGTGGTGCGAGTTGTGATTCCGTAATGGGTCAGCAGCTTTTGAGTCTGGCGCGTGTCCTCGCAGGCAATCAGATCAACTTCTTTGAGTATGCGGAGCGCTCTAAGTGTGATGTCTTCGAGATTTCCAATGGGAGTTGCTACCAGGTAGAGCGTCGCGGCCGCGGACGGACCTCGACTCAGCGTGAGCGGACCCGCATCGGCTTTTCCGTCTGCCTCCATGGACGCGAGTCTAACACTGGCTCAACTCTATCTCGGCTCGCGAAATTGACGGAAGCAGTAGCACACCCTAAAATTCAAAAAGCGTCGTCACTTTGTCCACGCGTCCGAATAACCATGCCCCTTTACGAGTACGAATGTAAGAAGTGTCATCATCGCTTTGAACGTATCCAGAAATTTTCCGATCGTCATATGAAGAAGTGCCCGGACTGCGGCGGCATCGTCGAGCAGACTATATCGGCGCCCGCTGTCCAGTTCAAAGGTTCGGGATGGTATGTGACGGACTACGCCAAAAGGCCTGGTGCGAGCGCGTCATCCTCCAATGGCGACTCGTCGTCTAAGAGCGATTCCGATTCCAAATCCGATTCCGGCTCGAAATCCGATTCGGATTCCAAGGATAAGAGTTCGAAGTCAGCTCCTTCTGAAAAGTCAGAATCCAAGTCCGATCGGAAACCTGACCAGTCGCCAAAGTCGGGAGGTTCAGGCAAGTCCGAGGATTCAGGTAAGTCGGGAAAGTCGGAGAGACCTTCGAAATCCCAAAGTTCCTCGAGCCGGGGTGGCAGAAGGTAACTGCTTCGTCTTGGGTCTAACCTGCCTTATCCACGGATAGTGGTTACCAAGAGGATTGGCGCCATCCGTTAGCTTTCACTGTGTCCTTACTCCAGACAGATCTTCCGAATAGACGCCCTGCGGGAGTTGCGGCAATCGCTGTTCTGTTCTTTCTGACAGCCATCTATCTGCTTGTAATTGGCAATGTCATGCTCATTGCGCCCGGCACACTCTCGATGGTTTTGGGCGCCCCGATTATTGCGGGTCGCGCACTCGCGGGACCATACATGTTTTTGTTATTCGCCGCTGTGAGTACAGTCGTTGGTATCGGTTTATGCAGAATGAACAACTGGGCGCGGCGTGCGGCATTGCTTGCCGGGATGATCGGTATTGCGATGTTGCTGCCGACCGTTTCCAGCAGCGTAATCGAGTTTAGACCGGGAAATCTAGCGTGGGGAGGCTTAGGCATCATTGTGAGGATGATGGTCGTCTGGTATTTGTGGCAGACGCCGGTCGCGGAGCGATTTGCGAAGAAGACGCTGCAAAAACATGGAGGCACGCAGTAGCGTGCCCATCCCACAAATATTCAGCTCATCTCATCGAGTACTGGCAGTTACTTTTTCTCCCACCCGCTTACTGATCTCGAACTTTATTTTCTTAGTGGCTTTGTCGCTGTCCACGATCACGTGATCGCCGTGCAGAACCTCGCCGTCGAGAATCTTCAACGCCAACGTGTCTTGCACGAGTTTTTGGATCGCACGCTTCAACGGACGAGCTCCGAAATTGGGATCAAAGCCCTCGGTGAAAATAAGGTCCTTGGCTGCGTCCGTGAGCTCCAGCGAGATCTTTCGATCCACCAACAACCGCCGCACATCCTCCAGCCGCAGTTCGATAATCTTGACCAGCTGTTCCTTAGCAAGTGGCGTAAAGATAATTATGTCGTCCACGCGATTCAGGAATTCCGGCTTGAAGTGCCCGTGCAGAGCATTCATCACGAGTTCGCTTGCCCGCGCGAAGTCGTCCGCGGTGCGCATGTTTTCGGATTGAAGATAGCTGGACCCGATGTTCGACGTCATGATAATGACCGTGTTTCGGAAATCCACCGTGCGGCCTTTACCGTCGGTGAGGCGGCCGTCATCCATGATCTGCAGCAATATGTTGAAGACATCAGGGTGCGCTTTTTCGATTTCGTCGAACAGTACTACCGCATAAGGATGCCTTCGCACCTGCTCGGTGAGTTGACCACCTTCTTCGTAACCCACGTATCCGGGAGGAGCGCCAATCAAACGCGACACGGCGTGCTTCTCCATGTACTCCGACATGTCTATGCGAACCATGGCGTGTTCATCGTCGAATAGAAACTCAGCTAAGCTGCGCGCCAGTTCAGTCTTGCCAACGCCCGTCGGCCCAAGAAAGATGAAGGAGCCAATAGGCCGCTTCGGATCGCTGAGCCCCGCCCGCGAGCGACGGATCGCGTTAGACACGCGCTCCAGCGCTGCGTCCTGCCCAATGACGCGCTGCCGCAAGCGGTCTTCCATGTTTACGAGCTTCTTGACTTCTCCTTCAAGCATTTTGGAAACAGGAATGCCTGTCCATTTAGAAACGATCGCGGCAACATCTTCTTCATCCACTTCTTCTTTCAGCATGCGGGACTGGCCCTTCTTGTCCATCTCCGCGGACAGCTTCTCCAGTTCCTCTTCCGCCTGACGCAACAGTCCATAGCGAATCTCAGCAACACGCTGCAAGTTACCCTTACGTTCTTCAGTTTGCTCTTCCAGCTTCAGCTGCTCGATCTTTTCTTTTGCGGCACGCGAGCGCGCGATCAAATCTTTTTCTGTCTTCCAGGTTGCTTTAAGCGCGTTCGCGCGCTCCCTTATATTGGCGAGCTCCTTATCAATAACCAGCAGCCTTTCTTTGGAGTTGGCATCGTCTTCCTTTTTCAATGCCTGGCGTTCAATCTCAAGCTGAGTCGCGCGCCGCTCCAACTGATCAATGTCAGTCGGCAGGGAATCAATCTGTATGCGCAGTGAAGCCGCTGCTTCATCCATGAGATCTATCGCTTTATCCGGCAAAAAGCGGTCTGCGATGTAACGATGCGACAGCGTGGCTGCGGCCACAATCGCCGAGTCTTTAATGCGGACGCCGTGATGTACCTCGTAGCGCTCTTTCAACCCGCGCAGAATCGCGATGGTGTCCTCCACATTCGGTTCGCCGACGAAAACGATCTGAAAGCGGCGCTCCAGCGCAGCATCTTTTTCAATGTATTTGCGATATTCGTTCAGCGTGGTCGCGCCAACTGCCCGCAACTCTCCCCGCGCCAACGCCGGCTTTAACATGTTCGAAGCGTCAATCGCTCCTTCGGCTGCGCCCGCACCGACGAGAGTGTGCAGCTCGTCAATGAACAGAATTATTTGTCCGGCGGAGTCTTCGATTTCCTTGAGGATGGCCTTCAACCGGTCTTCGAACTCGCCTCGATACTTCGCTCCCGCAAGCATTGCGCCGAGGTCGAGGGCTACAACCCGCTTATTGCGAAGCCCCTCCGGTACGTCGCCGGAGATAATGCGCTGCGCCAGCCCCTCAACGATGGCGGTCTTGCCGACCCCCGGCTCACCAATGAGCACGGGATTGTTCTTCGTCCGCCGGGAGAGAACCTGGACGACGCGACGGACCTCTTCATCCCGTCCGATTACTGGATCCAGTTTCCCGCGTCGGGCCTGCTCGGTAAGATCGCGAGCATAGCGTTGCAGCGCCTGATACTTGTCCTCAGGATTCTGGTCGGTCACCTTTTGGGAACCTCGCACCGAAGTCAAAGCTTTAAGAATGGCGTCGTGCGTAGCGCCATGGCGTGCCAGAATTTCCTGCGCAGCGTCCCGCGTAAGGTGCGTAGCTGCCAGCAGAAGATGCTCGGTTGAGACATATTCATCCTTAAAATTACTGGCTTCTTTGAACGCTTGTTCAAGCAGCTGATTCACAGCTTTCGATGGAGCTGCTTGCGTGGCTCCTCCCGAAACTTTGGGCAGGCTCTCGATCGCCAGCATCATTTCCTGCGCCACCGCTTGTGGCGCGATGCCGATCCTTTCGAGGACCGGTCGCACAATTCCTTCGCGGTCTTCGAGCAGCGCCGCCAACAGGTGGACAGCCTGCAGCTCCGGACTGCCGTACTCTGAGGCGAGGTCGTTCGCCCGCTGGACAGCCTCCTGCGCCTTCACAGTAAATTTATCCCAACGTATTGTCATAAAATCTTCCTTCGTTGGTTCTGATGTGTATGACCAGAACCAGATATTGGATGTTTCTTCGCGCAACTCAGAAGTTTAAAAAATAAAGCGGAAGACGTAGGCGAGTCGTCTCCCGCTTAAAAATTCTAAAAGGCTCTAAGTCTTAAGCGGCCTTGCCAGCCGGTTTGCTGTCGAGAGTCTTCTCGCTTCCGACATTTACCTTTATCTGCTTAGGCTTTGACTCTGCCTTTTTTGCCAGGCTGATCTTCAGAATGCCCTTCTCGTAATTCGCCTGGATCTTTTCAGCGTCCACCGTGTTTGGAAGAGTGAAAGAACGTGTGAAGCTTCCATACTGACGCTCGACGCGACGGAAGTTCTCTTCTTTCTCCTCCTTTTCAAACTTGCGTTCGCCGTGCAGTGTCAGGGTATTGTTTTCGACCCGAATATCAATGTCCTTCTCGTCAATTCCGGGCACTTCAACCTTCAAAACGATGTTGTGCTCGTCCTCATAAACGTCCACTGCGGGCGCGAAAGCGGTGCTAGTCAGATACTCGTCGCGGCCTTCGGAACCTGTCGTATCGCGAAACAAACGATTCATCCTATCCTGAAGAGTGCTGAATTCTCGGAATGGGTCCCAGCGTGTAATTACCGTCATACTTATCCTCCAGATGTCAGAATTTCGCTTAAACGCCAACAATCCATCGCGGTTAGCGTAAAGACATCATAAAATATGAGCGTATTACTGTCAATATTAAAATGTGGCTTATATTCAGTCACTTACGTGGCAGATTAGGCACTTCAAATATTCAGTTTCCGGAACCGTAAGCAGTATAGGGTGGTCTCTGGACTGACCTCGGTTTTCGATGATTCTTAGGTTTTTCCCGGCATCCCGAGCTGCTGAAGCCACTACCTGGCGGAAGTCCGAGCAATTGACATGGAAGGAGCAGGAGCAGGTGACCAGAATGCCACCCGGGCGCAGCATCTTAATCGCCCGCAGATTTAGTTCTTTATATCCGCGCAGGGCAGTATCCAAGGTGCGTTTGCTTTTGGCGAACGCTGGAGGGTCGAGCACAATTGTGTCGAACTGCCGTCCTAAATGTGCATAATCGCGAAGCAAGTCGAAGGCATTAGCTTCGATCCATTCGATCTCGTGCTTATTAAGCCCTGCATTGCGGTCTGCAACTTCTAGCGCCGGCCGGGAACTGTCCACGCCGATAACTTTTGTGCATTTGGGTGCGACGTGCAGGGCGAAGCCGCCCTGATAACAGAAGACGTCCAAGGCTTCACCGTGAGCATATTGCGCGGCTGCGGCATAGTTTTCGCGCTGATCGAGAAACGCTCCGGTCTTCTGTCCGCCGACAGAATCGTACTGGAATCGAATTCCGTTCATGGTGAAGATGGTGCTGTTTTTTGGTCCTCCGCTTGGAGCATCGGAAGCGCGCCGTGAAATTTGTTCCAGTTCAAGGATTCTAGGGTCCACACGCTCGATGATCGCCGTTGGCTTGAGCCGTTCTTTCAGCTCGGAGATAAACGTCTGACGTACCAGATCCACATCCATTGCCTGCGTCAACACTTGGAAAGACAGCAAGTCGTTGTAACGATCCACAATGAGGCCAGGAAGGGAATCAGCCTCGCTGAAAATCACACGATAGGCGTTGGTGTCTCTTACCACGCGCTCTCGATAGGCAATCGCCTGTTCAATTCGCAGGCGCAACAAAGTTGGAAGATCGGCCACCCCTTCTGTAGAAATCATCCGGACTGCGATCTGTGACGAGCTGCTGTAGAGCGCCGTCCCCATAAACTTTCCACGCTCATCGGCGACGTTCACCAGCGAGCCTGGGGCAACGTTTTCCGCCGAAACAATGTCTGACCGGTACACCCAGACATGGGCGTTCTTAAGACGCTCCGCACCGCGGCGCGAGATCGTAACTCTTGAATTATTAGTGCCGACAATTTCGGGCTTGGTCTTGAGAGATGAAGGAATGACGGACGCCGGTTTGGGCATATCCGATCTTAAACCTATGGGGGAACGAAGTATGAGCTTATCGGACGGTAGGAGGTTCGGCTGGTTGGTTTTCTACAACCGTGTTTTCGGCGCGGGCTAGCTTTAAATCTCCGTTTAATTCATCAAGGATCGTCATGGGAAGTTCGCCGCCCCATTCCTCGAGGTGTTGCTCGTCAATCCCGCTCTTTAGTTGAATTGCGGGTCCAAGCTCGTACGCAAAGCCGGTGCTGAAGTCGCCCTCACGATTTCTGGTCACGCCGACTTTTCTTCCCGTGTGAGCGTCATAGACTCTGCAGCTGGACTGACCATCCGCATTCGAAAATGCCAAGAAGGCTTCGCCCACCTGATCGAATTCCGGATGATAGAACCACGCGCGGTCCACGTGCACCTTGGGACGAGTGCGGCGTTTGGCAGTTAGACTGGGTCGTTCTACCGCGATCGCGGTCGCGGGATCGAAGTAAAGGATCCTCTGGCAGGATTCGCAAATGACCCGCTGTCCGGCGCGGACGTCGTTGTAAGTCTGCGGACGCAGCAGCACCTGGCATCCCATACAACGCTGGTCACGTACTTCCGCCAATCCGCTTCCGCGAAATTTTGAGACACGATCGTAGTGTCTTAGAAGGTCGCCATCCACTCCGGCGCGCCCTTTTTCTCGCTTCTGGTTCCATTCCGTCAATAGCTTTTCGTCTTCAGCGGTTCGTTCGCGGGCTGCGGATTTTTCTCGCTCGATTTCGGTGGTTTCTTCTTTGAGTTTCGCCTCGGCTGCCTTAACGTCTTTTTCTCGCGCTTCGGAATTCAGCATCAATTCCAAAATTCTGTCTTCGTTGCCGCGAATTTCCTGCTCGGCAAATTGGATCTCCTGCAGCAGTGCTTTATATTGTTCGTTTGTTTTTACGGCCAGAGATTGATCACGATACTTGGAAATTTTGCCTTGCAGATCTTGAATTGCGGTTTCGAATTTTCGACGATTGGCTTCGTCGGCTTTGACGGCGGCTTTGGCCTTTTCCAGCAGCCCTTTGGTTCCAGCGAGCCGTTCTTCGATGACGGCCACCTTCTTAGGCAGCGACGCTACTTCCTGATTCAAACGGAGGATCTCGCGGTCCGCTTGCTGCAAATCAATGAGATTTTGCACGTCTGGAAGCATTTTTAAAGGCTTTCAAGATTCTAGCACGGACGCGAAACTGCATCTTGGCAGACAGATTTTCTTGTTTGCTACGCCCGCGGTGTTTGTGGCACTGTAAACTTCGTTCTTCGCTATTTCAAATGATCGAGAGTGTCTGATCGAAGATCACCTCTAGCAAAATCAAGGAGTAGTCAAAGTCTTAGCATTCGCGACTGAAACAATATGCAACGAATTACTTTAGGTGACTTCGAACTCACTTCATTTTCTGATGGTATCTACCACCTCGACGGTGGCGCATACTTCGGCGTGGTGCCAAAGGTTCTGTGGGAGAAGCGCGTCGCAGTGGATGACAAGAACCGCGTGCTAACTGGATTGAATTCAGTGCTTATTCGCACCGGCGATAAAATCGTGCTCATTGAAACCGGCGTCGGCAATAAACTTCCGGAAAAGATGGCGAAAATCTACGGGCAGCCTGCTGAGCTCCTCCACAATTTAAGCGCGGCCGAAATCTCACCCGAGGACATAGACGTAGTAATCAACACGCACCTGCACTTCGATCACTGCGGATGGAACACTCTTCGAACTGAGAAGGGAATTGCCCCAACTTTTCCGAAAGCAATTTACTACGTGCAGGAAGGTGAGTGGCAACATGCTCATCAGGGGCAGCGCGACGCGGTCAGCTACATCAGTGAAAATTACGATCCACTAGTGGAGAGTGGAAAGATGCGCTTGCTGAAGGGAGACACCGAATTACTCCCGGGAATCTCAGTCAAAGTTTTCCCCGGCCACACGAAAGACATGCAGGCTGTAATCGTAAAGAGTGGCGGACAGACGGCTTGTTACATCTCAGATCTCATCCCGACCAGCGCGCATATCGAATTGAATTGGGTGATGGGATTCGATTTGTATCCGCTGCAAACCATCGAGAGTCGCAAGCAGTACTATGCGGCTTCGGTTCCGGAAAAATGGTTAACCATGTTCACGCACGATCCTAAGCTGCCCTGGGGTTATATAGGACAGGATGAGAACGGCAAGATGGTGATTGCGAACGCCACTACCGAGGACTAGTTTCGGCGATTTCGTGGGCGAGAGCGACCGCGCCACATGGCTGTAGTCTGGGTTCGAAGAATTCATCTACCCGCAGCAGAATGTCTCTTTCGTTTTTTGATTCATAGATCGCCTTGCGAAGGCCCGCGCCTCCCGGCACGCCGTGAGTGAACCAGGACGCAAACTGCTTCATCTTCCCCTGCGCTCCTGGCAATTCCTCTTCCAACAGCATTTCGAAATATGTACGGATCATTGCATAGCGGTCTGCTTCTCCGGGCTCGTCATAACGTCCGCTCGCGACGTATTGCTCGATCTGGCGAAAGATCCATGGATTCGCCGCCGCCGTTCGTCCGATCATGACGGCATCGCATCCAGTCTGAGCAACCATGGCGCAGGCATCCTGCGGAATTCGAATGTCGCCATTGCCAATCACCGGGATCCGAACAGCGTCTTTGACGGCGGCGATCCAATCCCAACGAGCCTCGCCGCTGTAGCCCTGTTCGCGAGTGCGAGCGTGGAGAGCGACGGCGTTCAATCCGCAGCCCTCGGCCATCTTGGCCAGTTCAACGCAGATAATATTTTCGTCATCCCACCCGGCCCGAAATTTCACCGTAAATGGAATCTTGACGGCTGCGCGTACCGCCTTAAAGATTTCCCCGATGGCGGGCAGGTCGCGCAAGAGGCCCGAACCTCCGTTGCACTTCACAACTTTTTTTGCGGGGCAGCCCAGGTTCAGGTCAACCAGATCGAATCCAAGATTTTCGACCATGCGCGCGGCTTCCGCCATCACGCCCGGATTGCTACCGAAAAGTTGCGCTGAGATAGGATGTTCATCTTCGTAAAAATGAAGGTACCGCTTCGCCTTGAGATCCTTAGCGCGCAGAACGCCGTCCGCCGACGTGAACTCCGTCATGATCAGGCCGCATCCTGAAAGATCGCGAATGAAGCGCCGGAACACGGTGTCCGTAACTCCAGCCATCGGGGCTAACACGGTAGCTGGAGCGATAGCGAGACCGCCGATAGTAAAGCTGGTGGGAAAGCTCGTCACATCGTTCTTTTCGGAGAAGACTTCGCCAACGACGGGATTGTCCCAGTACTTTCTCACTTGCTTATTCTAGCTCAGGGGTTTCCAAGGAAGCACTCGCCGGGAACATTGACAGGGACTATCTGTCTAAAACAAAGAAAAGCCCCCATTGAGTTATGGAGGCTTTTCGTTTCAATCTACTCTTGAGAGTTACTTCTTAGCTGCTTCCGGCTTGGCGGGCTCGCTCTTGGCGTATTTGCGGCGGAAACGCTCAACACGTCCTGCCGTATCCATCAATTTCTGCTTACCGGTGAAAAACGGATGGCAGTTGGAGCAAATTTCCACGTGAATATCGCCCTTGTGGGTGGAACGGGTCGAAAAGTTGTGTCCGCATGCGCACAACACGCGTATTTCATTGTATGCGGGATGAATAGCTGCCTTCATGTTATGACCTCTGCTGGGATCGTTAGATTGTACAGGGATTTGAAAGGATTCAGCAAGTCGACGGAGGCTGGAACCGCCCACGAGCCTACTCAACAATCGGTAATCCGAAGCGAACTCGAAGGATTCCTCGCCGTAGAAGGCAACCGGCAAACAAGAAAACGGCAAGCCCGACCGCCTGCCGTTCCAATGGTGAAGCGCTATTTTTAAACTATTTACTGCGGCTGACGGCTTTCTTCAGATCAGCCCCAGCCGAAAATTTTGCGACTTTACGCGCTGCAATCTTGATAGTGGCGCCCGTCTGGGGATTGCGCCCATTGCGGGCTTTTCTCTGCGATACCGAGAATGTCCCAAAACCGATGAGTGCGACGCGATCTCCCTTTCTCAGAGCGGAGGTAATGCTCTCGACGGTAGTGTCAATTGCTCCAGCGGCCTGTGTTTTGTTGATGCCGCAACCGGCGGCGATGCGATCAATAAGATCGGCCTTATTCATCTGTAATCTCCTTGTCTGGGGCAGGTTCCTCTTGTCCCGGCGCATTTCAATCCTTAATTGCGGGGTCGGAAACCTGGCGCACTCATTTGGCTACTCTGAATCATGAAAGTCAACTGTGAAAATCCGCGCTGGATGCCTTGTTTGGCTCCTCCCCCTTGGTGCCATTCAAGGTGGTGGCCCACTTGTGATCTTTGAAGGGTTGGAAGTTCCGCACAAAATCCTACTCATCTGCAAAGGCCTCGGGTCAATAGGGGCGCCCGGATTTCCTAGACTCTCCACAAGCCTTCTCCCATCTCCACAGCATCTGCACAGTTAGGCTCCGTTTTGCACTTGCACATTCGCCCTCGGACGATGCAGAGTCAATGATGCAATGATTATGCAGCTAACGAAAACTTCGGCAGAGGTTTGCCCGATATGCTCGGGCACGGGCTGGAAGCAAGCCTCCCCGGATATCGCAGCTCAACATACAGATCGCCGCGTAACTCGCTGCGATTGCCGGCTTCAGGCTCGTGCTCAGTCCTTGCTTGACGCCGCGCGCATTCCTAAGCGCTACGAACACTGCGAGCTTTCTAATTTCGAATTCGATGGTGCTCATCGCGGTTTAGCTTCCGCTCGCCTTGCCGCATGCCGCTTTGTGGAGGATTATCCAATTGACAACACCGGCCTTCTGATTATCGGCAGCATCGGAGTCGGTAAGACTCATCTCGCGGCCGGAATCGTCAAAGAACTGATTCGGAGCAAGGGTATCTCCTGTCTGTTTTACGACTATCGCGAGTTGCTGAAGCAAATCCAGAATTCGTACAACGATTCGGTGAAAGCTACGGAACTCGAAGTCTTGCGTCCAGTATTTGAGACGGAAGTGCTGCTGCTCGACGAACTCGGCGCGGTCAAGCCTACGGATTGGGTATGGGACACGGTGAGTCTGATTTTAAACACACGCTACAACGACAAGCGCACCACGATTATTACTACGAACTTTGACGACAAGCCCGCCGGGTTTGTTGCTGGCCCGCGGGGCGCCGCCCGCGACGAAACCCTCGGAGACCGCATTGGAGAGCGCATGCGCTCCCGCCTGCACGAGATGTGCCGGATTGTTAAGATGGATGGCGAAGATTTTCGGCAGACAGTCCGCAACGCTAACTTCAGCTAAGTATTTCTTTTTCTATTCTCCTCCTGAAACTAGAATTGTCATGTGCTGAGTGAACGAGTCGAGTTCGATCCGCTGCGTGAGCCGGAAATTCTGACTGCGGTTCCTGACTCCCCCGCGGTGTTTCTTCTCCGCGGACATGACCCCGGTTCCGATCCTTACATCAGCAAGACTGCGAATCTGCGGCGCCGTTTGCAACGACTTCTCGCCCCTGCAACTCCCCTCACGAGGCGTCTTAATCTTCGCGATCGAGTTAGAGAGATTGAATACACTTCTACTGGTTCAGATTTCGAATCAGGCTTTCTCCTTTATCGTTTGCTCAGAGTTACCTTTCCGAAGACTTACTCTGGCCGGCTGCGCTTTCGTTTTGCCCCGCTGATTAAACTTCATCTTGATAACGAGTACCCGCGAGCATCGGTCACCACGCGCCTGGGCGGAGCGGGCGGCAAAGGGGTTTACTACGGTCCGTTTCTGTCGCGCGGGGCAGCGGAAAAATTCGCCAGTGACTCGCTCGATTTGTTCAAAGTTCGCCGATGCGTGAATGATCTTCATCCCGACCCGCAATTTCCCGGATGCATTTATTCGGAAATGAAAATGTGCCTGGCACCATGCTTCAAGGGCTGTAGCGACGAAGACTACCGCTCCGAAGTGGCACGAGTGCAATCTTATTTCGACAGCAATGGCCATTCCTTGCTGCGGGAGCTTTCCTCTCAACGTGACCATGCTTCATCCGCCATGGATTTCGAGGCTGCAGGGGCTCTGCATTCGCGTCTGGAGAAAGTTGAACACGTCGTCAACCAAATTCCTGAAATTGTGCATCGCATAGATCGGCTCGCCGGAGTGATTGTGCAGGCAAGCTCCAGCCCACATTCGGTGACCTTTTTCAGCGTTAATGCCGGAGTGGTTTCCGGACCGTTGATTTTCAGCATCCAGGCGCCCGACCATATGAAATCGCATTCGATGGAAGCTCGCGTTCTGGATGCTCTCGGTACTGTGCCCGCCCCAGCTGGCAAGAGCGCACTCGAAGCAATGGAGCATGTGGCGATTCTCAAACGCTGGTACTACCGCAGCAGTCGGGCAGGAGAGATTTTCTTCTGCGACGAAAAAGGAAACCTGCCGATGAGACGCCTGGTGCGAGGAATTTCGCACGTCTATCATGGAGAAAAGGAAGTAGAACATGCCAATTGATACGGACAAAGCTCTGCGAAAGCAAATGGTCAGCCTGCTGAAAGGCGGTGAGGCACATGCAAAATTCGAGGATGTAATAACTGATCTACCTGCGAAGCTCCGTGGCACAAAGCCGGACGGCTTCCCGCATTCTCCCTGGATGCTGCTCGAACATCTCCGCATCGCGCAGTGGGACATCTTAGAGTTCAGCCGCAACGCGAAACACAAATCCCCGAAATGGCCGGACGAGTATTGGACAAAAACGGAAGCGCCGCCCACCGCCGCATCTTGGGACAAAAGTGTAACGACCTTCAAGCAGGACGCGCAGGCAATGCAAGATTTAATTGCGAGTTCAAGTACCGACCTGTTTCAGAAGATACCCTGGGGAGATGGCCAAACTATCCTGCGCGAAGCCCTGCTGCTTGCGGACCATAATGCATATCACATTGCGCAGTTAGTGGACGTGCGCAGGTTGTTGGGCGCATGGAAAAACAAATAGTTTAGGGCACGAAGGAACTCACGCGACATTCTGCTGGCTCGCGCGTCCGATCCCAACGGCAGGGTTCTTGCGGAAGATGACGCGCAGGTTTTCCTTCCATCGCTCGTCAATACCGATCAGCTTCCATTCGATTTTCGGAGAAATGTAGCGCAGAAGCGTATCGGTCGCCGGATGAACATGCAGGGCAGGCGCTACCAGAAACAGCAGTGGCGGTTCGTCCGACAACTCGCGTCCGGGAAAATATCCATAGCGCTGAAATTCCCCGCGCGCCTGGTGCCACGCCACCCGGGACCAGTAATCCAATCCTTGAAGCGGCAAATGGATGTCTTCATCTGCTTTCAATTCCAGCACGGCAAGGCGTCCCTCGCGCGTGCTGGTAAGCACATCTACCATCGCGCGGTCGGAAGCTGAGAATGCTGGCACCTGCGAATACGAAATTGCAGGGTCGAGCCTGCCGTCAATTGCGCCCACTTGCAGAACTACCAGCGACTCGAGCCACCGCTCGGGATGCAGCCTCCAAAGCGGATGATCTTTCGGACCTTCGGGGTGCCGGACCTCTCCGATGCTTCTTACAATGTGTCGAAACGCTGCTGAATTGCTCTCGCTTAATACTGTCTCATTTGAGCCTATTCCAAAGACAATTTCCGGTTGGCTGCGCAGAGAAATTGCGTTCTGAGTAAGTCGCGCGCGCGCGAATTCCAGACCATGACAACGAAAGGCAATCTCACCAGGAGACAAGATCGCAGTCTCAGCTTCCGGCATGAGTTCTTGAATTTTCCCGATGGGTTCAGCAAATCTTTCGCGAGCGGAAGACTCATTAGTCCAGTGTACCAATCGGGTGTTCACGTTTCCACGGTCGCAGCAATCAATCTCGCGGAGGTGGTCTTCTCGCTGATCCAGTTCGTAAAGTTGCCACTTGGCTGCCCCGGGGTGCAGATGCGCCATGCGATCGCGGACTATAGCCGAGCAGCCTGCCGGAACAAAAAGCTTGAGGCCTTCGACAACCATCTTGCCGGAATAGCGCGAACGGCAAGAATCCATCCAGAGAATTCCAAAGGTGAGTGAGGCATCAATGGAAGCTTGCGTTTCCTGCTCGTTCACTCCAAGGATCGCGAAAGATGATTGGCCGCGCCGAACCAGACCCGCTGCATATACCGGAGCAGACGACTGGTGCGCTAGGTCCGACGACACAGTCACGCGAACGTGGCTGAATTCGGGTAAGCGTTTTGCCAGTGTCAGTCGCAACTGTCGCTGATAAGCCATGCGTGACGTACGCCGCGCTTTGACTGAACGCCGGTCCCGTTCCCGGCAAATTTCCAGCTTGGTTGGTTTTGTGTGTCCAAGTCGCTGCACCGCCAGCCTGAGAGTTTCGCTCCTTGTCTCCGCCTCAATAATTCGACGTACAACGTTTCTTTCCGACGACCAGAGGTGCAAGATGCACTTGTTGTGTTCACCTGAGATCGAGTATTTCGCTTGCGCGAGATCGAAGGTGATTCCACCGTCCTCGATTACAACCGCGCCGCTAGATCCGACGAGAAAGTCTTCCACCGTGCGAGCTAGCGATTCTGGCGTCACGCGACGATGTTTACAACTTCTTGACTGCGCTGTCTGTGATAGGTAACCAATCTGACAAAGGCCCAGACTTGAGCGTGTGGGATAATGAATCAACAAGCACAAGAACCTTGAAGCGAGTCTTTCCCAACCCTGAGGCCATCTAATTTCTGTGGACAAAAATAGATTTTTCTTCGAACACTACGGACTTACTGAGCGCGATGTTGAGCAGTATCTGAATGCTGCCCTTTCCGCGGGCGGCGACTACGCCGACCTGTATTTTGAATATCTCTCGTCAACTTCGCTAGGCGTGGACGAGTCCATGGTGAAGTCTGCTTCCCAAGGGACCTCGGCCGGATGCGGAGTGCGCGTCATTTCGGGCGAGCGCACTGGCTACGCTTACACTGACGACCTTTCTCCGCAGCGCATTCTTCATGCCGCCCGCACCGCTGCGCTCATAGCCACCGGCCCCGCAAAAACTCCGGTGGTCGGTTTTCAGGAGAAGCCTGCACGCAGCTTGTATCCAGTGACACTGCCTTCCGTGGATGCCGAAATTACCGCGAAAGTCGAACTGGTAATGCGGGCCGATAAAGCGGCGCGAGGTTACGATCCAAGAATCAAAGAAGTACGCGCGAGTTATTCGGACGAGCTGCGAAATATTTTAGTGGTGGGGTCCGACGGGACCTTCGCGGAGGATTCTCAACCTCTCGCGCGCATGAATGTTTCCTGCATCGCCAAAACCGACACGAATAATGCCGGTGGCAGCTCGGGAGGTGGAGGCCGCGTTGCTTTGGACTTTTTCTTTGGAGAAAAGACTCCCGAGTATTTCGCCAAGGAGTCCGCTCGCCAAGCAATTCTGCAACTCGATGCCCGCGAAGCGCCCGCTGGCGATATGGAAGTTGTTCTCGGTCCCGGATGGCCGGGGGTGTTGTTGCATGAAGCTATTGGTCACGGACTCGAAGCTGACTTCAATCGCAAGCAGACCTCGGCATTCGCCGGCCTCATCGGCAAGCGCGTTGCCAGTGAGAAATGCACCATCGTGGATAACGGCACCATGCCGGGGCGGCGCGGATCGCTCAACGTAGATGATGAAGGGCATCCGACGCAGAACACGATGCTGATCGAGAAGGGAATCCTCAAGGGATACCTGAGTGACAAACTCTCAGCGCGATTGATGGGAGTTGCGGACACGGGAAATGGACGGCGTGAAAGTTACGAGCACATCCCGATGCCACGGATGACGAATACCTACATGCTCGCTGGTCAGGATGACCCTGAAGATATTATTCGCTCGGTGAAGCATGGCGTTTACGCGGTGAATTTCGGCGGGGGACAGGTGGATATTACAAATGGTAAGTTTGTGTTTTCAGCCTCCGAAGCTTATTTGATAGAAGACGGAGTGATTACTGCGCCCATCAAGGGCGCGACACTCATCGGCAATGGTCCGGATGTTCTCACACGGGTGTCAATGGTAGGGAACGACCTCCAGCTTGATGAAGGAGTCGGAACCTGTGGTAAAGATGGGCAGGCCGTCCCAGTCGGCGTCGGAATTCCAACCGTCAAAGTAGATCGGCTGACCGTGGGCGGCACCGCCAAACGCGAAGGCGGCGGATTCATGCAATAGTTTTTGTAACCATGTCATTCTGTACTGAATAGATTTGTCATTCTGAGCCGCTCGCAGCGTTACGCGGCGAGAACGTTTCGAGGGAACCTGCTTTTCATTTCGCTAATAAGGAACCAATGCCGACGTCCGAACTCGAGATCCGCAATCCGAAAATCGAAACTGACCTTCGCAACCTCGCGCAGGACATCGTCCAGCGCGCCATGAAGGGCGGAGCGACCGCCGTAGAATGCGTCATCCGCGAAGGTGACGAGTTCTCCACTTTAGTGCGTCTCGGACAAGTAGAAACCCTGAAAGAGTCAGGCTCGAAATCTATCGGAATCCGTGTGTTTCACGGACAACGCGCCGCCAGTACTTACTCCAGTGACTTCTCCGTTGCGGGACTCGATCGCATGGTGAAGTCCGCACTGGAACTGGCGAAAATCACTTCAGAAGATCCCTTCTCAGGGATTCCTGATCAATCGCAACAGGGCTCGATTTCTGGTGACCTCGACTTGTATTCTGATGACGTCTATTCCCTTCCGGGCGAAGAGCGCATCAACTACGCGCGTCGCACTGAGAAGGCGGCGCTTGATTTTGACGCGCGCATGAAGAATTCTGAAGGCGGATCTTTTGACGCCGCCACCGGCCACAAAATTCTCGCGAATTCTAATGGCTTCGTTGGAGAATTCAAGCGCTCCTATTGTTCGATTTCTGCAGTCCCGATCGCGCATTCTGAAGATGCCGGAATGCAACGCGACTACTGGTTTTCCGTTGCCCGCAGCTTAAGCCGCCTGGATTCACCCGAAAACGTTGGAAAAATCGCTGCCCAGCGGACGCTTCGAAGATTGGGTGCGCGCAAAGTGAAAACGGCACATGTGCCGGTTGTTTTCGATCCTATGGTTGCAAGTTCCATCCTTGAGCACATTTTCGAGGGGGTGAATGGAGACTCGGTTTATCGCGGCGCTTCATTTCTTGCTGGCAAACTGGGACAAAAAATTGCCGCCGATGGGGTGACGATCATTGATGACGGGACGATCCCGGGCGGCTTCGGCACCAGTCCATTCGACGGAGAAGGTGTGCCCACGAGGCGCACCGTGGTCATCGAAAACGGCGTGCTGAAGTCGTACCTGTTAAATACTTATTCTGGCAAGAAGTTGTCCATGCCGACGACTGGTAACGCTTCGCGAGGACTAGCGGGAACCCCTGGCATCGCCCCCGGAAATTATTTTCTGCAGCCGGGCGGTAAAACGCCGAAAGAGATTATCGCCGCCATTCCAGATGGACTCTACGTCACCGAATTCCTCGGCCACGGCGCGAACCTGGTCACCGGTGATTACTCACGCGGCGCATCGGGCATGTGGATTTCCAGCGGGGAACTGGCGTATCCAGTGGAAGAAATCACGGTAGCAGGAAATTTAAAGGAACTCTTCTTTAACATTGCCGAAATTGGCAACGACCTGGAGTTCCGAGGATCTGTTGCTTGTCCCACCATCCGCATTGAAGGACTCACTGTCGGCGGACAGTAGCGCATTTCCCCGCTCCTAGTACAATCTAGCGATGGGCGGCTTCATCGAACCAGCTCCAGCAGCTCCGCAATCAGACTCAGTTTTGCGGCCCGTGATGTTGGGTGTTGCGGTGGTCCTGGTTGTTGTCGGACTCGTGATCGTATTACTTCCGAAAAATTCGAACTTCTCACATCAGCCACATCCCTACGCAGCCAGTCTTAGACTTTCAGACTTGAAGATGAGCGCCGCAGAAAACTTCGTCGGCGCCACCGTTACCTACATTGACGGCAAGGTCACGAACACCGGCCAGAGCACCGTCACCCATAGCGTGATTCACGCGACATTCCAGGATTCTCTCGGCCAGAACGTGCAAGTCGAGGACGTTCCCCTGCATGTGCTGCAAACGGGCGGCCCATATTTAGATACCGCCGACCTCAACGCATCTCCGCTGCTACCCGGGCAGACTAAACCATTTCGCCTGACCTTCGAACACATCAGCGGCGAGTGGAACCACGCATACCCGACCCTGCAAGTCACCGATGTTTCTTTGAAGTAGTGTAGGAAAGTTGACCATCCTCGAAGGTTCCCCTAGCGCCGCGAAGCTTCTCTTCCCGCTACAATATCTTCATGGCGGAAGCAAAGACCATTCGACTGACTGAGACGGTGAAGGCGGGCGGATGTGCGTCGAAGTTGAGTCCTGCCATGTTGGACAAAGTTCTGGGCAAGCTTCCGCAGCAGACCGACCCGAATGTTCTTGTTGGCTTCAACCACGCCGACGACGCAGGGGTTTATCAGATAGATAAGGCAACCGCGCTGGTCCAAACCGTTGATTTTTTCACGCCGATGGTGGACGACCCTTACACTTTCGGACAAATTGCCGCGACCAATGCGTTGAGCGATGTCTATGCAATGGGCGGGCGTCCAATTACGGCCCTGGCTCATGTCTGTTTCCCGGCTAATGGTGATCTCTCGGTTCTGGAGCGCATTCTTGCTGGTGGTCTTTCAAAGATGATGGAGGCCGGATGCTCAGTGATCGGTGGGCACAGCGTCCGCGACGAAGAAACGAAATTTGGATATTCCGTCACTGGCCTGATTGATCCGAGCAAAGTGCTGACCAATGGTGGCGCTCAGCCTGGAGATCGCTTGCTCTTTACAAAATCTATTGGAACTGGGGTAATCTCAACCGCAATCAAAAAAGGAGCTGCGCAGCAATCGTGGATTGATGCGGCAACGGCTTCGATGACGACGCTCAATAAAAGAGCTGCGGAGACGATCGGCCGCACCAATCAAAATGAACGGCTGGTGCATTCCCTTACGGACGTCACAGGATTCGGCTTTATCGCTCACTCGCGCGAAATGGCGCTGGCCTCGAATGTCTCGCTCAAGATTCACGCTACGCATATCCCATTGCTTGAGGGAGCATTGGATTCTGTTCGCGCTGGGCATATCCCCGCCGGATTAAAAGCGAATCGGGAGTTCGCGGAGTGTGTTGCCGAATTCTCCGATGATGTCATCGATGAAATGAGAACCATGCTGTTCGATCCCCAAACCGCTGGTGGGTTGCTGATTTCAGTCTCCGAAAGCGCCGCTCAGCAATTGCTGCAGGATCTTAGGAAAGCCGGAGTTCCCGCCGTGGAAATTGGCGAAGTGCTGCCTCGCTCAAAGCCACTCATCACAGTCACGACCTAGCCGCTGGAAGTTTGCCGTGGTCTCCACAGCTGTCCAGTTCGTTAATGTTCCTTTGTTAGTTTCCGGATTGCAGCCAGGTGATGGTCGTCGTGCTCCGCGACAAAATACAGATGGTCCACTAAGCGCATGGGTTTTTTCAGTCGCGGATGTATAAGCGAGCGGGCAAGCAACTCAGGAGACAATTGCTCCACTCGGTCGAGAAGAGTCTGCCGCGCTTCTCGGAAGCCGCACAAAATATCATCCAGCGGCCTTTCATTGTGATGGGCTTCGTGAGTTTTGCGATTGGTCAAGTCCGTGGTTGTTAGCTCAGATCGCTCCGCCAGGTAGTCATCCACGCGATTTATCCACAGCGGCTCGAGGTCAAAGTAAATGTCCTGCGTGCTCCTGAGCTGACCACTGCGCAGGCTGTGGCTGTCGCACTAGAACCTCCTGCGTGCTGCGTCGTAGGAGTTCCTCCAGTCGCACGGGGGTGCCAACTAAACGAATCTGGATGGTCGGATAAAGCTCCACAGGAAAAGAGAACTCAAACTCTCGTGCATACCATCTGGCCGGCTGCGTCATACATTAAACCTCGACTCCTGGTTGCCGTTATTTGCATCTACTACTCAGCATCTGATCATGGTCTTACGATCCCCGCTTCTATATTTTCTTACGAACTGTTCTCAGGAGGCACTTTATGAAAGCGCGCACATTAGGACGCAACGGTCCCACAGTTTCGGCTATTGGCTTGGGCTGCATGGGCATGTCTGATTTTTACAGCGGCCGCGATGACGCTGAATCCTTAGCGACCATCCATTGCGCGCTGGAACTGGGGATCAATTTTCTCGATACCGCCGACATGTACGGCCCGTATAAGAATGAAGAACTCGTCGGCAAGGCCATCCACGGCAAGCGCGAAAAGGTTTTTCTCGCCACGAAGTTCGGAATCGTGCGTGATCCGTCCGATCCCAATGTCCGCGGCGTCAACGGGAAACCTGATTATGTCCGCAAGTCCTGTGAAGGCAGCTTGCGCCGCTTGGGAGTGGAGACAATAGATCTCTATTATCAGCATCGAGTGGATCCAAACACGCCGATCGAAGAAACCGTCGGCGCGATGGCACAGTTGGTTAAAGAGGGCAAAGTGCGCTATCTGGGACTCTCCGAGGCTGGCTCCCTAACCGTACGGCGGGCGATGAAAGTACATCCCATTACCGCGCTCCAGACCGAATATTCTTTATGGACTCGCGATCCTGAAGAAGAGATGTTGGCTACCTGCCGAGAGCTTGGAATCGGCTTCGTCGCCTATAGCCCCTTAGGCCGCGGATTCCTTACCGGACAGATCAAGCGCTTTGAGGATCTGCCGCACGACGACTATCGTCGCAACGCTCCCAGATTTCAGGGAGAGAATTTCCAGAAAAATCTCGAGCTCGTTCACCGCGTAGCAGAAATCGCCCGCGAAAAAGGATGCCAGCCGTCGCAATTGGCCCTGGCGTGGGTTCTCGCTCAGGGAGATGAAATTGTTCCAATCCCAGGCACCAAGCGTCGCAAATACCTTGAGGAAAATGCAGGCGCGGTGGATGTCCAACTCACCGAGAAAGATCTGCGCAGGATGAATGAAGTCGCTCCCCATGGCGCGGCTTCAGGGCCTCGCTATCCGGAACAGGCAATGCAATTAGTAAATGCCTAATATCGTGGTTCATTGACGCGGTTGTCATCCCAACCTCGCCCGTTCGGCGTGGTAAATTACACCCCGAGCGGGAGTCTAAGGCGGGAGTCTTAAGATGAAAGCCTCAGTCTTTGTGGGCACCAGCCTCGACGGTTTCATTGCGCGACCGAACGGCGAGCTCGATTTTCTGCCTCCCGGCGGCGGGGAGCCGCATGGCTACAACGAATTCATCGCGACCGTGGATGCAATTGTGATCGGTCGCAAGACTTTCGAAACGGTTCTGAACATGACGGCGGCCATGAATGAATGGCCCTATGGTAGGAAGCGCGTCGTCGTCCTGAGCAGCCGCGTCCTCGACTTATCTGGGACTAAGGGCGGCAGTGTTGAGCAGATGTCAGGACCTCCGGATCAGATTGTTTCGCAACTCTCTGCCAGCGGTGTCCGCCATATCTACGTTGACGGCGGAATTACGATTCAGGAATTCCTACGCGCCGGACTCATTCAGCGCCTGATCGTTACTCGGGTTCCTGTGTTGATTGGAGAGGGAGTTCCTCTGTTCGGAACCTTGCCCCGCGATGTTCGGCTCAAACACGTCTCCACTCGGTCTTATCCCAGCGGGCTGGTCCAGAGTGAGTACGAGATTGCTGCCTAAAAAAATAAAAGGCGACCCTTTAGGCCGCCTGTCATTCCCACGATTTACCTTACGCTCTAAGCCGGCGCTGGACGTTCGCCCTTCGCCATCCCCGGACGTCCCGGTTCGGGCTTAAGCACCTGCTGCACTCCATCATCCGACTTCGGAGGAGGAATGATCTTCGGCAGTTCCTTGCCATCAATGATCATCTTGATCTCGTTGGCATCCAGAACTTCGCGCTCCAGTAGCGCCAGCGCAATCTTTACCAGGGTGTCACCGTCAGCGGCAAGAATGCCCTTTGCGGTGTTGTATCCCAGTCCGATCATGCGACGGACTTCGTCGTCAATCTTGATCGCCGTCGCTTCGCTGTAGTCACGATGCTGAGCGATTTCGCGTCCCAGGAAGATTTGCTCTTCCTTTTTGCCGAAGGTCAGAGGCCCCAGGTCGCTCATGCCGAACTCGCAAACCATTTTGCGCGCCAATTCGGTCGCACGCTCGATGTCATTGCCTGCGCCCGTGCTCATCTGGTTTAAGAACATCTCTTCTGCGATGCGTCCACCCATCATGATGGCGATCTCGGTTTCGAGATATTCCTTGGTGTAGTTATGTTTGTCGTCGATCGGCAGTTGCATGGTCACGCCCAGAGCCATCCCGCGGGGAATAATCGTGACTTTATGCAGCGGATCAGAATTCGGCAGCTTGGATGCCACCAACGCATGCCCAGCCTCGTGATACGCCGTCACTTTTTTCTCTTCTTCCGAGAGAATCAGCGACTTGCGCTCCACGCCCATGAGCACTTTGTCTTTGGCAACCTCAAAGTCGTACATGAGCACGGCTTTGCGATTCTGACGGGCAGCACTCAGGGCCGCTTCGTTAACCATGTTGGCTAGATCGGCTCCCGAGAAACCCGGGGTCCCACGTGCTAGAACGAGGAGTTCTACGTCGTCTGCCATGGGAATCTTGCGGGTATGCACGCGCAGAATTTCTTCGCGTCCGCGAACGTCAGGACGATTTACCACCACCCGGCGATCAAAGCGCCCAGGCCGCAGCAGCGCGGGATCGAGCACATCGGGCCGGTTGGTTGCAGCCATCAAAATCACGCCTTCGTTAGACTCGAAGCCGTCC
>JALYIM010000252.1 GCA_030775785.1 Acidobacteriota bacterium
GTATCACGCGCTAGAAGCCATGAAGGTCCCAACGCAAATGGTCGTGTATCCCAACGAAGGGCACATCTTCTACAAGCCTGCCGATGCCCGCGACTACACCCTGCGGTCGCTGCAATGGTTTCAACAGTGGTTCGCGAAGTGAAGTTGTAAGAATTTGGATTCTACTAGAACAATTCCACCCTTGCGCAAGAAACGCGCAGGGGTGGGGCACTCAGGTTCTTATTTCCCCAGGCTCTGGCCTAAGCTTGTGCGCATTTTCCCGCTGAAATTGGTAAAAAATCCAATCAGGGAGCTGCGGAATCTAATGATTCATGCAGATGCAAAGGCGCCTCATCGGATTCGTCGCGATTATTCAGTCGGTCCTTTTTTTGACGCATTATCTCTTCTATAAGACTTGGACATTTTCGGTTGCCGGTAGCTCGATCGCTGAGCCGATGTGGATCAAACTGTTTCTCGTCTTCTTGTCATTGAGCTTCGTCAGCGCTTCGTTGCTGGCTTTTCGCTACACGAATGCCGCCGTGCGCGTGTTTTATCGGGCGGGGGCGGCTTGGATAGGCCTTGTAAGTTTCCTCTTTCTCGCAAGCGTCTTCTCGTGGGTCATCCTCGGAGTTGCATCTCTGGCAGGCCTGAACGTTCACTTCCATCGCGTTGTCGAGGTGCTGTACTTCGCAGCGGCCGTGGCAGGACTCTACGGAATGTTCAATGCAAGTTGGACGCGAATTACGCGAACCACGGTGCAACTCGCGAACTTGCCTGAGGTCTGGCGTGGACGAAAGGCAGCGCTTATCAGCGACGTGCATCTTGGCCACGTGCGAAATGGAAATTTTCTGCGACGCCTGGTTGCCAAGATTTTGAGAGAAGAGCCCGATTTGATTTTTATTGCAGGCGATTTATTTGACGGAACGGCCATTGATGCTGGAAGAGCAGCCGAACCTTTGAATAAGCTGAAAGCTCCACATGGCGTATATTTCGTCGCGGGCAACCACGAGCAATTCGGCGACGATAGCGCATTTTTGCAGGCGGTCGCGGCAACCGGTGTCCGTGTACTTAGCAACGAGAAAGTGGAGACGGACGGCCTGCAAATTATTGGCGTGTCTTATCGCAACGCTTCGCAAGACGGGCACTTGGCCTCGCTGCTGCGCCGCGTCGGTGTTGATCGTGGGCGCGCGAGCATCCTGTTAACCCACGCGCCCGACCGTCCCGAGATTGCGGAGGCCGCGGGGGTTTCCTTGCAGTTATCCGGGCACACGCACCTTGGCCAATTCGTCCCCTGGAGCTGGATGGCGCAGCGAATTTACCGCCAGTTTGTATACGGCTTAAGTTGGATTGGGAAGATGCAGGTGTTCACTTCGAGCGGAGCCGGAACCTGGGGACCGCCGCTGCGGCTGGGGTCGAATCCGGAAATAGTCATGCTTGAGTTTCAATGAGGTTCGGCTAGCGGCGTTTGAGGGCCTCGAGTTCATCCATGGTCCGTGGCCAGTCCGATCGTAAGAGCCGCGACAGACTTCGATCCGCAAGAAGTTTCCCACCAGTCTGGCAGCGCGCGCAATAGTTTGTTTCGTTATCGGCGTAGCGGATCCGCTGGATTGTTTCCCCACATTTAGGGCAGGACTTTCCATAGCGTCCGTGGACCGCCATACCATCGCGGAATGCGCTGACCTTTTTCGGAAACTCACTCTCGGCTTCTGTGTGCAGCCGGTCTATCCATTGCTTCAGCGTTTCTTGGGTCGCAGCAAAAAGCCGTTCCCATTCATCCGGTTTCAGCTTTTGCGTCAACGCAATGGGCGACAATTGGGCGGCGTGCAGGATCTCGTCCGAATATGCGTTGCCGATGCCGCTCAAGATGCGCGGATCTGTGAGGGCTCTTTTTAGGGTGCGATTTTCGGCTGTGAGCGCTTCACGAAACGAGCGCAGATTGCTTGCAAAGACTTCTATCCCGCCCGGGTCAAGGGATTCCAAGTCATGCTTACTACCGAAAATGGACAGCGACGCACGATGCTTTGTCCCGGCTTCCGTAAGCGTGAGAGTACCGTTGGGAAAATCGAAAGCGGCCAGACTCTTGCGCCCCGCCAATTTTGTTTCTCGCGGCCGCCAGTGCAATCGTCCTGCAATCATCAGGTGCAACACCAGCCAGAGATCCCCTTCCACCCCAATCACGATCCGTTTACCAATCCTGCGCAACTCGCGAACAACGTGGCCTTCGACATCCGAAATGGCTGGTTTCGCGGTGCGAAGCAGGAAGGGACTGGAGAATCGAATTTGCTGGATTGGCTGTCCTACTATGCGCGGTTGCAGCGCAGTGAGATAGGCGGCGATGTCCGGTAGTTCCGGCATGCGAAAGCTAGCGTATCTTCAGGTTGTTTGCTTGCTATGCGACTCTAATTTTGCCACGCGGGAAGTAGATTCCCTCACGACCAGCTCCGGTTCGATTGCAATGTGGCTGGGATAATTCACACTCCCCTCGAGTCTGTCCACGAGTGTATGAGCGGCCGTCTCTCCCATCTTGCGAAGCGGCTGCCGAACAGTAGTGAGGCTCGGGAGATAATAAGCAGCTTCTCGGATGTCATCGAATCCAACTACGGAAACATCCTCGGGCACCCCAAGACCGCGTTCGCGGATGGCGCGAATTGCGCCGATCGCGGAGATGTCGTTATATGCGAACAAAGCTGTAAATTTTCGCCCTTTGTCGAGCAATTCACTGGTGGCATGATAGCCCAGATTTGGCGATGAATCGTCCGCCATTAGGCGCACAGTTAATTCTGGATGAACGGTGATGTCGAACTCCCCGGCGGCTTCACAAATTGAGTGCCAGCGATCGGCGGAGTCAGAACTAAAGGGCTGTCCTCGAAGAAAGGCGATCCTTTTATGTCCCAGCTCGGTCAGATGTTTCAGCACTACCCGGGCGGCGTGCATGTGGTCTAACGCAATGTTGGTCACGCCTTTCATCGGGCGGTGTCCGGCAACCGCGACGGTTGGCAAAGCGGGAATTTCCGTCAGGCTTGTATCCACGGTGATGAAACCTTCAACGCCACGCGCCAAAAGAATGCCGGTATATTGCTTCAGCAACTCCGCGTTGTGGCGATGAACGACGGCCAGGAAGAAATATTTTCGGGCGCTCAGGGCGGCTTCAATTCCGCTGATTACCATACCGCCGTACGGATCGCCGATCTCTTCCGTGATCACACCCACGGTGAAAGTGCGCTTGTTGCGTAGAGTTCGCGCAAAAAAATTGGGACGGTAATTAAGCTCCCGGGCGGCGGTGAGAATGCGGTCCTTGGTGCGGGTTGGGATTGCCTTGGCGGCGGGGGAATCGTTGAGCACGGCAGACACTGTGCCCGCGCTGAGCCCGACGTGGTCGGCAACTTGCTGCAGAGTGACTACACCATTTTTCGGCGACCGGACTTTCTTCATGGGGAGCGGACTGGACGGAGTCTAAAGCATGGCTGCAAGTCGCAATAGAGTTTATCCTCAAGCGAGCCATTTTTGGCGAATAATAACGATTTTGTAGGGAATATTTTCTGCCAGAAAATCGGCTTGTGCCAACCTTGGCGGCGGCGCGAGTAGTTTACGATTCGATAAGTGGAGAAGGAGTCACCGCGGGGTGGGCTGGCTTATTGCTCCGGTCGCTTCCGGCCCTCCGTTTCGGACGGGATCTGGGCGGGCCGTCAATACAGTCCTTTCATCGGTTGAATCAAGCTTACCGTTGGCTACTACCCCGGCATGATCGTGTAGAAATTCGTACCTTCTATGGGCTTCGGCGACCTCGTCCGGAGTGATAGCATCGTCCGCGATCACGCTATCCACATACGGATTGTAGCCGTCCGCATTATGCTCGGCATCGGCCTTCTGGTTCGCAAAGTGTCTGAGAAGATTGTCGTCAATCTTGCCATTAATCTTTTTCGCATCGGCGAAGATTTGCTTCCAGTCGGGATGGTGTTCGGTGGCAATCTGCAGTACCGTTGCACCGCTCTTCATCTGTACGCCAATTTGATCCAGATTCACTCCGCTCTTGGCAAGTTGATAGGCCAGGAAAAGATCTCCGTAATTAATGTTCATCAAATGACGCAGCCGGGCAAGGTCTACGCGGCTCATAGAAAGCGCTTGAGAGACGGCAAGACTCACGGCCCGCCGCCCGTTTGGGTCGGTGGACATGGCCGTAATTTTGTTTAGAAGTCTTTGGGCTTTCTGCGAGTCGTCCGCCACCACCGGCAGCGAAATCATGAGGAAGAGCAGACACGAGGAAAAGCGAGCCAGGTTCTTCATCGAACTACTTCCTGCAGAAGAATTCCAACAGGAGAATTCTATTAAATTGGGGCCCGAAATGCCAGAATTCGAGCCGCGCAAACATACGCAATCGAAGGAAAAGGGCAAATCGCCTGAATCAGCGATTTCCTGATCTCAGATGTGCTGCGATACCAAATGCCAGCATCGCCTCGTCCCATGGTTGTTCGATACCACTACCGTCTGGAGAGCAGTCGCTTCTGGGGAAAAGGAGATGCACGACTGACGTGTGCCGCCTGCCACAATCCCCATCAGCCTCTTGTGAGGGAGACTGAGTCGTACGACAACCGGTGTCTCAGTTGTCACGCCAGCATGCCGGGCAAAAGCCACCACGGAACATCCCGCTGCAGCGTGTCCGGTGGCAAAGCAAAACTGCGTGAGCTGTCATATGCCGAAGTACGAAGTGCCAGACATGCACTAAATACACTGATCATCGCATACGTGTAGTCAAAGCTGGGGAACCATTCCCTGACTAGAATGCTCAGGAACGTAGAGTCAGTGTTCCAGATGAAGTGCGCTTTCGCCCTCAGTTGCCAGATAAAAGTGGTCGCCGTGAATGTCGCGAAAGCTTGAAGTCTCGCCGGAAGGCCAGCGGACCTCAACCTTATCAACCTTAGCAGCCTTGCCAAGCCCAAAATGCAGGCGCAGATCGTTTTGTGACAGATAGCTGCCGCCCGAGCGGACCTCTCCAATCTGCGCCATCCCGCCAGCGGTGACTTTGACTTTCGCTCCGACGGCCAAGCGGTTCCTGTGCTTCCCGGTGAAGCGCAGCGTGATCCAGTGATTCTGTTGTGTGCTGGTGTTATGAAGAATCATGGGTTTGCCGTCAATATTTTCTACGACAACGTCAATCCGTCCATCGTTGTCCAAGTCTCCGAAGGCCGCGCCCCGACTTGGCTCGGGGACCGCAAGCGCCGGGCCTGCTGGTTGGCTCACATCGCGGAAGGTTCCATCGCCATTGTTTTGCAGAACAGTCTTCTGTTCACGATATTTCGCGCCAGCGCTGAGTGTATCCACCTGGGGATAAACGTGGCCGCTAACGATAAAGATATCGGCCCAGCCATCGTTATCAAAATCTTCACACCCAACGCCCCACTTTAAAAGCTTAACTGTAGGTAATGCGATGCCTGCGGCCAAGGACACATCGGTGAAGTTCATGGGGCCGTCGTCGTGGTAGAGCGTGGCCGACTGGTCTTCGAATGTAGTCAGCACGATGGAGAAGCGCCCGCTGTGGTTGTAGTCGCAGGCAGCTACCCCCATTCCTGCGGTTTCGGCACCTTCACCACTGACCGCCGTGCCTGAAATAAAACTGACATTCGTGAAGTGTCCCTTGCCATCGTTGCGGTAAAGATAATTCGGAGTCGAGTCATCGGCGACGAAGAGGTCGGGACGTCCGTCATCGTTAAAGTCGCTCCACATCACACCTAGGCCGTAGTAACCAGCGGCATCATCCACGCCTGCGGCCTTGGATACGTCAGTAAACGTGCCATCCCCGTTATTATGGTAAAGGCTATCTCCCAGTCCTTTCATTCCGCGCGGGCCACATTGCACTGGGATGCCGCGGTAGTGACAAGTTGGCGCCGAGCCAAACTCAGGCGGGTTTTTGGGATCGAACTCAACATAGCGCGTGACCATCAAATCCACGTAGCCGTCGCCGTCATAATCGCCAAACGCCGCCCCTGTAGACCATCGCGGATCGGTTAACTTGGCATCTTTCGTGACATTGGTGAAGGTTCCGTCCCCGTTATTGCGGTAAAGGACTAGCCCATCCTGGCAGGTGAGCAGCATGTCGGGCCAGCCGTCATTGTTGTAATCCGCGACCGCGCCGCCCATTGCGGAGCATGGAAATCCGACTCCGGCTTTATCGGTTACGTCGGAGAACGTGCCATCGTGGTTGTTCCGATAAAGCGCGCTTTTAGCTTTCTGGCCCGACTGCACCATGGCAATGCTTTGGGCGTTTGTGAAGTAAATATCAAGCCATCCGTCCTGATCGTAGTCGAGGAGGAGAACGCCGCCTGACATTGATTCCGCCAGATATTTCTTTTCCGAAGAAACTGCATGCTCGAAGGTGATGCCGCTCGAAGCAGTCATATCGGTGAACTGAATCTGCGAAGGATCAACCTTCGGGGCAACCTGAGAGTGTGAGGCTTGAGGAAGACCAAAAAGCAAAAGTAATATTGGAAAAAAGCGTGAACTCACGTCTGCGAGTGATCTGAATAAGAGGGAAGCCAGCATCAAGGACCAGTGCAATTTTTCTATCCCGCAGTTAAGGGAATGTCAACGCTATTCGGCTGCCAATCGTTTGTAGGAAGCCGCTTGCAGATTTCTATTGTGCTACCATAACGTTCTTCTATGGGGAAATTCCGCCTTTTAGGAATTCTGTTTGTGTGCGCTGCGGCCGTCGCTCAAGCCCCAACCGATGACAAGCCAGTACCGCGATTCGAAGATGTCAGCAAGCGAGCCGGCCTGACTGTTTCCCACATTTCATCTCCCGACAAGCGCTACATCATCGAGTCCATGAGCGGTGGCGTCGGATTTATTGATTGCGACAACGACGGGAACCTCGACATTCTCGCCATCAACGCCTCTTCGGTGGACCGCTACAAAGCTGGGGGCGATCCCATGTTGACTTTGTATCATCAGGAAGGAGACCTGAAGTTTAAAGACATTACCAAGGAAGCCGGACTGACTACTAGAGGATGGGGAATGGGGGTTGCTGTAGCCGACTTCGATAATGATGGCTGGCAGGACATCTACGTTACGGGTTATGGCCACAATGTTTTGTATCGAAATCTGGGTAACTGCAAGTTCGAGGATGTGACCGAGAAGGCTGGAGTAGCGGCGAGTGGATTCAGTACCGGCGCCGCTTGGGGCGACTTTGATCGCGACGGACACGTTGACCTGTTTGTGCCGCGGTACGTGTTCGTTGACATCAACAAGCTTCCGGAATTTGGGAGCAACGATAAATTCTGCCGCTTTCGCGGGGTCATGGTGCAGTGCGGACCGTGGGGACTGCCGGGCGAGTCGGATTTCCTGTTTAGAAATCGGGGCGACGGTACCTTCGAAGACGTTTCGAAAAAGGCGGGCGTGGACGATCCCAAACATTATTTCGGTATGCAGGGAGTTTGGGGAGACTACGACAATGACGGCTGGCCGGACTTATATGTTGCGAATGACGCCGGCCCGAACTATCTGTACCACAATAAACACGATGGAACCTTCGAGGATGTAGGCCTGCTCTCGGGCGCATCGTTGAGCGCGGACGGTCGCGAGCAAGGCTCGATGGGAGTAGATTTCGGCGATATTGATCACGATGGCTTGTTTGACATTGTCGTCACAAATTTCACCGACGAACCCGACACGCTCTACTGGAACCGCGGCCAGCAAGGGTTCGTGGACATTAGTTGGGCTTCTCGCATCGCCCAGCCCAGCTATCCGCTGGTCGGTTGGGGCACTGCTTTTTTTGACATGGACAACGACGGCTGGCTCGACATTTTCGTAGCCAATGGCCACGTCTATCCGCAAATGGATTTGGTGAAGGGCGGTGCTCCCTATCGGCAGCCTTTTTTATTGTTCCGGAACAATCGCGACAGAACGTTCGAAGATGTCACCGCACAGAGCGGATTGAGCGCCCTGCCTCCAAAAGCGCGCCGGGGTGCGGCTTTTGGCGACGTAAATAACGACGGCAAGATTGATGTGCTCGTTCTGAACGTGGGAGAACCGCCGACACTGCTGATCAATCGCACGGAGACCCCGAGTCATGCTGTACTGCTGAAACTTATCGGCGGCAAAAGCAATAAGGCCGCGATCGGAGCTAGAGCGACAGTGACAACTGGAGATCTGGTGCAGTTCAACGAGGTCCGAGGGGGATCCAGTTATATGTCGCAAAACGATCTGCGGCTACAGTTCGGGTTGGGCTCAAAGACAATGATGGACTCGATTGAAGTTCGCTGGCCGAGTGGAAAGAAAGACTCCTTCCGCAATCTGCCGGTAGATTTCATTTACACGATTGATGAAGATGGTGGAATCCAGAAGAAGGTTCCATTTAACAGAGATTCGAAGCACGGCGAGTCGTCTGCAGAAGCTCATTCCCTTAAATAGCGCCATCTCCGTTGCGTCTTACGGATGGCTCACAGTCAGAGCCGGATTTTTCCCCGCGTCTTCGGCCGCTTTCAGTGCACTAGAGCGAGCCATGTGCTGTTTGGCGTCCTCGGCGTTCCCCGTCTTAGCCAGCACCAGCGCAAGATCGTACTGGGACTTGTAATTATTAGGATCGCCGGCGACGGACCGTTCCAGAGCCGAGCGAGCCTTTTCGAGATCGCCCGCTTGTAAGTATTGGTCACCAAGCGCGGCCAGGGCTTTCGCGTGCTGCGGCTGTAATTCAATTGCGCGTTCCAGATGCTTTAACTTCTCAGCCGTGTTCCCCTGTTGGGCAGCAACCATGCCGAGATGGTATTCCGCATCCGGCTGTTTGGGATCTATTTGTAACGATTTCTCCAGCGCTTTTTTGGCGTCTTCATTGTGCTGTTGTGCGAGCTCCGCGATACCAAGGCCGAGAAACCCTCTGCTGTCTTCCGGCCGTTGCTGCACGTAGTTGCCGAAGATCGAAGAGGCTGTCACAAAATCTTTTCCCTCCAGCATTACAGCCGCAGAGAGGTACTGATCGTCAAGATTTCCGGTGCTTTTATCCGCGAGCAGATGGGCCGCGTTCAATGCTGTGGTGTTTTCTCCCATTTTCATGGCTTCAACAATCAGAGGGCGCAGGGTTTCCGGCGAGTTCGGCTGCAAAGCGTTCGCCCGTTTCAGTAGAGCCAGAGATACTGGATGCTGATTCTGCGAGGCGTAAATTTCTGCCATGTTCAGCAGGGTGTCGGCGGATTTAGGGTCTCGAGCCAGTGCATCGTGAAAACTTTTTTGTGCGCCCGCGCTGTTCCCCATGGCCCTCTGTGCGCGGCCTTTAAGGTAGTAAATAAGAGCCGGTGCGTGCGACGATCTACGAATTGCGGCGTCAACTATTCGCAGCGAATACTGCGGAGTATTCGCTTCCAAAAAGACTTCGGCCAGCTCAGCGACACCGGTAGGAGATTGTTTCGCTCGCGGTATCAGGGCAGCCGCTTCTGTCGTCTTACCTACGCCGAGCAGGCTGGCCGCTTTCGCAGGGATTGCATCTGCGGGGAACTGTTCCGGCGGAATTGCATCAAGGGAAGAGAGAGCGTCGGCAAACTGGCCTCGTGCGAGATACAGGTGTGCCAGATCAATTCGCGCCACATTGTCTCGCGGCGCCAGATTGATCAGCTTTGTGTATTCTTCGATGGCTGCATCCGGCTTATTTTGTGCGATCAATGCATTAGCGAGATTACGATGGGCAGGGAGGGACTTGGGATCGAGTTGAAGCACCCGCCTGAGCACAGATTCGGCTTCCGGATAACGCTTTTGACGTCCGCGGATAATGCCCAGGAGAGTTAGTGCCTCCGGTTGATTGGGCTCAGACGAGAGGATGGCCCAAAGCCGTTGTTCGGCCTGCTTGAGGTTGCCGTGTGATACTTCCGCTTGGGCTGTAGCAAGCGCGGAGACAGGCTTCGCGCTACGACTCGCCGATAAACCTGCTATCGCAAAAATCCCCAGAAAACCGATCGAGCACGAAAGGCGAAGTAAGAATTTAATTATCTCTTGCTGCATCGCGGCCTCGGTGGCGGCTCTTGAGCGCCTGATAGACCTTCATCTCCCGCTCCGCGTCTTGGGCGCGCGCATCCCTGCGATAAGCGAGCGCGAGTTGATAATGCATGTAGTCGCTGTCGGGACTCAGCCGCGCCCCGGCTTCAAGGTTTGAGATGGCATTCCGCGCATCGCCTCGCTCCAGCTGCATCTTGCCTAGTTGATAGTATGCCTCTCCGTGTTTTGGATTTTGCTGAATGACTTCTTGCAGTAAGGGAAGTGCTTCCTGCTGCCGCTGCATTTGGATGAGTGCATAAGCGAGGTGATATTTGCTATTAATGTCCGCCGGATCCAGTTTCAGTGCGACACGCAGTTCTTGTTCAGCTTTGGCCGGATCGCCGTTGCGGATCAACGCCAATCCAGCGAGGAAATGCGTTCGTTCCTGGTTAGGATCAATCGCTAACGCACTGCGGTATTCATCCAGTGCCTCGGCATATTGTCCCTGGTCCGCGAAAGCCTGTCCCAGCAGGGAATGCACATCGGCGGAATTCGGATCGGCCTTCTCCAGCGCTCGCAAGCGAGCTATCCCTTCGTTATAAGCGCCGGTTTTAACCTGCGAAACCGCGTACGCATAAGAAAGTCCGGGATCGCCGTCCACTTCTTGCTGTATCGGCTGCAGGACTTCGAGTACTTTTTGGTAATTTTGCACGCCGAATAGTGAGAGGCCTAGCGCGGCGCGGGCCCGCAGATCGTCCGGATGCTGATCGAGATGCTTGCCCAGGGAAACGACAGCGCGCGGATATTCATTAGCGTAAAACGCAGCCATTCCGAGATTGCGATCCAGAGTCTCGAGTGACGAATTCCACTCGCCAGCCTTCGCGAAATAATCCATGGCTGAGGAATAGTCTTTTTTCCCTGCGGCGATTACTCCCAGGTTGTTATAACTGTCTGCGATGGCCGGCTTAAGCTCTTCGCTGAAAGCATCGACCTTTTTTAGCTCATCCGCTGAAACACTCGGCTTGGGCAATGGCGCCGACTTATCGTCCATCGCGGGCGCATCCGCTGTTCCTCTGATACCACGCTGATCGGGACGCGGCTTGTCGCGCAGCTCGGCGGAAATCTGCAGTTCCTTTTTACCTTCTTCTTCGCGTCCGGTCTGCAATAGAAGTCTGGCTAGGCCGTAGTGCGCACGATTGATCTGATATCCGTTGCGTGACGGATCCTTCGTCAGCAGAATAGCGCGGCGAAATGCCTTCTCCGCCTCAGCAAGCCGGCCTGCGTCCACGTAAAGCTGTCCCAGACTGACTAAAGGATCAGGATTTTGGGAATCAAGTTCGGCCGCCCTGCCGAGTTCCGCCTCGGCCTGCTTTGAATCCCGCCGCTTCAGCGCAATGTATCCCAGCATGTAATGAGTGCGCGCATCCTGAGAATTCACTTTCAGCTCAGCCTCGAGCTCCGGCAACGCTTCCACAAATCCGGAATCGCCGTCGCGTTCCAGGTACGCCATAGCCAGAAGATAGTGCGCCACCTTGATCTTGCCGTCTTTCATGATGGCTTTTTTTAGCTCTGCAACCGCTTGGTCGAGGAAATCACCTTCCCGGTAGGCGCGTCCTAAAAGAACATGCAATTGCGCCGTATCGCCGAGTCCGAGCACCATTTCGTTGAATAGCACTGTGGCACGGTTCAGGTCGTTGAGCTTGATGTAAGTCATCCCCAACAGGTAGCCAACTTCAAACTTCGGTTCTGCCACTACTGCTTTTTCGAGATGTTCTTTGGCGCCCTCATAATTCTGCTGATGAAACAGCGCGCTTCCCAGCATGTATTGCGCTTGTGCGTCGTTGGGAGCGAGCCGGACTGCCGTCTCGGCAAGGGTCTGCGCTTTTTTAGGATTTTCCTGCTGCAACTGAAACGCAGCAAAATCAAGATTGATTTCCGCATTGCCGGGAGCCAACCTTGCAGCTTCGGCGAACAAGCTGTTGGCGTGATCGAACTCTCCAGCATGTGAATTCGCATTGGCAATCTGACGCAACGCCTCCGCGAGAAATACTCTGTATTCTGCTGCTGCCCGGTCTTGGTCACCACTTAGCTGGAAGGTGCGTCCCGCATCGTAGTGCTGTTGAAGAGTATTTTCAGGAGTAGCCGCGACCGGTGATTTATCAGGATGCGTCTTGGCGCGATTTTGCGCGGCAGCCGGTGTTCCAAAAAACACGACACCCATCAGAACAAGGGCGACGAAGGATGAACCGCAGAGCATGGGGAAGAGATTTACAGCAGAGTGACTGCGGGAGGAACCCATTTGACTGTATTAAAGGGTCGAGGCTTGACCGAAGTCAAGCCTCGCTCGAAGTGTTACATGGCTTAAAACGTTAGCTTCAGACCGTACTGAATTTCACGCGGCCCTTTGTCTTTGTTCGCCACACCGTAGGTCGGATTCGGCGTGTATGAGCAAACCACATTACCGCATGCCGTCGCCCCAGGGTTGGTATCAATGGTGTTGTTGATGAAAGTAGCTCCCTGCGCATTTCCAAGGAACTGAACGTGGTTGAAGATGTTGAAGAAGTCCATACGGAACTGCACTGTTATGCGCTCTCCCGCTTTGAAGTTCTTGGCAACTCCCATGTCGGTATTGGCGATGGGAGGCCCGCTGCAGTCCCCCACGCTCGCAGTACCCGTTGGAGAGCCGAGCACATAGCCGACCAACGTGTAGCGATTGGGATTCAGCCACTGGTTCTTGGGTCCTCCATGTGCACGGCAAGACTGGCCAGGCACAAGGTTCGGCCTGAGGTTGTCCTGACTGCCTCCGTCCCCGTTGATGCCGCCGGGTGCGTTGGTTGCGGCTCTGGCGCCGTAAGTCGTCATGGAAGGGCCGCTTGCATATCCCAGGATGGCCGACACCTGCCAGCCGCCTAGAGTCGTACGCAGGAAACCATTTTGTCCCGTCATGGTTGGGGCGTTGTAGACAATATTCCCCGTGAAGATGTGCGGGCGGTTGATCGAAGTTGGCCCGTAGTTGAGGCCCGGATGGGTCGGATCAACCAGCAGGCTGCCTTGGTTTACGTTGCCACTATTAGTTATGTCAGTGTCCGATAGGGATTTGCTGAAGGTGTAGGCAAACTGAGCGTCAACAGCCCTCACGCGAGTTCGGAACAGCGCCTGCAGTGCGTGGTAGTTGGAGCCCCCTCCCCAGAAAGCTCGATTAATGCTTCCCCACTTGCCCGCACCGAAAGGACGCAGACCGTTGGCATTCAAGAGCGCAAATGCTTGCCGGCTTGCCGCAGGTACGAGGTTGGCGTCAGTGTAGTTGAGGATGTGCAGGCCTCGATTTCCAACATAAGCCAGTTCCACTTTGGTAGCGCGGAAAACCTCCTGTTCAACGGTAAGGTTCCATTGCCAAGTATTGGGAAGTGTATTTCCCGAATCTTGACTGAAACCTGGAGTACCGGAAGCTGAAAGAGTTCCCGGCGCTGGCGGGGTATCAAAAGTCCGGCTATAGCCCGCAGATAATGAGAACGGCGGATTTGTGGCCAATTGGAGGGTGTTGTTCAACCGCTCCCGCTGGAAGAACTGACCTACGCCTGCGCGAATGGACGTCTTGCCGTCTCCGCGCGGATCCCACGCAATTCCAAAGCGGGGGGCGATGGCGTGATTGTTCTGATCTTTGAGGGCGCGATTCTGCCCTCGACTTCCACCCAAAAAGCCGGCGGCGCTGCAAAAGTTTGTGCCTGGGGGCAGCACGAGCCCGTTGCAAGGGTCGCTTCCCAAGGCTGGATTGTAACGGCTAGGCTCGAAGTTCGCGATTCTGTCGGGGCCGCTATATGGCATCCGCAACAACGACCAGCGGAAGCCATATTCGAAAGTGACATTCCTTCGAACCTTCCAGGTATCCCCAAAGTAGGGCTCGATATCGTGCCATCGAGTCTGGGAGAAGGGGTTGGTCTGCAACTCACCACCACCCCACACAACCTGGTCCCACAACATATTGAAGGCGCCGTTGCCCGTGTTGTTGGAGCTCGTTCCCCAGTAGAATGCATTCTCCTGCGACTCGTTGTTCACCACTTCGTTCTTCTGGTTATTACTGATAAGGAATCCGACCTTAAACGAGTGGCTGCCGATGGTCTTAGAGAAGTCGTCTTTGAGGACGTAGAGTTGCTCGTTGTTGTGCCAGGGTGCCTGAGTCCACAAGTTGTCGCCGGTTGCACAATCAGGTCCGCAGCCGCCCCAGAAACCCGGGTAGCCGATCTTACTTCCAACGAGCTTTTGTGAAAATGGGTAGTAGGGAGGCGCAAGCTGGTTGATGGTGTCGTTGAGTCCAGGATTAAGGCCGCCTCGCGTCACCTTGATTCGATTCGCAGAGTAAGAAACTTGAAAATCATTCACTGCCGTGCTTCCAAACAACTTAGTCAGCTTGATGGTGGCCTGGTAACCCGGCTGCGCCCAGTTGCTCTCGATAGACGGATACGGATCCTCTCCCCAGAAGCCAAGCGTGCTCGGAAACGGCTGTGACCAGTGGTCCTGAGTAAAGCGTCCTAAAACACTCCACGTGCTTCCGAGCTTCCAATCTACTCTGACGTTCTCTTCTCGCCAGCGGATCGGGGCGGCCAGTGAAAGTGCCCAGTTTTTGCAGTTGACCGGATTGGCCACGTTTGGATCGGGCAGCATGGAGAGATAGGCCTGCCCTCCCGCTGAAAGACCGCCCGCCGGAACCTGGGAAATATTGGTGACAGGCACGCCGCCGATTGTGGGTTGAGGGTCGCAAGGATTTCCGCCGTTGTCCACCTGTCCGGGACGGCCTACGCTGAAATCACCTTGCTTTTCGAGTGCGGTCGGAACGTCGCCGCTGCGGGCAGCACCGCGCTGTTCATGATTCCATTCCTGAGAGAAGAAGAAGAAGAGCCTGTCCTTGGCGATGGGGCCTCCAATGTTGTAACCCCAGTCATTGCGGCGTAAAACGTCCTTCTTAATTCCGTTTAGCGTGTTGAAGTAATCCGTGGCATTCAGTTTGTCATTGCGGCCGTCGTAGAACGCGCCTCCGTGGAAGCTGTTGGATCCGCTTCGCGTCACAAGACTGATGATTGCGCCCATCGCTTGACCATATTCCGGTCCATAACTGTTGCGCAGGATCTTGAATTCTTGAATGGCATCAATCGAGGGATAAACAAGGATGGTGCGGTTCGATCCGATGTCATTATTATTTACTCCGTCCACCAGAACGATATTGCCTGTGGTGTTGTTGCCGTTGACGGAGAAATCCACACCAGCCTGCAAGCCTTTATTCTTCGTATCAAAGTTCGAAGCCGGGGAGACGCCGGGCATCAATTGGGTCAATTGCGCGAAGCTGCGTCCATTGAGCGGCAACTCCCGCACTTCATTGCCTTCGATCACGTTTCCTACTGCGCCGGTCGAGGTTTCGACCTGAATCTCGCCCGCTTCGACCGTGATCTGCTCATTGACGTTTCCAACCGATAGCTGCGCGTTGACAGTTGCGACGCTGGAAACATTAAGCACCACGCCCTTGCTGACGTACTCCTTAAAATTGGACTGCTTCACGGTCACCGTGTATGTGCCAGGATTCAGCTCAACGGCCACGAACTCACCGGATTGGTTTGTCTTAACCACGCGTTCTTCGCCAGTCGCGTCATTCTTGATGTTGACTTGAGCGTCAGGGACGACGGCTCCCGTGTTGTCGGTGACCACGCCGCGAATTTCACCAGTGAATTTCTGCGCGTAAAGTGGCAGCGAGATTAAAAGGCAAAGAAACACAACGACTGTGAGACGAGTACGCATTCCGATCCCCCGCACGCGACTGGATTTGGAGAGAAGCCCGTGATAGTACAAAACGATTACGACCGCACAACATTTAGAACTTGTGATAAGTGGTTGTCAAGAGAAAAAACGTTATTGTTGTGGATTTTTTGGTATCGAACCGAAATTGCAGCAACCTCGCGTGTCGAAAGGTGAAGAGCCACTTACCTGAGCCGAAAGAGCCTGGGCAGTTCCGAACTCAGGTTGCGCAACTATGTGCAACAAAGTGATCTGACGAGATTTCCCCAGTCCCCATGCACCGAGATAACGATTCTCGGGCGCCATGCTACCCTCCTTGGTTGCACATCGTCTAAATAAATGACTTTTTGAGGCCCTCCTGAATGAATAAAAAGCTTGCGCGCATGGCCGTTCTCACGGCAGTTGCACTTTCCACTCTTTTAGCTTTGTCACAACAGACATCCGTTAGCCGCGGTATTGCGGTTGCAAGTATGAATCCGGCGGTGAAACCGGGTGATGATTTTTTCGAATACTCAAATGGCGCCTGGCTGAAAAAAATGGAGATCCCGGCGGATCGCAGCCAGATCGGCGTTTTTTCCAGCCTGGACGACCTCAGCAACAAGCGCATGGCAGGCTTGATCCAAGAGGCCGCAAAGTCGGGATCAAGCGATGCGACGAAGAAGAAGATCGCTGACCTTTACAACTCCTATATGGACGAGGCAGGGATCGAATCGAAAGGCATCACGCCCCTCAAGCCTCATCTTGATGCCATTCGAGCGATCAAAGACAAGCGGGAACTGGCGCGCGCCTTGGGTGAAACGCTTCGCGCCGACGTAGATGCCTTGAATAACACTAACTACCATACGCCCAATCTTTTTGGACTTTGGGTTGCACCGGACTTCAATGACTCCGACCATTACACACCGTATTTGCTTCAGGGTGGCTTGCAGTTGCCCGATCGCGAATATTACCTGGATGACAGCGAACGGATGCGCGGGATTCGCACAAAATATGAAGCTCATATCGCCGCGATGTTCAAGCTTGCAAGCTTTGATCGAATCGAGGAGCGCGCGAAGAATGTTCTTGCACTTGAGCTCGCGATCGCAGAGAGACATCAATCGCTCGCGGAAAACGAAGACATCCATAAAGCCAACAATCCCTGGAATAAGTCTGACTTCTCGGCCAAAGCACCTGGCCTTGATTGGGACCAATACTTTGACGCGGCGGGTCTGGCAAAACAGCAAAAATTTATCGTATGGCAGCCCAAGGCGTTTGCCGGAGAAGCCTCTCTCGTCGAGTCCATTCAACTGGATTCCTGGAAAGATTGGCTTGTATTCCATCTGATCGAAAGCAACGCGGGAGTGTTGCCGAGGCTTTTCACGCAGGAACGCTTCAACTTCGTAGGCAAGATTTTATCCGGCACCTCAGAGCAGCGTCCCCGTTGGCAACGTGGCGTCTATATTGTGGACGGCTTTTTAGGAGACGATCTCGGCAAGATTTATGCGCAGCGGTACTTTTCTCCGGAGGCGAAGGCGGCGGCGCAGGCGATGGTGGCGAATATTGTTGCCGCGTTCCGTACGCGCATCGAGGCACTGAGCTGGATGGATCCTAAGACCAAGGCAGAGGCCCAGGAAAAACTCAACACCCTGTATGTAGGGGTTGGATATCCTGAAACGTGGCATGATTACTCGGGATACGAGGTTAAAGCGGATGACATTTTTGGTAATCTCTGGCGTGGAGAAATGTTCGAATATCAACGCCAGATCCATCGGATCGGGAACAACGTTGATCGCAAAGAGTGGTCAATGACTCCGCAAACGGTGAATGCCGTGAACTTGCCTCTCCAGAATGCCCTGAGTTTTCCGGCCGCGATCTTGCAGCCTCCTTTCTTCGATGATAAAGCGCCTGCGGCCGTGAACTACGGGGCCATCGGCTCCGTCATCGGGCATGAGATCAGCCATACGTTCGATAGTGAAGGCGCGGCCTTCGATTCCAAGGGCAGAGTGCGAAACTGGTGGACTGATGCTGATCTGCAACATTTTAATGCGTCCACTGCGAAGCTGGCAGCGCAATACGATACCTATAAACCTTTTCCAGACCTGGCCCTGAACGGTAAGCAGATACTGGCGGAAAATATCGCTGACGTGGCTGGCATTTCTGCTGCCTACGATGGATATCGCGCCTCGCTCGCAAACAAGGAAGCGCCCGTGCAGGATGGATTTTCGGGGGATCAGCAATTCTTCATCGCGTTTGGCCAGAACTATGCCGAGAAAGTCCGCGAAGACTCTTTGCGCCAGCAAGTATTGACCGATTCGCACGCACCCGCACAATATCGCTCTTACACCGTTCGCAACCTGGACCCCTGGTACAGGGCCTTCGACGTGAAGCCCGGGGAAAAACTTTATTTAGCGCCCGAGGAACGAGTGCGTATCTGGTAGGGGAACTCTCAATCTTATAGTGACTACCGCAGCAGAGCACGGCGGCATCTTGCTCAGCCGCCGCCTGTGCTATGCTGCGTCTCCTATGCGGCAAGTGATGGTAGCTCTACTGTTGCTGTCTGCCTTGTCTTTTGCACAACCTAAGCCCGATTCACTGGATCAATTGGCCTCAGATTTTTGGACCTGGCGCGCCCGATACCGTCCATTTAGCTTTGACGACATTCCCCGCATGGAGCGGCTTGGCGGCGTGCGCGACTGGTCCGAAGCGGCAGTTTCTAAGCAGCGTGCTGATCTTGCCGAATTAGAGCGGCGATCGAAAGCTATACCGCCTGACGCGGGGCCGGTGGCTGAGCGAGTTGACTATCGGCTGATCGGGTCGGCGCTGGCGCGCGTACGGTGGGAACTCGATGTGAATCCACGATGGCAGCGTGATCCTGTTTTTTATATCGAACAAACAGTCGCTGCCCTGCAAGAAGAACTCATGGCTCCTCCTCCATTTGGCGAAGCGCGAGCTCGCGAGATCGTGCTTCGAGTTGAGAATATCCCCTCGATTCTGGAGCAGGCCAAGGCGAATCTGAAAGCAATCGCGCCCTTCGCCCAACTCGCGATTGATTCGCTCCCTGACATTGATGCGCGGCTTACGCGCGTTGAGCGCGGGGTTTCGCCGCTGCTGACTAGTGACGAACTGCGAATGCGCTTGCGAATGGCAACGCCCAAAGCGAGCAAGGCGCTGATCGAATACCGAGAGTGGTTGAAACAAAACTTGCCTGGCATGCGGCAAGACTTCGCTCTTGGAGAGAAGGCCTTTGAATTCTTCCTTCACCACGTCGCACTGTTGCCCTACACGCCTTCGCAATTGCTAACCATGGCTCAACAAGATTTCGATCGCGTTCTGGCGATGGAAGCCTATGAACATCAGCGCAACCTAAGCGCTCCACAATTAAAAATGGCCGCGAATCCACAGGAAGAAATTGCCCGCATGGAGCACGATGAGGCATACGTCCGTACTTATTTGAAGCAACACGAAATCCTGAGTGTCCCAGCTGATATGCCTCACTGGACAATGCGTGAAGCGCCGGACTACGTTGCGGCCTTGGATGGTTTCGGTGAACTCGATGACTTCACCGGGCCGTCGCGACTCACCCAGGATGGAGTGCGGTGGATCCAGCCCCACGTTGGAGAGCCTCCATACTTTGATAAAGCGTATGCAGAGGACACTCGTACGACCGGCGTGCACGAAGGCGTGCCGGGACATTTTTTTCAGCTGTCTCTCGGCTGGCGAAATCCAGACCCGATCCGGCGACAGTATTACGACTCATGTGCCAACGAAGGAATCGGATTCTACGCCGAAGAGATGATGTTGCAGGCGGGACTTTATGACGACAGTCCGCGGTCGCGAGAAATTATCTACAGCTTTGCACGCCTGCGAGCTCTACGCGTTCAGGTGGACGTCAAACTTGCGCTTGGAGAGTTCAATATTGCGCAGGCGGCTGAATATCTGGCGCGCACCGTACCAATGGACAAGAAGACAGCCGCTGGCGAAGCGGCGAGCTTTGCGACTGCCCCAGGATTGGCCATCGCGTACGAAATTGGCAAGCTGCAGATCGAGCGAATGCTGGCCGACCGGCGCTTGCAACAGGGGGATAAATTCGATCTGCGAAGCTTTCACGATTATGTCTGGAGAAACGGCAATGTGCCGCTGTCACTGCAGCGATGGGAGTTGCTGGGGCTCGACGACGATATCAGGAAGGTTGATGAAGTCGTGAAATAACTTGGCGGCGCTGGGCGGCCGTCCATGCCTCAGCCTATCCCCCGGAACTGAATGATCCGGCGGCGGTCGCGTTTCGAGGGCCGGCCTGCGGGCAACTCCTCGAATTGTCGTAATGCTTTGCGCTCTGCCGCTACTTTTATACGCAATTCGCGGCTTGCTTCCGTCTCGCGATAGAGTGTTTGTGCAACCGAGGCCCGGCCTCTTATTTCGCTGAGCAAGAGGACCTCCACGTGGAAATCGCCGCCCTCGTTAGTGATCCGCAACATGTCTGCGATTTTTACCTCGCGCGCTGCCTTGGCAGTCTGCCCACTGGATTGAATCCTGCCCAGTTCACACGATTTTGCAGCGAGTGTGCGTGTCTTAAAAAATCTGGCGGCCCAGAGCCACTTATCCATGCGGACAGATGTCATTATTGTCTTTCAGCCATGCGACTTGCTTAGTAGCCAGCTTTCATCTTGTCCTTCACGCTGCGGGCTAACTTTTCGATTTCTTCCGCCTTTTTTACGACATCCAGCGAAAGAGTGTTTTCATTTGATTTGTTCACATACTGTTTTAGTTCCGTGGCGAGGGAGAATAGTTTGTCAGTATCTTTCTTCAGTTTTTCCTGCCGCTCCTGATTGGCTTTTTTTGCCATATCTTGTTCCAAGCGCCGGCGGCTTTCGTCCTCGGGATTCGGTGGTATCTGTGCTCTAGCTTCGTGTGCGTCGGGCGAGAGCTGCGCGGATGCAAAGTCCCGTGCGAGAGGGAACGCTGGACAGGCTAAAAACGAGAGAAAGACAAGTGGGAAGGAAAGAAATTTAGACCGCACAATCACCTCGGATCACTGAGATTAAACAATTATACTTTCGCCTGCAGATCTCTCTTTGAGAGGTGAGGTCATTGTTATAATCGCCTCTGTCCATGCAATCCATTCTGTTCGATTACCTTTCCTCCGCCTTTTTTAACGATCCTCAGCGCTGTAACATTTTGCTACTCGATTGGCGCGACGATCTCATGAGCTTCGTCCGCCATGAGATGCCCAAGATCGCGTTGATCATCATCGTGGCATTTTTGTTGATACGAGGTCTACGCCTTATTACCGATAGAGTGGCGGCAGTCCAAATTAAGAAGCTTCCGCGAGGATTTAAGGCACAGCAGGTGCGGACGGTCGCCGGAGTTCTCACCAGTGTTGGAGTTTTCGTAATTGTATTCGTCGCGGCGCTCATGGTGCTCGCGCAACTCAACCTTCACCTGGAACCACTGCTCGCGAGCGCCGGGGTCGCCGGCCTGGCAATAGGATTTGGCGCGCAAACTCTGGTGAAGGATTTCATTAATGGTTTTTTTATTCTGTTGGAGAACCAATACGATATTGGGGACAACGTGCGGGTCGCGGGAGTGAAGGGAACTGTCGAGGAGATGACGCTGCGCCATACCATCCTTCGGGATGACGATGGTACAGTGCATACCGTCCCAAACAGCGAAATCAAAATCGTCTCAAATACCACGCGCGACTGGTCGCAACTCATTTTGCGCGTAACCGTCGCTTACAACGAACCCAGCGAGCGAATCATAAAATTGCTGCAGCAAATTGGAGATGAAGTCCGGCACGATCCGACATATGTGGCGGACATTGTAAGCGACATTCAGGTGCCGGGTATTGATCGAGTGGGGAACGGAGAGGTTGAGTACCTGATGATTGTAAAAACTCGTCCGCTGAAGCAATACGCGGTCAGTCGGGAATTACGCCGCAGAATTAAAGATATCTTTCACCAGAATAATATTCAGACCGCTGGTCCGGGACGAGTATATGTGATGGACCAAGGGGGCGGTTCGCAAGCTTCCTAGCGGCACCCGTTGGACACAGTATGTGGGCGGAGCGCCCGCCACCCAGAGAACAGCTACAGCGAGCTCATATTCGACAGGAACTCGCCGTTTGACTTCGTCTTGTTGAGCTTGTCAATCAGCAGTTCCATAGCCTCCACCGGGGACAGTGGGTTCAATACTTTGCGCAGCACCCATATTCGCGTGAGATCTTCCTTCGGGATCAACAATTCTTCCTTACGCGTTCCGGACCTCTGAATATCAATGGCAGGGAAGGTGCGCTTATCTACCAGCTTTCGGTCGAGGATGATTTCCATGTTGCCGGTACCTTTGAATTCTTCAAAGATCACGTCATCCATGCGCGATCCGGTATCAATTAAGGCAGTGGCGATAATAGTGAGCGAGCCGCCTTCCTCTATATTGCGGGCCGATCCGAAGAAACGTTTCGGACGCTGCAACGCGTTTGAATCCACGCCGCCGGAGAGCACTTTCCCGCTGGGCGGAACGATTGTGTTGTAGGCGCGTGCCAGACGAGTGATGGAATCCAAGAGGATCACTACATCGCGTTTGTGTTCAACCAGGCGCTTGGCTTTTTCGATGACCATTTCCGCAACCTGGACGTGGCGAGCAGCAGGTTCATCGAAGGTCGAAGAAATCACTTCGCCTTTTACCGAGCGCTGCATGTCGGTAACTTCTTCCGGACGCTCATCAATCAATAGCACAATCAACACTACTTCTGGGTGGTTGGTAGTGATGGAGTTCGCGACGTTCTGCAGCAGCATGGTTTTGCCGGCGCGGGGGGGCGAAACGATCAGTCCACGCTGGCCCTTTCCAATCGGAGTCAGCAGGTCCATGACTCGGGCGCTGACGTTTTCCCGAGTGGTCTCAAGCTTCAAGCGCTCCTGCGGATAGAGCGGCGTTAGATTATCGAACAGAATCTTATTGCGGGCTTCATCCGGGGATTCAAAATTCACCGCTTCAATTTTGACCAGGGCAAAATACTTCTCACCCTCATGCGGCGGCCGAACTTGCCCGCTAATGGTGTCGCCGGTTTTTAAATCAAATTTGCGTATTTGAGATGGCGAAACATAAATGTCATCGGGACCAGGCAGATAGTTGTAATCAGGGGAGCGAAGGAATCCATAGCCATCGGGCAGAATTTCAAGTACCCCTTCGGCAAAAATGTGACCTTCTTTTTCACTCTGCGCCTGCAGGATCTTGAAGATCAGATCTTGTTTTCGTAAGCCACTGGCGCCAGGCAGATCCAGCGATCGGGCGATCTTGGTCAGCTCAGTTATATTTTTTTCTTTAAGTTCTGCGATGGTCATTGTTCACCTGCGAGGAGATTTTCAAAGGGGGGTCAATAGGAGACTGGACTTACAATTCGAGGAACAGACGAGCGGGACTGCGTGTTACGCAGCCCGCCGTTGTGCTTCTGCAAAATGTTCCGGTTCAGACAAAATAGACTGCCGCTCCGAGGTAGCAATCTTATCCAGAACTTCGTTCATGGTTTCCTGAATTCTGGTGTTTGGTTTGTGAAACTTACGGGTAGCTTTGGAAGCCAATTGACACAGCATATACCGATTTCGCAACGTGTGTAAAGCATCAAAAACGCGATCAGAACGCATGATTTGCCTCTCTCCTAGTCCGAGCAAACTGGCGTATTCCCATTTTGAAACGTCCGGGCAA
>JALYIM010000253.1 GCA_030775785.1 Acidobacteriota bacterium
GATGTGCAGAATCCGGGGGCTTACGATGTCAGCTCGCTCTCAATTCCATTAAATGCGCTCTATGAGGCGGGCGGTCCAACCTCTCGGGGCTCCATTCGTATCCTGAAACATTTTCGCGGCAAAGAAATGGTCCAGCAGGTGGATGTTTACGACCTCCTTTTGCACGGCATACGGTCCAATATGCAGAGGCTGGAATCAGGCGACACCGTTTTGATTCCTCCAATTGGTTCGGAAGTGACGATTGAGGGTATGGTGCGGCGCCCTGCAATCTATGAGCTCGGGGAAGAGAAGAATCTTGCCGACGCATTGCAACTCGCGGGTGGGGTATTGGCTACCGGCACCTTGCGCCACGTAGATGTCGAGCGCATTCAGGCTCACGAGAGTCGCAGCATGCTTGCATTGGACGTTCCGGAAAACAATAACGAGGCTGCGGTCACCAAGGCGCTCGAGGAATTCAAAATCCAGGATGGCGACAAAGTCAAAATTTCTCCTATCGTCGCGTTTGCCGACAAAACTGTTTACCTCGACGGGCACGTGTTCCGGCCAGGAAAGTACGCCTATCGCGATGGCATGAAGATCAGCGATTTAGTCGGCTCTTATAAAGACATTCTGCCCGAGCCTTATAAGCAGCACGCGGAGATCATTCGCCTGAAAGCTCCCGACTACACTCCGGAAGTGCTGGCTTTCAATCTGGATGACGCCCTGGGCGGCAAGGACCAGAATCTTGTTTTGAAACCGTTCGACACCGTGCGCGTTTTCGGCCGCTATGACTTTGAAGACTCTCCAGTAATCACAGTTAGTGGTGAAGTAAGGGACCCTGGCGATCACGTAACTAATGGAGCAACCTTGTTGAGCGACGCGATTTTCCTCGCCGGAAGCACAACTCCGGAAGCGCGTCTGGACGACGTTCAGGTTTTTCGACGGACCGAAGACGGAAAACTGAAAGTGCTGAGCGCGAACTTGACCAAAGCGCTCTCGGGAGATAGCGCAGCGAACATCGTGCTGCAATCTACGGACAGAGTTTTCGTACAGAGAAATTTGTTGAAGACGGATCCGGCCGCAGTGACGATCGAGGGCGAGGTCGGCCGCCCCGGAAAATATCCTCTGGGTGACAATATGACGGCTGCTGATCTGGTTCGTTTGTCGGGGGGCCTGAAGCGTAGTGCCTTCAGCGAGCAGGCGGACCTGACCCGTTATACGGTCGAGCACGGCGAAAAAATAATTGGCGACCATCAATTGGTCCCGATCGCCAAAGCACTTTCAGGAGAGCCTGACACCGATGTGCGTCTGCACGATGGCGACGTGCTCACCATCCGGCAGCTGGCAGGATGGAACGATCGAGGCGCCAGTATTTCAGTGCAGGGTGAAGTCATTCACCCCGGTACCTACGGCATCCAGGAAGGCGAGCGTTTGAGTTCTGTGATTGAGCGCGCCGGCGGTTTCCGTGCTGATGCTTATCCCTACGGCATCATTTTCGAGCGCGTCCAAGTGCGCGATCTGGAGGAAAAGAATCGCTCGCAGCTCGTGCGACAGGTTCAACAGGAAGGCGCAACCTTCAGAACCACAGCTGAAATTGATCCTCTGACCCGTGAAGCTGCGGTGCTGCAATGGAAGAACACGCTGGAGAAACTCCAGAACACTCCCCCAGCTGGACGCATGGTCCTACATATTTCTAGTAAAACGGGCCGTTGGAAGAACACCTCCTCCGATATTCCGGTGCGAGCTGGGGATGCAATCTACATTCCCAAAAAGCCCAACCTGGTGATGGTAGACGGCTCTGTTTATAACCCCACAGCCATCACTTACCGCCCTGGCAGAAGCGCAGGTTGGTATCTGAAACAAGCTGGAGGCCCCACCGCCATGGCAAATAAGCGCGCTATTTTCGTGATCCGTGCTGACGGGTCGGTCGCTGGCAGCTCAGGAGGATTATTCTCGGGAGGGTTATTTTCCGGCGGCCCACTCGAAACGCCAATGCAGCCGGGGGATATGGTTGTGGTGCCGGACCGCGCCTTCGGCGGCAGTTTCACGTGGAGGAATACGCTGCAGGCATCGCAACTGGTTTCATCAATTGCAATTGCGGCGCAGGTTGCCAGGACGTTGGCTAAATAGGCGCCAATGAGCTATTTCCTTCGCGTATCCAGTTTCTTCTGTGTAATCACTTGTGGGGCGTGGGCGCAGACTACTCCTGCCCTGCCGGAGGGCGACTCGTCGCATGCGGTCGTACAAGAATTACCCAATGTGCCGTCTAACTCCGAAAGTTCTGATCACAGCTACGAACTACCTCCAGGGGAAGATCCGCAAAACCGGCTGTTCGCTCCGTTCTTCAGGCATTTAGTCAGTGACCAGAAAGAGTTTTGGACCAGTCCCGTTCGTTTTCGCACCAAGGATTTGCGATGGATGGTTCCAGTGGCCGGTTTGACCGCAGGGTTAATCGCAAGCGACAGCTGGATGGCAAAGCAGGTTCCTGACAAACCCAACCAACTGAAGAGAAGTAAAAGCATCTCGAACTACGGTGCTTACTCTCTCATAGGAATCGCGGGCGGATCCTACCTTTTAGGGCAAGCGACGAACAATGAACATCTCCGAGAGACAGGGTTCCTTAGCGGTGAAGCTGCCTTGAATAGCACGGCTCTGACCTACCTGATCAAATCAATAAGTCAGCGGCCGCGTCCTTTGGAGAAGGACCACAACGGAACTTTTTTTCAAGGAGGCGCCTCGTTTCCTTCAGAGCATTCCGCGATCGCCTGGGCCGCGGCCAGCGTCTGGGCGCATGAATATCCGGGCACTTTGAGCCAGATTTTGGCGTATGGGGTCGCCTCAGGAGTGACGTTGACCCGGGTGACAGGCAAGCAACATTTTGCTTCTGACGCCGTCATCGGAAGCCTACTTGGTTGGTACTTCGGTCGCCAGGCTTATCGTGCCCACCACGACAAGGAACTTGGCGGCAGCGCTTGGGGAACGGCCTTCACTGACGAGACTTCCGAACACACGCGCAACCCCGAACACATGGCTTCACCCTATGTTCCACTCGATAGCTGGATCTATCCCGCGTTGGAACGCCTTGCGGCGCTCGGCTACATGCGCACCGCATACCTCGGAATGCGACCATGGACGCGGATGGAGTGTGCGCGTCTGCTGAGCGAAGCGCAGGATGTCGTCGTGGACGAGGAGACCGAAGGAAGCGAAGGAGAGAAGACTTATTCGGTTTTGAAAGAAGAGTTTGCGCCCGAGACAGCACGATGGGATGGTGCCGCGAATGTTGGGGCGCAAGTCGAATCCCTCTACACGAGGGTCATTGGAATCTCCGGCACCCCGCTTCGCGACGGATATCATTTCGGACAAACGATCACCAACGATTACGGACGCCCGTATTGGAATGGCGTCAACAACGTGACGGGAGTCACTGCCAGTGCCGTCGCTGGACCGTTAGCTTTTTATGTGCGCGGAGAGTATCAGCATGCTCCCGCTACCCCCTCGGACGGTGCTAACGTCCTCCAGGCGACAGCGTCGGCGGATGGGCTTTGCCAGCAACCTCAGATCGGTCCCGGCTGTACGGCCACAGTGCCAGTTTCTCAGTTGATCAATGGACGGGCTGCGGTAGACCGCTTTCATTTACTCGAAGGCAATGTTTCCGCCACGTTTCTGGGTGTGCAATTGTCGTTTGGTAAACAAAGTCAGTGGATGGGTCCGGGCGAATCCGGTTCGTTATTGTTCAGCGACAATGCAGAACCTATCCTGATGCTGAAGATCGACAACGTGTCACCATACAAAATTCCGCTACTCTCCAAGTTTCTAGGGCCGGTGCGCACGGAATATTTTATTGGGCAACTCGATGGCCAGCAATGGGAATTCAACAGTCCAAATTTAGTGGGACCGGGTCACATCAATCCGCAGCCCTTTTTAGACGGGTATAAAATCAGTTTCAAACCCACGGAGAACCTCGAGGTCGGGATGGGAATTACCGCCCAGTTCGCCGGTCCCGGACTACCATTCACCTGGCATAATTTCTTACGAACTTTCTATTCTCACAATCGCACTGGTAACACTGTAGGAAACGACAATCCCGGGAAACGCATCTCTACCGCCGATTTCAGTTATCGGGTCCCTGGCATGCGTAACTGGTTGACTTTCTATATGGATGCCATGGTGGTGGATGAAATTTCTCCTTTAGGATCCACGCGCGCAACCGTCAATCCCGGCATCTATATACCGCAGATGCCAAGACTTCCCAAGCTTGAGCTTCGCGCTGAGGGCATCCACGAGCCGTTGACGTCCGAGTTCAGTCCTGGATTCGTTTACTACGGCCTGAGACGCTATCGCTCCGGTTACACTAATGATGGCCAACTGATTGGGAACTGGATAGGAAGAGCCGGCTTGGGTGGCCAGGGGTGGTTGACCTACAGATTTTCGCCGATGAGTAAAATTCAGGCGGGTTATCGCCATCAGGAAGTCTCAAAGAGTTTCATTGGCGGAGGCCGGCTAGTAGATTATTCCGTCAATGCTGACGTGAAGCTTCCGTCCAATTTGGTTTTTTCCGGCACCGTGCAGTATGAGCAGTGGCGGTTTCCAATCTTAGCTTCAGGCAGGAAGTCGGATATCACCGCCTTCGCCCAACTCGCGTTCTATCCGCACTGGGGATTGACAAAATGATTTAGAAACTATTACTTACGCAAAGTGTTTTCTAAATCGCGGCAGCGATAAACAAGGAGTTCGATGCATTCCTCCCTCGGAATAACCGACGCGACTGCGGAAAGATTCGATACTGCAGCCAGTCGTCTGGATTTAATTGATATAGCAGGGAAGCGCGGCGCCGCCGCCCGTTTTCGACGCACCATCGCAGTAGTGGAAGTTGCTATTGATCTGCTGACCGTCGTTTTCGCGGTGACAGCCGGCTATTGGATTTACTTCTACTTAAACATCGGCAAGCATATTGAATATCCTTTTCGTGCGCTTCTTACTGTGGCCGTGGCGTTCGCCATCGTCGTAGTTCTGATGCTGGACAGGGTAGGAGCCTACGAGCGTGGTAATGGTCTGTTGCGCATTCGTGAGACCGAGCAGGTATTACGAGTATCTATTCAGGCGATCTTGATCGCCTTCGCCGTCAGCTTTTTTTCTAGTGTCCTGGTTTCGCGCT
>JALYIM010000254.1 GCA_030775785.1 Acidobacteriota bacterium
GCTAAACGGTGATGGGGAGCAGGGTAATGACAAAAAATGATTGGTAGCACTATTCCAAGTCAGCCGATTGCAGGAATGATCAGCGAAGAAACAAGGCTTCTGAAGCTTCGCGCGGAGAGAGCCAGCGCGGGTGTGACCAGAACGAAACGTACGATCCTCATTGGGTCTCTTCTAAGCGTTTCGATTCTGGTGTTCTGTTTCATCCTGCTCAGGCGTGAGCGGTCCGAACGCAAACGGACGCAAGAGGCGTTAAGAAAAAGTGAAGAATGGTGCTCGACGACTCTCGAGAGTATCGGCGATGCGGTGATCACTACGGATATGAACGGCACCGTAACTTTTATGAATACGGTCGCCCAATCGCTTACCGGCTGGACGCAGGCTGAGGCCACCGGCAAATCCATGGACTTAGTGTTTGACATCGTGAACAAGGAGACTCGCCGTCCCGTCGAGAACCCGGTCAAGAAAGTCTTCCGCGAGCGGAAGGTGATCGGTTTGGCGGACCACACGATTTTGCTCTCCAAGAATGGCAAAGAATTTGATATCGAAGATAGTGCCGCGCCCATCCTTTCGAATACTGGGGAAGGGTTCGGAGTGGTGCTTGTTTTCCGGGACATTACAGAAAAAAAGAGCGTAGAAGAAGAAACAAAACATCAAAAAGAACTTTTGCAATTGATCCTTGGAAGTATGGGCGACGGCGTGGTTGTCGCCGATGAAAATGGAAAGTTTTTACTATTTAACCGCTCAGCCGAGGAGATGCTGGGCCTCGGTGCGACGGACACAGCTCCCAACGAGTGGACGGGCCGATATAGCCTCTATCAGCTCGACGGGGTAACACCTTTCGATCCAAACGAGGTGCCTTTAGCGCGAGCGATTCGAGGGGAGCGTGCGGACGCCGTAGAAATTTTCGTGCGCCATCCCAAGCAGCCAGAGGGCATGCTGATTAGTGTAACGGGGCGGCCTCTCCGGGATAAGGATGGCACGCAGCGGGGCGGCGTTGTCGTCTTCCACGATATCACCTTGAAGAAGCGTGCTGAGGACCTGCTGGTGCGCGCCAAGGAAGAAGCGGAGCGGGCCAGTAAGTTCAAGGATCAATTTCTCTCTACGATGAGCCACGAGCTACGCACACCGTTAAACGCAGTTCTCGGCTTTTCCGACCTGCTCGCCGACCCGCGTTACGGGGCGCTGAACGACCGCCAGCAACGCTACGTCAACCACATCCATACTGGCGGGAAGCACCTGCTGAAATTGATCAGCGATATCCTGGACCTTTCCAAAATTGAAGCGGGCAAAATGGAGCTTGTGCGTGAGGACGTGAATGTGGCATCGGCTTTGACCGAAGTCATCCACGGCCTTTATCCGCTGGCGGAAAAGAAATCGCAAGTACTGCTACAGCGGGTCGAGCCAAGGCTGCATGTTAACGCCGACCCGATGCGATTCAAACAAGTGCTCCTGAATCTTGTCGGCAATGCCATTAAGTTCTCTCCGGAAGGCGGCCAGATCGAGTTGGCCGCCCTTCAAGTGGATGACGAAGTCCGAGTGGAAGTGCGCGATAACGGCCCGGGAATTCCACTGGAAGAACAAAAGCGCATGTTCGAGGCGTTCGTTCGGCTTTCACAAACGGGCAGCGCCTCGGAAGGCACGGGATTGGGACTGGCCATCGCGGCGAGCCTCGTCCGCATGCATGGCAGCCAACTGGGAATTGAGAGCGCACCTGGAAAGGGAACATGCTTCCACTTCTCCCTTCCTCTGGTGGCCGTCCAAATAGACCAGCCCGCCGCGGTGGGGATGGTCAAACCAAGAGCGGGCAAAGCGCCGCAGATTCTTATCGTTGAGGACAACGCGGCGACCGGGCAACTTATCCAGTCGCAGCTGACCTCGTCCGGCTATGAAACCACACGATGCGATCAGCCGGAACGTGCCACCGAGATGGCGGCTGAACTTCAGCCGGATGCCATCACTTTGGATTTGCTTATGAAGCCGGGCGACGGACTGCAGATTCTGCTGCAGTTGAAGAACGACCCGCGCACGGCAAGGATTCCTGTCATCGTCGTGACCATCGTGGATCAGCCTGCGATTGGCGGAGCTCTTGGTGCGGACGAATATTTAGTGAAGCCTGTGAACAAACAGACTTTGCTGTTTGCCGTGGAACGCTGCCTCCGATCCCGCGGAGGGGCCGCCCCGACTCGATCCATTC
>JALYIM010000255.1 GCA_030775785.1 Acidobacteriota bacterium
GAGGCCGTTACTGCCAGCGGTGCCGCTCCGGAGGCGGGGGTGACGGAGAGATTAACGACCGGGGGTTGGTCCACCGGATTGAAGCCCACTGGCGGCGACATCTTGTTTTGTATCGAGGGCTTTCCCACCGCCTGCACATACAAAATATAGTTGCCAGCGGCTAGTCCGAAGTGCAACAGGTCAAGAGCATGTGTGCCGGCTGGAACATTCGCGAGGGGCATCAGGTTCTGCCCATCCTTCGAGATGAAGACGGTGTAATGGTCTACCGTGCTTTCGTCCACCTGCGATGCGCCGAGTTTCTGGACCGAGCGAGGGTCTGGCGGAATTGCCCAAGTCAGAGTCTGGCCTGAAATTGTGGGTTCAACAGACAAGCAGTTATCAATGCCAGTTTCGATCTCTGTTCCTTCTTCGTAATCATTCCAGGTCACAAGTTGCAGGGCGTCCAACTGATTGCTGCTCGAGTAGAAGCGTGCAATCTCGGCAAAGGTCGCGAGCCAGGTCTTACCGCACTGCTGGTGTATGAAACGATTGGTTCCCCAACTTGCGAGTGAATCGTTGAAACCTTTGTACGCAGACCCAAAAGCAAGCTGCGCCGGAGAAGCCAGCGCGGCGCTGTAAAAGTTGTCCAGATAAGAAAGCCCCGCGTCGTAGGGATTGCTTCGGATAACCGACAGCCAACTGAAGGCGCCGTTGCTTTGCGGGGCCGTGAGTGCGGAGCGGTTCCTCGAGATAAACAAGGGATTCATTGGAAGCGCGGACCGCACGCGATTCCAATCAACGTAGTACTTATCAACGTCGAAGAAAAATACTACCGGACGACCGCCAATTCTCATATAGGCGGGCGAGAACTCGAAATTATTGGCTGCGTACGTAAGATCGTTGATTAGCTGCTGGGTAACGTCGCACCCGGATTGCATTGCCGCAGTTGCAAGGGCCCCGTTATCCTCTTGGATGGCAAATTCGAACGCTCCCTGACGTGACTCAGCTTCTGTCTTGAGATCAAGTGCAGTTTGATTGCTGCGGATGGAACTCGGACCGTACCAGTCGAGTACCGCACCCTGCACTCGGCGACTGAGCATGTCGCTTACTTGGCGCCTGACCTGCACCGGATCATCAGAGCTGTATCCGACGGACATGTGCTTGGGCTGTCCGAACCAGGGGAGAAGATGGGCGTAAATTCTTGTATTCGATCCGGGATAGAGCAGAGTGCGCAACGAAACTTTGCTTACGTTGCCAGCGTCTGCATTGCCATCGTTCTGCGCGGTGAAGCTGCTGGCGCTGGTATTAGTGCCGGTTTCAGAAGTCAGGGTAGTGGTGGGGACGATGGAGATTTGGGCCTGACACAGGGCGGTGCACAACAACACAACACTGATTACAACGGGAAAATGAACGTTGCCGCGCATAAACACTGGAAGTAATAGAAGGTGAGAGTTGAGGATATCTACCGCGCTCAGGAACTGTCAATAAACCGGAACTAGCATACGGTGATGGCAGTCTTGACGAAAGCTCAGGTTTTGCACCGAATCCCACTCATCCGCAGAACGCGCGAATAAGTTGGGCGCCCAGTCATTCAATCTTCAGCCAGAGGCCGATTGGGAGGGAAATCCGCGAAGGTCCGCTCGGGCGCCAAATGCAGACGTATCTAGTTAGTAATAGTGGGACAACTATTTCTCTTAAGCGCAACATTTGAGCGTGCAACTTATCGCAAGACCGTATTTGTGGGATTTGTACACAATAATGGGGGATGTAAGTACTGGGGGTCAATCCGTTGTTTTTGGAAGTTTTATTCTTTGCTGAGCGGCGGCGGCGAAAGTTGCGAAGCAGAGCGCTAAAACCAGGTGTTCGAGAGAGCCTCCGAAATATTTCCATACGGCGGCATGTGGGCCGGGATAGTTGGAAGAAAACAACAGGGTAAGCATGTAGATCATTCCGCAGACGCTGGCCGCGCGGACTAAGATCCCGAAGAGCAGAGAAAATCCGATCGCCAGTTCTCCGTACGCCACAAGAAACGAGATCGGTGTGGCATGCGGAAGGACGAAGTTTTTCAGAATCGGAACCATAAATGGATAGGCACCATCCTGGATAAAGCGATTGATCCAGTATTGAAACCCTCCCGCTCGCGTGAATTCGGTGCCGACCACTTTGTATTCCGCGAGAATCAAGAAGAGGATGCCGATTGCGATGCGAAGTCCAGTCAGTGCTTTCGAGCTTGAGACGGCCATGGGTTTGAAGGCGGAAAGGTAGCATCAATTAGGAGCTGTGCGCAACAGGTCCGTAAACGCTGTCTCTCGGCGCTTACCTTTAATTCCTATTGTCCGCATGTCGCGATTACTAAGTGCGAATCAAGCCAAGCGCCAACTACGGCTCCCTAAACTCACTGCCGAAAGCACCTGCTTTTCCATAATAAATTTGCAGGCTGCAACCTTTGGGTGAGGTGTGGGCAAACGAGACCTGGGCGGGTTTAACGGGGTCACCGACTTCCCCGATTTCCATGGCGCCACGCGCCACGTCATCCTTCTGGTCGTAATTCGAACCAGGGCTGACGTTCTTGTTGACGATCAGTGTCCACTGCTTCCGTCCCGGCAGCACGTAAAGGCTGAAGGCGCCGACGGGTACTTGGGAGTCTCCGAATGTCAGCGGCGTCTGCACGTACAGAATCATTGGAGCGCCGGCTGGCTGCCAGATACGGCCATCGCGCAACTCACCATCTCGATTCTCAGTCCGGCTGTACTGCACAGTGAGTTGATTTCCATCCGCGAAATCGCAGTAGGTAGTGGTCCGATCGGAATCGGAGGCTGGTTGTTGACCGCGTGCGGGGTTCACTGAGAGTGTGGCAGATAGAAAGACACAGCCAAGAAACACGGTGCGGGACCAGAAACGCATGAATGTTCCCCCTCGGGAAATGCAGAATTGTATCCCGTAAAACGATTTTCAGGGCAAGTTCTTGTGAAATGGAGACTCCTCGAAGCCCCGAAAGTGCCGCTCGTCGCTGGTCTTCGGTGACGTTCTACTTTCGCCCTGACGTTGTTACTGTGGAAAGACCTCAGGAGAGACAACTATCCATGGCTAATCAGGGTGCAAGTAATGGCAATAAAGCTGCCAATTTGAAGGTTCTATACGGCGAAGGGGACGCGGACGTGTTAGCTTCACACGCTGCTTCCATGCAAAAAGCGGGCCACCAGGTGCAGACGGCGGAGGGCCGCAAGGGAGTGCTCGAGGCACTGAAGCAAGGGACATTCGATCTCGTGATCCTTGGCCAGACGCTCACCCGGGACGATCGCCATCATCTGCCATACATGGTAAAGAAGACCCACAAGACGACGCAGGTTCTGGTTCTGCACGCGGACGGCGGCCGGCATCCTTATGTGGATGCGAATTTAGATACCGGAAGTTCGATGGAGCACGTGCTGGCGAAAATTTCAGCGATCGCCTCCGGAGGAGTGAGCGAGGCTGCTCCGTTGAAGGAAGTCAAAAGTAAAGCGGCGGCCGCAGGCAGCCGTTAGATTTCAGGGTAATTGCGGTGCTGGAGGAGAGCGGCCCTTGCGGGCCGCTTTTTTATTGCCTCTGATGAATTACGAATCAAATTGGTTAAACGGTGGGAAGAAACTGGGAATCTGGACCCAATCAACCACCTTTTAGGTCGGCCGGGAAGGTGAAGTGGGTAATTCCTCAGTCGCGTAATGAGATACCTCGCGCATCCTCCTTCACGCAGGCAAAACCCCATTAGTAATAAGTGGAGAGCAGCCCCTCGCGCCACCAATCAGTTCACGTCCTTATTGTGGGCCAATGGGTGAATCTTCCCTTGCTGGGTGGGAATTAAGCGTGGTTCTGACAATCACGGGCCTTCGAAGAGAGACTTTCTGTTTACTAAACTGAGTCAATCGGGAATTCGCGAAAAAATTACGATCTCATGCCCCTCCTGCCTTCCCAAATCCGTCAGGGCGACAGAGAACCTATCCACTAGCTTGGCTGCATAACAAACCCCTAGATTCTTAGCGTCGTTCAGAATGTTAGAGGTTCACTGGGTTAAACTGTTTCCCGCCGTCATCCGTACAACAGGCTGTTACACGAATTCTTCCCATCGAGGTCGTATGAATAACTGGGTGAAAGCTGTTGGCTGCGTTCTACTTTTTGGTTCTTCACTTTTCTCGCAAACTGCAAATAACGATTCTTCCCAAGGTTCAGGCAACGAGTCGCTGCCGAAGCTCGAAAAGTTCGATCCAGGCATCGTGGACAAAGGTAAAGAGCCCTGCAATGACTTCTACGCTTATACCTGTTCGAACTGGATCAAGGCCCATCCGATTGCCCAAGATATGCCGGTCAGTTCCACCGCGCTGCCGCTGTTTCTTTATAACCAGACAATTTTGCGGAACACATTAGAAAAGGCACACGCCGATAGCGCAGCCACCGGAGGAGAGCGCCAGATCGGCGATTATTGGCAAAGTTGCATGGATCAATCCGGACGCGACAGCCGCGAAAGGGAATGGCTGCGTCCGCATCTCGACATGATTTCATCGCTCAAGACGAAGCGAGACTTGCCGCGCGTGCTGGCCTACCTGCACTTGAAATTTCCGGCGATGTGGCAAATGTGGCAGGCAGACGACAATGGCACCAAGGCGCCGTTGTTTGGATTTGGACCGACACAGGATTTAGCGGACGCTTCCAAAGTAGTCGCGGGAATTGATCAAGGCGGCATGGCGCTCCCGTCCATTGATTTCTATACGGGAGATTCAGAGCGTTTTAAAGACACGCGAGCGAAATACGTCCAGCACATACAGAAATTGTTTCAGTTGGCGGGCGATTCCCCCGACAGCGCATCCACGGAAGCGAAAGTAGTGATGGACATCGAAACGCAATTCGCGAAAGCTTCGATGGACAATGTCACGCGCCGCGATCCAAAGAAAATCTACAACAAACGAAGTCTGGAGCAAATCAAAGCCGTGGTTCCGGACTTCAACTGGAGCGAGTATTTTAAATTGATGGACGCGCCCGCGGTCCCTTTCTACATTGTCAGCGCTCCACCGTTTCTAGATTCGCTTGAGCAACAAATTAAATCCAGGCCGGTCGAGGACTGGCGTACTTACCTGCGTTGGTGGATGTTGCATCGCGGCGCCCCCTACCTGGGTGACGATTTTGTGCAGGCGAACTTTGATTTCTTCGGCACGGCACTCTCGGGAACTCCGCAGATGCTGCCACCCTGGCGACGATGCGTTTCTTCCGCCGATCGTTATTTAGGAGAGGCGCTGGGGCAAGCCTACGTCAATATCGCGTTCCCACCGAGCAGCAAGGAACGCGCCATTAAACTTGTGGATTCGATTCGCAAGGAGTTAACAGAAGAAATCAAGCAACTGGACTGGATGGCTGATTCAACCAAGAAACAGGCCCTCATCAAGCAGGACGCCACATTGCAAAAAATTGGATATCCAGATAAGTGGCGCGACTACAGCGCGGTGAAAGTTAGCCCGGATAATTATTTGGCGAACATGAATGCGGCTAACGAATTCGAGGCTCGGAGGCAGATCACAAAAATCGGCAAACCCGTAGACCGCACCGAGTGGGACATGACTCCCCCAACGATTAACGCGTACGAAGATCCGCAGTTCAACACCATCAATTTCCCCGCTGGAATCATGCAGTCACCTTTTTTCAGCGGCGAGCAGGATGATGCGTCCAATTACGGAGCCATCGGCATGGTCATCGGACACGAAACAATTCACGGCTTCGATGATCAGGGCAGAAAGTTCGACGACAAAGGCAACCTCCGCGACTGGTGGACGGCAGAAGACGCCAGGAGGTATGACGAAAAAGATCAATGCATCGTTGATCAAAACACGCAGGAAATTCCCGAGTACGGCGTGAAGCAGAATGGAAAACTCACCGCCGGAGAAGATACCGCCGACAACGGTGGCCTTCACCTGGCGATGATGGCGCTTGAAAATCTCTACAAGTCCGAAGGCAAGTCAATTGACACGCCCGAGAGCGACGGACTGACAGCGCGCCAGCGCTTCTTTCTGTCGTACTCATTCAGTTGGTGTAATGAAGAGCGTCCTGAGGCGGCGCGTAACCAGGTGATAACGAACCCGCATTCGCTGGCGCATTTCCGGGTGAATCGTCCGCTGTCGAACATGCCGGAATTTGGTAAGGCGTTTGGATGCAAGTCAGGACAAGCGATGGTGCATGCACCGCAATGCCGTGTGTGGTAAGGCTTTCGGCAGAAGAGTCGTCGCGCATCTCCCGAGGTATGGGATTCGTCCCTCCTCGGTCGCTTTGCGACTCCAGCCGCGCTCAGCATGACATTATCTTAGTTATGTTGCCGGTTAGTTCTGTCGGCCTGAGCAAAGATGGTCATTCTCGCGAATGACGCTTGCGTCGAAGTAGATCCGTTCCCGCTGGGTTTTACAGGAAAATTCAGTGATTGGCGGAGAGGGAGGGATTCGATTACTTCCAGTTCCGACAACCTCAGTTGATACCTATACTTGCGACATAATACCCTTGCAACTAAGGACTTACAAGAGAATTGCAACTTAGGGTCTGTTGCCTTTAGAGACCTGTAACGACCTCTGTTGCTCTGGATTTAGGTATCACTGGTATCAGGACAGAATTAGCTTTTCGACGAACGCACACCTTGACCGAGGAGCCATTTGGCAATATTGGCAGGGTCGAATCGAACCGAAGAGCCAACGCGAAACGAAGGTATCGTGCCACGCTTTGCGCGACGCAAAATGGTAATTCGTGACATGCCCAAAAGCTCGGCCAACTGCTCGGCATTCAACGCTCCCTGGCGTCCTCGAATACGGGATGCCAGGCTTTTCATTTTGTAACTACTAATTTCGTCAGATTTCACTTCTTAGCGACCTCGAGTGTTGCGAGCGTAGAGTATCCAGCAACAGAATAGTCTCAACACCTGTTTCGCGCGGGACCTGTTTTTCGGTAAGCCGTGCGGACGCGTGATCGCTGGAAGGTCGAACGAAAGCAACCTTCGCTATCGGCTGCGACGGCCCTTCGAATCCACGGATTTTACCAGGTAGAGCGTTCAACCG
>JALYIM010000256.1 GCA_030775785.1 Acidobacteriota bacterium
TTCGCCCGCAATTCCAAAAACCCCACCTCTACGGCATACTGGACAGCCTCTCCCTAGCGGAAGGAGCGCATGCCATCCATGTCGGTTTTGAATTACGCGCTAAAAGCGACGAATTTATCGACGTTCAGCGGCGTACACCGCTATATCGATTCCGTGGAAATTTCACCGCCGATCCCGCCGGTCAAATCTCCTCCGGCGATTCTGTGGCGGACCTATTGCTTGGCTTGCCGGACCGGTTCACTATTAGTTCCTCACCGGTTGTCAATCAGTTGCAACAGATTTGGGCGGGATACGCACAAGACGACTGGAAAGTGACGCCCCGGCTTACGCTCAATTTGGGCTTGCGCTATGAGTACGCTACTCCTTACTACGGCGGCTCTCCCAACCGAAACATCAACTTCAACTTCGCCACGGGGCAGCTCGTTCGGGCTACCGGTTCCGACAAGTATCTCGTTAACCCGGATAAAAAAGACTGGGGGCCCCGCCTCGGCGTGGCTTATCAAGTTGTTCCTGATCGAGTGGTACTTCGCGCTGGCTACGGACTCTTCTACAACGGTGAAGATATCTCCGGCTCTGACATTAATTTGCCTCTAAACCCGCCCCAGCTTGTCGCGGTGACATTAAACAAACAGGGTCCCAATCCGCCTTTGCTGCTTTCCGATCCCATCCCAAACAACATCCTTACGCAGTACGACACCAGCACTTTGGCGTTGCGCGCCCGAGAGCGTAATTGGCACACTCCGCGGGTGCATCAGTTTAATGTGACGACACAGTTCCGACTGCCGTCGGAATCCGCGTTTGAAATTTCCTACGTTGGCAATCGGGGACACAATCTAATAGCGAACTTTGATGCCAATCAAACCGCTTTCGGCGCTGACCCTGGAAACCCCGCCAACTACCCCTATCCAAACTTTTTTCAAATCTATACCGGCACAACGCGAGGAAAGTCTCACTACAACGCGCTTGAGCTCAAATACGAAAAACCCTTTCGCCGGGGACTTTATTTACTGGGCTCCTACACCTACGCCAGTGCAATTGACGAAGCCGGTGCATGGGGATCAGACAATCAACCTCAGATAAGGGATTGTTTCGCGTGTGAACGCGGTCCCATGCGGCAGGTGCCACGACACCGCTTCACACTGGCAGGAGTATATGAAATCCCATTCGGACGGGGAAGGACCTTGGGAGCAAACATTAACCGACCTCTCGATGCGCTATTTGGCGGTTGGCAGCTGTCGAGCGTCGTAACCTGGCGGTCAGGTTTGCCGATCGACGTTTCGCTCGACCCTAGCGGCACCGATCCTATTACCGGCCAACCCATCTCGTTCAACAATATCCCGAACGACTACGGCGACTTACGTCCCAATCGGGTCGGCAATCCTAATACTGGCAATAGTCCTTCCAGCAACCGTCAATTTCTCAACGTCAGTGGATTTGCGCTTCAGCCCGTCGATACTCCGGGTAATTCCCAGCGTAACGTGGCGCATGGCCCCCGTTTCGGAACAGTAGATTTGACCCTGGTGAAACGTTTCAGTCTCACCGAGCGAACGAAGCTGGACATTCGTGCCGAGGCGTTCAACTTTCTAAATCACACCAATTACGCAGATCCAAGCCAGACCACATGGGGAGATGACGGATTTGGTGTCATCAATAATGCTTATGATCCACGAGTGGTGCAACTCGCGGTTCGTGTCCAGTTTTAAGAATCGGAGGTTACCAAGGGTGAGCACCTCAAAGGGTTTGTGATGCTTAACGCAGGCAACACCCGCCGCTGTGTTTCCGCTTTCTCGAATCCAAGATTCCAAGCGCCGAGTATGATCTTCATAACCGCCCAGGATAATTCTCGTGGTGCCAGGAGGTTGTTTACTGATGATCCGCTGCTGTGACGACGGTGATTTTGAGCTCATTGGGGCCATCATCAACGATGGCGCCCGGGCTTATAAAGGGATCATTCCTGCAGATCGCTGGGCAGAACCGTACATGTCCTGGGAGGAACTGCGGCGTCAAATCGACGAGGGTGTTCTATTCTGGGGCTACGAGGAGACCGCGAGGCTGGTAGCCGTAATGGGCGTTCAACAGGTTCAGGACGTGACCCTCATCCGGCACGCCTATGTCTGCACCAGCAGCCAGAAGCGAGGGATTGGAGCGCGCCTGCTGTCTCATTTGCGGGGACTGACGAGCGCTCCGGTGTTGATCGGCACGTGGGCGGATGCGATCTGGGCGATCCACTTTTACGAAAGATACGGCTTTCAATTAGTTGGTCTCCAGGAGAAGTCCCGGCTGCTCAGAAAATATTGGACTGTGCCCGAACGCCAAATTGAAACCTCCGTGGTTCTGGCGGATGCAAAGTGGCGGGAAACTCAGCGGGATGAAGCGTAACGCTTTTCGACTCGCTGCCGGCGAGCTACCGTACTTGCCCTTCTTCGGATTCTCACTGCCACGCGTACCACTGCGCTCGCAGAGTCGGGGCCGACCCAAGGCAATCTAGTGTTCTATTCTTGCAGGGTCGTGAGTGCGGGTCTCGTGCCAGAGTTCTTCGGATACCTGTTGCATCGCTTGTTGCGCAGCGCAGAATGGCATTTCTAAGTCGAAACCACATGAAACCTCACGTGCTGCTTTACGCATCCCTGCAAAAGCAACGTCCGAGCCGAAGTATCTACATTCGACAACTGCCCAAGTCGCCGTCGGGAATATTGGTCTCGAATGGGATTATTCCCAGTTTAAGATTGCTGAGAATTGAAGCCTCGGTGTTCTTGCTCGATATTTTTAGAATGGCCGAGATTGCCATTGATCCGAAGAGGCCGCTTCGGATCAGATCAGAAACAATGTCTAACAGTTTCTTAGCGCTTTCCCGGCCCTTAGCGTAGAAGGCGTCCAAGTGTGGACGCGAAGTCACAGTAACGAAGGGAAACGCGTCGGGCAAAGGCGGCGACCGGAATCCGCGTTGTTATTGCGACTAGGACTTGGTCAAGAAATAACCTGGGGCGGTGCCAAGCTCGCTTTTAGTTTGCTTATGCGAAAGTTTTCGCGATATTTCATGTTTCTTTTTTTGCTGGCAGATGCGGCCTTTGGCTCTGGTCATGGACCGGTATTCGGGTTTGCAACTCCAACGAACCCGAAGGGTGGATGGAGCGTGGATACTGGCATCATGGGACGCACTGGCAGCCAGGCCACTGGATTGATGAACAGAACGATGCTGGCCTACGGCATAACACAAGATCTGCAAATCTCGGTTTCGGGTCCGGCAATCTTTCAAACAACAAGCGTTGCCCCGGCACGCGTGACCGGCATGATGCCGACTTCGCCGGATTTCGAAGTTTTGGGTGCGTGGAGATTCCACCGATCTGGTACTGCTGTCGGCACCCGATTCGAGAGCACGGCATATGCGGGTCTTATTGAGCCGGGACCTCAACGCCCGCCAGGAATGTTGGGTACGCTAAGACGTGCGCCGGGATACTTTACAGGAATTGCAACCGGAATGGCGTCGAGGTCGCATTACTTCTGGCTTGGCGCTGGGAATACTCACTATGTGGAGCGAACTGGCGACCAGCGCCCAAATACTTTCACCTATTCGCTGGTCTACGGCTATCGTCCGAAAGCCTTACGGAAGGACTATCCACATTGGGACTGGCGTGGTTTCGTCGAAATGAATGGCGACGTTTCGACGAAAGCTCGCAAATTTTACGTGCGAATGCCCGGGACGGACGGACATCAGATTTTTTTGGGGCCTTCTGTTCTCGGAATTTACAAGAA
>JALYIM010000257.1 GCA_030775785.1 Acidobacteriota bacterium
AACTCAAGAGAGCCGCTCGTCTACGTCGCACTTCGCAAACAGCGCATTTAGCTCTTCCCTTTCGTAGACGTCGGGCTCCTCTTCGACGAATCGCGGCCAATCGTTCTTTTTGACCAAACCTCGAATCCCCTGAGCCTTCAGGAACGACATCACGTTGGCAAATTTGTTCCAACACGAGCGAGGAGCCTGCTCTTTGTCATCCCGCAGGAACGCAGCGAATTTTAGCAAGTCTTTGCGTTCAATATCTTCCACACAAACTTTTGAGCACGACTCAGTGAAGTAGGACAACGCTGTGGTGTAGGCGGCCAGGGTCTTGGGCTTCTTACTCAAGCGCGTTTCGTCAAGGTACTCCGCAACCGCCGCAGCAATCAGGGTTCTACCCTGCCCACTTTCGGAGGTGATGACAACGCCATGTCTTAAGGCATTGAGTTCGGCTTCTTTGCGCTGCCGTTGCGCACCAGCTGACGCGGCATCCTTGCCGACTGAGAGACGTACGCGTTTAGAGCCGACACTCCATTCAAGGTAATAAGCACCCTCGGCGTGGCGTTCCTGTTGCCCGTTGACGATTACGGCGTCAGGTTTGACTCGACCGTTGCCAGAAAGCACTACAGGACAGTATCGCGACCCCTTGTTTGTCTTGACTCGTTTGGTGAGATTTACTTCTCGATTCGGCATTGATGATCCTTTAGACCTGTATCAGCCTACGTATCACCCGTCCGTAAGTTCTAGATTACAAAGGTAATGGCGGAGAGAGTGGGATTCGAACCCACGTTAGAGTTTCCTCTAAACACGCTTTCCAAGCGTGCGCCTTCAGCCACTCGGCCATCTCTCCTGAGGGAAGTGTAGGAGTGATTCTATGGCCTGTAATGTGGAATCCGCAACCCGTGCAGAGATTCAATGCCGAAGAGTTTTGAATTTATTATGATGCGTTTAGGAGAGAGACTCTGGATTCGCAGCAGCGGAAAGCCCCGTTGCACTACTGGACGAGCTTGCCCCTGCGGCTGCCGCCTTGACCGTGTTTTCGGGCATGCGATGGTTCAGACAAAAGAGCGCCAGTTCCAGACGATCAGCTACACCCAGTTTGTCATACACTTTTCGCAGATAATTCTTCACGACCTGCTCCGTGGTTCCAACACGAACCGCGATTTCTTTATTCTTCATGCCCTGCGTCACGCAGGAAACTATCAGCGATTCTTTCGGAGTCAATTGCACTTTGGAGCGGGAGCTCGCAGGTCGAGTACCCTGCACCCGATATGCTTTGAGTACCCAGTGCGTGGCCTGCGCGTCGAGCCAGGGCTCGCCTTGAGAGACTTTCCGCAGGCAATCCACGAACAGCTCCGGTTCGATCTCGCGCGACACGATGGCGTGCGCGCCTCGCCGAAACAACTCCAGCGTAAATTCCTCGTCAGGTTCCAGCGTGAGGACCACAAAATTCAGTGTGGGATTTTGCCGCATCACATCAGAAATTGTATCGGGACTATCCGCAAGTGCGGCTTCAAAAATCACAACGTCCGCAGAAAACTTTTGCGTGGCCGAGATGGTTTGCCCCAGCGTCTCAGCTTGGCCAACAACGCGAATGTCGTCTTCAACCGCGAAAATCTTTCGTAAACCAGCGCGGAAAATTGCCTGCGAGTCAGCCACAATTACACGAATAAGGTGCGCTTCGCCATTCGTTTCCTGCGGCTTCGCAGCCACGGCTTCCGTGCTTAGAGTAGGGCTTGCCATTAGATTCCTTGCCGCTTAGCGGCGTTCAAAACGGTACTCGTCAATCACCACGCCAACATCGCGGCGCCCACCGTCTTCAAAACTGCGCACAACTCGGCCGCGACAATCGAGTTGCACATCGGATTCGACTCCCATCACCTGCGCGGGCAAAGAAATAGTGAAATCCACCAGTGAGCCCACGGGGATGTCGGAATCCACTTGAAAGAGGACGCCGTTAGCAGAAATGTTTTGCGTCTCGGCAAGGCTCTCGCCCGATTTCGATTTCAGAGAAATCGGCAACTTGATGGGAAATCTCGGCGCGCTCTGGAGGTCTGAATAATTTGCGCGCTGCTTTGCGACCGCCGCAGCGGAACCAACGTGAACTGCAGCTTCACCTTTAATCTCTGCAGGCTCCGCGAGACTACAGTTTTTTTCGGACTCGTTGTTATCTGCCATCACGCCCGCAGATTACACCGCTGAACCACCTGGGCAAAGTTACCGAAGTCACGGAACTAGTAGGAATAAACGACTGCGTATCAGGCACTTACGCTGACATTTTCTGCTGTGATTTCAACTGTGACGAAAGGCAGAAGGGTGGTTCAGAATCTCGTAACTTCTGTGAAGTTGAAGTCGCGAACTTTCATGGCGGGAACAACCATGTCGAATGACTCTTCTCCGCTGGCACGCACCGGAAGACCCATCTCTTCCACGCCCGAGAGCATGTGGATCAAGCTTTCATTGAACCGGAAATTTCGGATACCGTAAAGGACCTTGCCATCCTCGATATAGAGCGTTCCGTCTCGCGTCATGCCCGTGAGAATTTTCTCGTAGGGATCAACCTCGCGGATATACCACAAGCGTGTGACTAGAACTCCACGCTCGGTTGACGCAATCATTTCCTCGACGGTCTTTGGTCGTGAGGGTCCTTCGAAAACAATATTCATGGGCGCTTCGCCGATCTCGTTCGGCAGAGGAAATCCGTGACCCGTCGCCTCGATGGGTCCAACTTTCTCTTTATTTTCCGACTGGCGCATCTTTTCCGCGGTGGCGCGCGCATAGACAAGACGTTTCACCACTCCCTTGTCTACCAGTTGCACGCGATGACGACGCATACCTTCTCCGTCGAATGGCGAGTTGGATTGCAACGGATGTGCTACGTCATCCCAAATACTAATATTTTCACCGAACAATTTCTCGCCCACACGATTGTTGAGAAACGAACGCTGGTCGAGAACTGCGAGGCCGCTGAAGTCAGGAAACATAAATCCCACCATATCGAGCACAGCGGCGGGTTCCAGAACCACCGCATACTTCCCTGCGGATATCTCGCGCGGATTTGCCGACTCCAAAGCTTTGCGCGCCGCAACCTCGGCCAGTTTTACGGGGCTAAGCTGTGAAACATCCGGGAAATTTGCCTTCTGCCACCCCGAAGAATTTTCGCCCAGCATGGTGATCGAGACTTCCGAAGAAGTCTGCGTATGCCAAGTCGAGAGCCCGCGAGAATTGAATATCCCCTCGAGCGATTCTGCGGTTGAAAAGATTCCGGCTGTGGTGAGATTGTGTTTCTCAGCGACGGTGACGATTTTCTTCACTGCTTCCGCGCGCTGTTTAGCAGTGGCGGCGGCTGTCGTCTCAAAGTAGCGGCTCGGAATGCGAGCTTCGGAGTTGCCGGGATTTGACGGTATCGGCAATAGATCCGGGTCAGGATGCTGTACCCTCGCGAGATTTTCCGATGCCTGCACGACGCGCGTAATGCTGTCATCATCGAACTTGTTGGTGGTTGCGCGAGCAGTACGTCCTGCAAAGACTGTGCGCACGGAGATGCCGTAATTCTCTTCCGCCACGTTTTGATGGATTGTATTGTTGGCGAAGCGGGTAAGAGCTGATCGGCCGCCATAAAAAATGACTTCGACTTCATCCGCGGTCGCGCGGTTCTTGATGCGCTCGAAAATATCTCCGGCCTGCGCTTCGGTCAGCATCGTTACGTCCCCTTATACGCGCTACCCACTTCGACATTTCTGAATCGCGCCGGAGAAGCCCCGTGCCCCGTTCCCATCACTTGCTGCGGCTGGCCCTTGCCGCAATTCGGCGTGCCCCACAGTGTCCACTCATCGCGCGAGCAGATGGCGTCCATGGAGTTCCAGAATTCGGTGGTGATTCCCGAGTAAGAAGGATTCTTCAACATGCGCGCCCGCTTGCCATTTTTAATCTCCCAGCCGAGTTCGCATCCAAATTGAAAGTTGTAGCGCTTGTCGTCAATTGACCACGAGCGGTTAGTCTGCATGAGAATTCCGTGCTCGGTGGATGCAATCAACTGCTCCAGCGTGAGAGGCTTCTCCCCCGGCAAAATACTGATGTTGGTCATGCGAATAATCGGGAGGCGACTCCATCCTTCCGCTCGCAACGTGCCTCCGGAGCGGGATTCGCCGATAGTGTGCGCGGTCTCTCGTGAACTGAGATAGCCGGTGAATAGTCCATTGGCAATGATCGGAGTGCATTGCGCGGCCACACCTTCGTCGTCGTAAGCGAAAGTACCGAGGCCAGGTCCGTGGGCTTCGCGAGCGTCCGCGACAACATTCACGAGATCACTGCCGTAACGCAAGGTGCGTAATTTGTCGAGAGTCAAAAAAGATGTGCCCGCGAAATTCGCTTCCATGCCCAGCACGCGATCAAGCTCGATGGGGTGGCCAACCGACTCGTGGATCTGCAGCCCTAATTGCGAACTGTCGAGGATAACGTCAAATTTATCTTCGGGACACCGGTCCGCCGAAAGTAGCGCAACTGTTTCTTCTCCAATGCGGCGAGCGTTCTCGACCAATTTCAATTCATCAATTAGTTCGTACCCTTTGTTCTGCCACTGACCGCCAAATGAATTGGGATAGGAGCGCTTCTGAATTTCGCTGCCAGCAAAGGCGTAGGCGGCGTAGCCCGCGCCCGTGACGAATTTCGTCTGATGAATATTGGCGCCATCGGAAGAAAAATACCATTGCTCTTCGCGGCGGATATTCAAGTTCGTCTCGGCCAGCGTCACGCCTTTTACGGAGCATAACTCGGAATCAATCTTCAGCAGCAACTCCATGTTTTGCTCCACGGAAGTTGTGAAGGGGTCGATTTTGTAAGGCGCAATCCACTCGGCGCTGACCGCCTGTTCTGGAGCCAACTGAACGTCGCGTACCTTCACCTGCGCGGAAGCTTTAGCAATTTCTAGCGCACGCGCTGCCGTTGCCTCAACGGCCTCCCGGCGCAGATCGTCGGTGGCGGCGAACCCCCATGCCCCATCAGCCAGAACTCGAATGCCGATACCGAGAGACTCTGCTACTGAGGCGCTGCCTATTTTTCCATTCTTGGTGGAGAGAGCACGGCTTCGATCGTCAACGATTCGCAGGTCCGCGTAGGAAGCTCCACGCTGCGTGGCGATGTTAAGGGCCCAGTCGGCGATCTGTTTCATGGAAACTAAAATTTATCACAGTGTGCGGGAGGCATTTGGTGGCACGTTAGCAACGCAAGCCAAATAAAAACCCCTCGGAGAATTTCTCCAAGGGGCTCTTCCCTCAACTTAGCGGCTGGGATGGTTACCGTCTCCAGTGTTCGCGATCATTCCCACGTCCGCGGTCGTCGTCGTCATCTCTGTCCCTTCGATTCCAATCGCGGCGGTCATCGCGATCGTAGCGACGATCACGGTCGAAGCGGTCGTAGCCTCGGTAGCCATAGCTCGGATACACATATGCCGGGGCATAGGCGTAAGGACGCGCGTAATAGTATGGGCGTGGATGCGCGTAAATATATCCATAAGCGGGCCTCGCGTAGCCAGGTCCAACGTTGAACTGGACCACCACTTCTGCATTAGCACGAGAAGGAACCGCCACACTCAAGGCCATCGCCAACCCAAACATCGCAATTAGAGTTCGTTTCATCACTGCACCTCCGTCCATGCAAATACAAACCCTCGCAGGATGGAAAAGTTGTGGCTCGGGCTAAAGTGTTCCCTCTCACAGACATCTACCGGCATCGGTGTCGTTTTGTGGCTGAACACAAAAAAGAGCGGCTTTCGCCGCCCTGAAAAATAAAGCTTCGCGGGCCGAGGGCGCCCGCGCCACACGATCGCAATTTAAGTTCCTTCGCTCCAGCCCGCGAGATATTCTTCCTGCTCCGGCGTGAGCTTATCAATTTTGATACCCACGGATTCGAGCTTCAACTTAGCTACCCGTTTGTCTAGATCGTCGGGAACTTTGTAGACGTTCTTTTCCAGCGTCTTATAATTCTTCACCATGTATTCGACTGAAAGCGCCTGGTCAGCGAAGCTCATATCCATCACTGACGGTGGATGTCCCTCCGCGGCAGCCAGGTTAATTAAGCGGCCTTCGCCCAAGAGATTAATCTTTCGACCGTCTTTTAGTGAATATTCTTCGACCGAGGTGCGTGTGGTGCGTTTTGACGAAGACATCTTCTCTAGTGCAGGGATGTCAATTTCAACGTTGAAATGGCCGGAGTTGGAAATGATCGCGCCATCTTTCATGAGGTCGAAATGGTCTTTGGTCAGCACACTCTTGTTTCCCGTGACCGTGCAGAACACGTCGCCAAGCTTTGCCGCCTCGGTCATGGACATCACCCGGAAACCGTCCATCACCGCTTCGAGCGCTTTGGTTGGATCCACTTCCGTAATGATGACTTCAGCCCCGGCACCACGCGCCCTGCTTGCAAGTCCACGTCCGCACCATCCGTAGCCAGCGACTACAAATTTGGAGCCTGCGAGCAGGAAGTTGGTAGCGCGAATGATCCCGTCGAGGGTGGACTGTCCAGTCCCGTAGCGGTTGTCAAACAAATGCTTGGTATCGGCATCGTTGACGGCGACGATTGGGAACCGCAGCACACCTTCCTTCGCCATCGCACGCAGCCGAATGACTCCGGTGGTGGTTTCTTCAGTGCCCCCGATAACGCCAGTGAGCGCGTCCTGCCGCTTGGTGTGGAGGATGGTAACCAAATCCGCGCCATCATCCATGGTGATATGTGGATGATGATCAATGGCCGCGAGGATGTGGTTGTAGTAGGTTTCGTTATCTTCGCCTTTGATGGCGAAAACCGAAATGCCGTGGTCGCGCACCAGGCTGGCGGCAACGTCATCCTGTGTTGAAAGCGGGTTTGATGCGCAGAGCACGACATCCGCTCCGCCGTCGCGCAACGCAATCGCGAGGTTGGCAGTTTCAGCTGTGACGTGTAGGCAAGCTGAAATGCGAATTCCCTTCAGGGGCTGGTTCTTGATGAATTCTTTGCGGATGATCTGCAAAACTTTCATGGACTGATTCGCCCAGTCAATACGCTTTTTGCCAAGATCGGCAAATTCCATTCCCTTAACGTCGCTATTCACTTGTGTGGCTGTGGTGGACATGAATCTCCTATCGGAACGAATCTCTTAGAGTTGTAAAACTTGCTGCGAAAAATGGGCACACCATCAGTCATTCTGAAATTCGGGCACGACCGGAGTCGTGCCCTCCCTGGAGGTGTTTACCTGCGGACTGTCTGCGCTGCCGGTTCGCGCAGTTCTGCATCGCTGGCGAGCTTGTCGGCTTTGTCGGTAGCTTCCCAAGTGAAGTCGGGATCGTTACGCCCAAAGTGCCCGTACGCTGCTGTCTTGCAGTAAATCGGACGCCGCAATTTCAGCGAATCAATGATTCCCTTCGGAGTCAGCTTGAAATGCGAGCGGATGAGGTCCGGAAGAATCGCCGGGTCCACTCTGCAGGTACCGAATGTATCCACTAGGACGCTCACTGGATCCGCAATGCCGATCGCATAGGCCAATTGCACTTCGCAGCGATCCGCCAAACCTGAGGCAACGATATTTTTTGCGATGTGACGCGCCATGTAGGCGGCCGAGCGATCAACTTTGGTCGGATCTTTACCGCTGAAAGCCCCACCGCCATGACGTCCCATGCCGCCGTAAGTGTCCACGATAATCTTACGGCCAGTAAGGCCGGTATCGCCCATCGGTCCGCCAATCACGAAGCGACCCGTGGGATTGATGTGATATTTCGAATCCTCGTCCAGCAGGTTGGCTGGAATCGTGGACTGAATTACGTGCTTAAGAATGTCGCTCCGCAACTCCTCGTTGCTGACGGTTTCGGCATGCTGAGTGGAAATCACCACTGCATCTATTCGAATGGGTTTGTGGTTCGCATCGTATTCGACTGTAACTTGGGATTTGCCGTCAGGACGAAGATAAGGAAGTTTGCCTTGTTTTCTAACTTCAGAGAGCCGGTGGGTAAGCTTGTGGGCCCACGCGATTGGGGCCGGCATGAGCTCTTCAGTCTCGTTGCAGGCAAAACCGAACATCATGCCCTGATCGCCTGCGCCACCAGTATCCACGCCCATGGCAATGTCGCCGGACTGTTTGTTAATGCTGGAAATTACCGCGCAGGTATTGGAATCGAATCCATAAAGCGCATTGTTGTATCCGATGGCTGAAATCGTGCCACGAACCAGGCTTTGAAAATCAACATACGCTTTGGTGGTGATTTCGCCGGCAATTACGACCAGACCAGTGGCGGTCAGGGTTTCGCAGGCAACGCGGCTGGCGACGTCTTCAGCCAGGCACGCGTCAAGGATAGCGTCAGAAATCTGGTCAGCAATCTTGTCGGGATGCCCTTCGGTCACAGATTCAGAGGTAAAAAGATAGCGGTTTTTAGATGCCAATATACTTCTCCTTCAATTTCGTTGCAGTGGTTGCAAATCCGAACACAACCATCAATTATCAACAGTTTGACTCTCTAGAAAACTATCAGAGCAGGCCTTGTCGCGCAACGAATTTACCGTCAAATGAGGAGAATGCCACCCAGGGGTACCGCACGGGCTGCGGGATGCGATCCGGCAGGGTTGAACGGCAACACAATGTTATTGGTAACTGCTGGAAAACCGTGGCCTTAGAGATACTAGGTTACCAAGGTTGGTTGCCCATCAATTCGAGCGCCGCATATAATCGCATGACACTGGCAGGATAACTTTTAGTTCAAACATTGTTTCCAGTCAATTTCATCTGATTTGTTTTCCCGTCGTTTTACCGGGATGTTGAGGATTATGTTTCATGACTGAGGCCACGGGCACCGCTCCAAGTAGGCAAAGTCTGGAACTCAACATCTTCCATGATGTTGCCAAGGCTCTCACCTCCTCGCTCGATCTCGACTCTATTTTGCAAACGATCATGGAAAAGATGGCGGAATACTTCCGTCCTGACAACTGGTCTTTGCTGATGGTTGATGAAGAAAAGCAAGACCTTTATTTCGCAATCGCCGTGGGTAGCGCGGCAGAAGCTCTTAAAAATGTGCGCCTGAAGATTGGCGAAGGAATTGCTGGACATGTGGCGAAGACCGGCGAAAGACTGATCGTCACCGATGCAAAGACGGATCCCCGCTTCGCCAAACGCATTGACGAGATGACGCAGTGGGAGACCCAATCCATCGTCTGCGTGCCTGTCCACTCCAGGCATCGGGTCCTGGGCGTCATTCAGTTAGTCAACGTGGACATGGCGCATTTCGGCGATAAAGAGTGGTTTTTTTTGCAATCTCTATGCGACTACGCCGCCATTGCAATCGAGAATGCGCGCGCGGTGGAGAAAATTCAGGAGCTCACTATCACGGATGACTGCACGGGACTCTATAACGCTCGCCACCTTTACAAGACTCTCGAAACCGAGGTCTATCGCTCTTCGCGATTCGGATATGAATTCACTGTTCTGTTCATTGATCTCGATCACTTCAAACAAGTGAACGACACCAATGGACACTTGGTTGGCAGTAAATTATTGGCGGAAATTGGATACCTCATCAAGGGACAGCTTCGACTAATTGACTATGCATTCCGCTACGGCGGCGACGAGTTTGTAATCCTGCTACCGCAAACCGGGAAAGATTCGGCAATCGTGGTAGCACGACGATTGCAAGAGAGTTTGCGAGCAAGCGTCTTCTGTAAAGAAGAAGGGCTGAATCTCAATGTTCGCGCTTCCATGGGAGTCGCAACTTATCCGCATGACGCCAAGTCGCCGCATGACATCATTCGGCAAGCCGACGAAATGATGTACATGGTGAAGAACGGAAGCCGTGACAACATCGGAATTGCCCAGCGCGGGATGATGAAGTAGTAGTTAAATCAAGTGCAGTCGGTGTTTTGATGTTTTACGTTTCAGTCGGCTGGAACCGCGGCGGAACGCACTACATGAGCACGTGGATGCCTTTTCACCTGCTGCTCCAGCGCAGGCGCCGGCTGCAACCACTTTTCAATTTCCGGAATCGCTGCCCGGGTCACCATCTCCCCTGCCTGAATCAGATCGCGACTGTGTTCGAAATCGTCATATTTGTATCCGGTCACGTTGGGCTCAATGACCAGATCGGCGGCCTGTCTCCACAGACTGCAATTCATCTGCTGCGCAATGGCGAAGCACTGCCCGATCACGTCGAATAGATGACGGGGGCCTTCACCATTCGTCCAGGTTCCTTTCAAGTGCACCGCCAGCACACGTTTTGCTCCCATCTGCCGCAGCGGAGTTGTAGGCACGGCATGCGCTAGCATTCCGTCAACCAGCAGCCGGCCTTGAATTCTGACAGGCAGAAACATGCCGGGATAGGCGCAACTTGCGCGCACTGGATCTACCAGGGGACCGGAGCGGAAAACAACGCCATCCCCGTTAGAGAAATCTGTCGCCGCGATGGCCAGCGGGATGCGCAACTCCTCGAACGTTTTTACTTTCAGAACACTATTCAGGAATCCGATCATGCGCTGATTACTCGCAAAACCATAGCGAGAGAGAGTCCAGCGCGCGAAGTGTTTGAAGCGGACGCGGGTCGCGACTTCTTCTAACTCCGCACAGGTGACTCCGCTGCAATACGCCGCACCAATGAGAGCGCCGACACTGGTGCCGGCTATAAATCGAATGGGAATATTGGCTTCTTCGAGGGCTTTTAGAACGCCAATGTGGGCTATGCCGCGAGCGAATCCGCCGCCAAGCGCGAGGCCAATTCCGACGTCGCCTGAAGGAAGCGCCAGGTGTGAGCGGCCAGAAATCTCACGTCCGAAGGCCTGCACCGAGCGAACGATTTTGCCTAGACTTTTCACGGGGACCTCTTCTTCAATCCCGCCCTGCTTGCCAGGCTACTTCTTCCTACAGCAAGTTAGATGCCACCTCCATCCTATGGGTGCTCTGTGCCTTCGCAAAGACAGGTTACGACGGGATGTTAGCGGGTTACCACCTGCACTCGCAGTGACTAACCGCCCTGATCCTGATAGCTTAGGGCGAATGCCTCGAGAAATCTCCGCTGGAGGGCTGGTGGTTCGCCCGGCTAAAGACGGGTGGGACCTCGCGGTCATTGAACCCCAGCGGGAGACCCTGACGTCGCCGGTTGCCCTAAAAGCGAAGAAACCTTCACACAAAATGTTACTGGCGCTTCCAAAAGGGATGGTTAATTCTGGCGAGACGGCGGAGCAGGCCGCCGTCCGCGAGGTCATGGAAGAGACCGGCCTAAGGGCTATCCCGATCGCAAAGTTAGGAACTGTAAAGTATGTTTACTTGCGATCCTGGGGAGACAAGCAGCGGGTCTTCAAGATTGTTACTTTCTTTCTATTTCGGTATGAATCCGGAGTAATTGGCGAGATTAGCGACGAAATGCGCGTGGAGGTAAAACGCGCTTTGTGGATCCCGCTCGAAGATGCTGCCGCTAAACTTGCTTACCGGGGCGAACGAGATATGGTCGAGGCTGCGCAAAAATTTCTAGAAGCGAATCCGGAGGCTTATCGCGATGTCGCGACCGCACATTGAGAAGCATTTCACCGCCGGAAACTTCGTCCGCGATGTCGTAATCGGCATGTCGGACGGGCTCACGGTCCCATTCGCGCTCGCGGCTGGACTCTCGGGCGCAGTCCAGAACACGCGCTTAATCGTCGTCGGCGGCTTGGCAGAAGTTGCCGCGGGTTCGATCGCTATGGGATTAGGCGGATACCTCGCAGCTCGCGGGGATGCCGAACATTATCTGCAAGAGAGGGAGCGGGAGGAACGCGAAGTAAGAGAAATTCCAGAGGAGGAAAAAGCGGAGGTCAGCAAAGTTTTCCAGGCCTATGGAATGACATCGGAAGAAAGTACCCCGGTGGTGGAGGCTCTCAGCCGGAGGCCAGACGCGTGGGTGGATTTCATGATGCGCTTTGAATTAGGTCTCGAGTCGCCGGACCCTGCCCGTGCCGTCACCAGCGCTGCCACCATCGCGGGCTCATACATCGCGGGCGGATTAATTCCTTTATCGCCATACATACTTCTCACCAGCGTAAGCCGAGGCTTGGCCATCTCCGCCATCGTAACGTTGATTGCGCTAGGTATTTTTGGATATATAAAAGGACGATTCACTGGCGACAGGCCATTACGCAGTGCCTTTCAAACCATGATCATTGGAGGCCTCGCCGCCGCGGCAGCTTTCCTGTTAGCTAAGTACATCGCACCCGCTGCTTAGGAGTTCGCTAGTGAAGCACATTCGAACAGTAGCGATTCTCGGTTCGGGGACGATGGGCTCCCGCATCGCCGCACACTTTGCCAATGCTGGAGTGCGGAGCTATTTACTGGATATTGCAACCGAGAAAGACGGCGCAGGACGCAATCAGATCGCGGCTGCGGGACTGGAAGCGGCAAAGAAAGCGAAGCCCGCAGCGTTTTTCGATGCCTCGCTGGCCCGTCTCATTACCATTGGGAATTTTGAAGACGATCTAAAAGTGCTTGCCGATACCGACTGGATTATCGAGGCGATTGTAGAAAACCTGGAGATCAAGCGAAGTCTGCTCAAAAAGGTTGAGGCTGTCCGCAGGCCCGGCACTTTCATCACAACTAACACGAGCGGCCTGCCGGTATCCAAAATTTCCGAAGGCTTCTCGGAAGATTTTCGCCGCAACTGGTTTGGCACTCATTTTTTCAACCCGCCCCGCTATATGCGGCTGCTCGAACTTATCCCCACGCATGAAACTGATAAGGCTGCAATGAATGCAATCGCCCATTTCGGAGACGTGCATCTGGGTAAAGGGGTCGTCTACGCTAAGGACACACCCAACTTTATCGGTAATCGCATCGGTACTTTTTCCGTGCTCAACGTTATGCGGTTGATGCAGGAACTGGACCTGACGGTCGAAGAAGTGGACGCCCTCACTGGGCAACTACTGGGATGGCCTAAGTCTGCTACCTTCCGCACGATTGATCTGGTGGGCCTCGACGTTTTAGGACATGTAGTTTCCAACATGACGCAGAACGTTACCGATGAACGCAGCGATTTGAAGCCTCCCGACTTCTTTGCTCAGATGTTGCTGCGCAAGTGGCTAGGAGACAAAACTAAGGGTGGCTTCTACAAAAAAGCCTCGGCTGGGGAGGGCAAAGAGGACGAGAGGTTAGCAATTGATTGGAAGACTCTGGATTATCGTCCTCGCCAAAAACCGAAGTTCGCTGAACTCGAAATGCCCAGAAATGTCGAGGACACTGGTGCGCGCTTGCGCATGCTGCTGGAGCTGCCCGAAACATCCGGCATTGGAAAGTCAGCAGCATCGCCTGCAAGCGCTCAGAAAACGGGGAAAGCAGGTTCGTTCCTCTGGGCGGCGCTCTCGGAGCTGTGGACTTATTGCGCAAATCGGATTCCCGAAATCTCCGATTCGATTGTGGAAATTGATCGAGCAATGCGGCTAGGATTTAACTGGGAGATGGGACCGTTCGAACTCTGGGACGCTGCTGGAGTGGTTGCAACCGTCGAACGCATGAAACGAGAAGGCGACCCGGTTGCGGCCAACGTCGAGAAGCTGCTTCAGGCGGGACGAACATCGTGGTACTCGGACGATCCTAAATCCCCATCGTCGTGCTCTTATTTTGATCTCGAAAGTCTGAGTCCAAAGTCGGTCAACGTGCCGGAAGGTGTTTGGTCGGTCACGTCTGCGAAGAAATCAAACGGAGTCGTGAAGAAGAACTCCGGTGCCTCTCTCGTGGATCTGGGAGATGGCGTAGCTTGCATCGAATTTCACTCCAAGATGAACACGATCGGGACCGACATCGTGCAACTGGTTTCGCAAACATTGAAGTCCCCGGGGCCCGGCGACAATTTCGACGCTTTCGTGATCACCAACGATGCCGCGAATTTTTCCGTCGGCGCAAATCTGATGCTGCTGCTGATGTCCATTCAAGATGAAGAGTGGGATGACGTTGATCTCGCCATCCGCAGCTTCCAGGGAATGACTCAAGCGCTCAAGTTTTCTCCAAAACCTGTGGTGGTTGCGCCTTTCGGGCTCACTCTTGGCGGCGGCACAGAACTTTCGCTTCACGCCCCCGCGCTGCAACCACATGCGGAACTCTATATGGGGTTAGTGGAAGTTGGGGTCGGGCTGCTCCCTGGCGCAGGCGGTTGCAAGGAAATGTTGCTGCGCGCAGTGGATAGCGCGAGTTCTATCCGTCCAGGGGGCCGCGGAGAATCTGTCGAGCTGATGGAAGCAATGAAGAAGGTTTTTGAGACCATCGCGACCGCGAAAGTGGCAACATCGGCGCAGGAAGCGCGCGGACTTGGTTTCTTGAAGCCGGCAGATCGAATCACTATGAATCGCGGACGAGTGCTCTCTGACGCCAAGGCGCGCGCCATAGAAATGGTGCACGCCGAATATATGCCTCCTCAGACCCGCGAAGATGTTACGGCGCCGGGTGAAAACGTTTTGGCGATGTTGAAGATGGGTGTCCATCTCATGCGGCAAGGCGGCTACATCACCGAGTACGAGGTGAAGTTGGGATACAAAGTAGCTGAAGTGCTGTGCGGAGGAAATGTCACGCCCGGAACCCCAGTCAGCGAGCAGTACCTTCTCGATCTGGAGCGGGAAGCGTTCAAGTCCTTGTGCGGCGAACCCAAGACGAAAGAACGAATTCAATACACACTGAAGACCGGCAAGACGTTAAGAAATTGATCTCGTTTTATTGGTCCCGCTTCAACGACTCTTTCTCCAACCTTTCGCTTTAACAGCAACGAAGCTCCGAACTTCCCAACGCGAGTCCAAAATTACCTCGGTAACTTGATGGTGCGCACGGCTGTACCTACGATGCTGCTATGAGTTACCAAGCATTGCTGTTCTGCCCAGACGAAAAAACCGCTCGGGTTACCACCCAGGTCCTTGAAGATCTCGAGTTCAAGGTTGAGCCCTGCAATGATCCGTTCGCCGCGGTAAAAAAGCTGATGGCGCAACATTTTGACGCGATAGTGGTGGATTGCGATAACGAGCAGAACGCAAGCCTGCTTTTCAAAACTGCGCGCAGTTCGGGATCAAATCAGAGCTCGCTTGCAGTAGCGGTGGTCGAGGGCCAGGCTGGGGTAGCAAAAGCGTTCCGCATTGGAGCAAACCTGGTACTCACGAAGCCGATCAATGTGGAGCAATCAAAAGGCACTTTGCGCGTGGCGCGCGGGTTGCTGCGGAAGGCGGATTCGATCAAAGCACCACAGTCAGCAGCGTCGGTCGCGCCAGCGACTGTTGCACCTAAAAATAATCTGGAGACTGCGCTCGCGGCGGCGGTCAGCGCCACTTCCGTTCCGCTGATTGCTTCCCCGAAGCCTGCGTTTGGAGCGGCTGCGGCCGCGGCCGCGGCTGAAACGAAGTCAGTGGCATCTGCAGAGATTCAAGCCGACGTTCACAAAAAAGAACACAAGGCGATGACAGCTGATAGTCACGCGGGAGAATCCGCGAGCGCACCCTCTTCGTTCGAAGCGGAGCACATCGAAACTGCGGAACACGCAACCAGCATCGGGAAGGAATTTCCGTGGCAGCCCGTTTCGAAATCGGCAGCAGGCCCTATGGCCGCTGCACTGCAACGAGCAGCCGAAGCGGCTGAGAAGACTGAAGCACCCTCTCCACATAATCCAGTGAAGGGCGTGAACAAAACCGCAACTCTCCGCAGCAGCAGCAGTAGCTTCTCATCCGGAGGCGCCGCCAGCGCGGCAGCCCCCGCGAAGGAAAGCAAGCGGCTCGAAACTGATATCAGTTCCGAACAAAAGTTCTCAGCTTCAACCAACAGCGAGATAAAAGAAGGCCCCGCGTCCGCAATTGCGGAGTCATATGGCTCAATCTCTCTGGCCGCCACTCCTGCCAGAGACAACTCACTGGGATCGCCAACCATTTTTGCGCAATCATCGGAAACACCGAGCGGCAGCAAAACACCGATGTTGATCGCAGTAGCTTTACTTATCCTGGCAGCGGCGGGATATTTTGGCTGGACCAAATTCCATTCAGATGTGCCCGCGAATTCGACACCGTCCTCGGTCTCATCGAGCCAGCCTGATGTTTCGACGGCTCCTGCGACCGCTACGTTGGCAAGTTCTTCTACCAGTAAGCCGACACCCGGAACAACGACGTCGGTTGCGAAAGCTGAGCCACCGGCAGAGTCCAGCGAGGTGAATACTGAGAATGTGGATGCAGCGACCGCAGATCACATCACTGTGTCTCCCGCACCGGCAAAGACTAAACAACCGATGGTCGTCAAGAATCGCGAAGCTGTGGAGACGGCTACGGCACAGCCACCGGCGCCGGCAGACCTGCTGGTGCAATCGAACGAGAAGGCTTTGGCCGGGATCATGAGCGCAACGGCCGTGAACTATCCTAGAGTTTCGCATCCAGAAACTTTGAAGATTTCCCAAGGTGTATCGCAGGGTTTGCTCATGAAGAGGGTCCAGCCTACCTATCCGCAACAGGCAATTCATATGCGGGTTCAGGGCGCGGTGCAACTACAAGCCAGCATCGGCCAATCCGGCGACATCACCAGCGTGAAACCGCTGAGTGGAGACCCACTTCTCACCCGCGCGGCGGTGGACGCCGTCAAGCAGTGGAAGTACAAGCCTTATTACCTGAACGGAGACCCGGTCTCGATCCAAACCCAAATCACGGTAAATTTCAGGCTCCCATAATTTCAGCCAACAACTCTCGGCGGCGCGGAAATATCTCGCGCCGCCGTTTTATTTACGTCGAGCGACCTGAAGACTGTGAGGATGATCACAAATCTTCGCGGGTGGCCCAGCCTTTCGCGTTTTTGCGAAGGCTGGGGTTTCTGCGGCCCATCGCACTAGCAACCGCGTTCCGGTTTCCATCGAAGTTATAATAAAGAGATGCCCGTCCGGCAATATTCCCTTCTGTAGGAGCCTTCGCGGTAAATGGATTTCAAATTGGTCAGTGATTACAGCCCGCAGGGCGATCAAGGCACCGCCATCGAAGCGCTTTGCAGAGGCCTGGCTGAGAAGGAGCAACACCAGGTATTGCTGGGAGTGACGGGATCCGGCAAAACCTACACCATGGCCAAGGTGATTGAGCAACTGAACCGTCCCGCAATTGTCATGGCCCATAACAAGACGCTGGCGGCGCAGCTTTATCACGAGTTCAAGAATTTTTTCCCGCACAACGCGATCGAATATTTTGTTTCCTACTACGACTATTACCAGCCCGAGGCTTACGTCCCGGCAGCTGACCTTTACATCGAAAAGGAATCCACGATCAATGACGAGTTAGACAAGCTTCGTCTCTCTGCAACGCGTTCGCTGTTTGAGAGAAGAGATTGTCTGATTGTGTCGTCGGTGAGTTGCATATACGGATTGGGATCTCCGGAAGCCTATTACGGCATGCTGCTGTTCCTGGAGAAGGGCCAGAAGATAAAACGCGAGGACATCACTCGCAAGCTGGTGGAAATTCTTTACGAGCGTACGGATGGGGATTTCCGGCGCGGCACCTTCCGCGTACGTGGCGATGTGATCGAGATATTTCCCACCTACGACGACATGGCTTACCGCGTAGAGTTATTTGGCGATGAAGTGGAATCGCTTTCCCAGATTGATCCCCTGTTCGGCACTGTGAAACAGAAATACATGCGGCTGCCGATTTATCCCAAGACGCATTACGTCATGAAGCCTGAGACGAAGGTCAAGGCATCCGACTCGATCAGACAGGAATTGATCTGGTGGGAAGCCGAACTCGAAAAACAGGGACACGTCGTCGAGGCGCAGCGCGTACATCAGCGGACTATGTTCGATCTGGAAATGATCAGATCGGTCGGCTACTGCCACGGTATCGAAAACTATTCGCGGCATTTCACTGGGCGGATGCCCGGCGAGCCGCCGCCGACACTGCTCGATTATTTTCCGCGCGATTACCTTATGTTCATTGATGAATCGCACCAGACTGTGCCCCAGTTGCATGGCATGTATCATGGCGACCGTTCGCGCAAGGAAACCCTGGTCGAGTACGGGTTTCGGCTGCCGTCTGCCTTGGATAATCGTCCCCTTACATTCGATGAGTTCGAGCATCGTATGGGCCAAATGATTTATGTCTCCGCCACGCCTGGACCTTATGAGCTTACGAAGTCTGCTGGCGTGGTGGTGGAGCAGATCATACGTCCAACGGGATTGGTGGATCCTCCAGTAGAGATTCGTCCAGTGAAGGGGCAGATCGACGACTTGTTGCACGAAATTCGCGGACGCGTCGCGCGTGGCGAAAGAGTGCTGGTAACGACGCTCACGAAACGCATGGCGGAAGATCTCGCGGAATATTACAGCGAAGTGGGCGTGAAGTGCCGCTATCTGCACTCCGAAATCGAGACCTTAGAGCGAGTAAAGATTCTGCGCGATCTACGCAAGGGCGAGTTTGATGTACTGATCGGAATCAATTTGCTGCGGGAAGGTCTGGACCTGCCCGAAGTATCGCTTGTGGCCATTCTCGATGCCGACAAGGAAGGCTTCCTGCGATCCAGCGGATCGCTGATTCAAACTATCGGAAGGTGTGCACGGAATCTCAACGGCCGTGCGCTTCTTTATGCCGACCGCATGACCGATTCAATGAAGAAAGCAATCAACGAGACCGATCGCCGTCGCGCCATCCAAGAGGCTTACAACCAGGAACATGGAATTACACCCGAGTCCATCGTCCGCCCGCTGGACATGGCTCTAGTCGGCATCATAGAAGCGGACTATGCCGATTTAACTGGAGGCGAAAGCGAAGGCATTCCGGAATTCCAATCGCTGGAAGAACTGAATGCTTACATCGTGAAGCTGGAAAGCGACATGCGCGAGGCTGCCAAGCGCTTTGAGTTCGAAAAAGCGGCAAAGTTGAGGGACATGGTCAAAGAACTGCGAACCAAAGAATTTCTGTTTGTTTGAGAACTTTGAACTTACAGATTAGTTGCCGGAAGCCGCTCTGGCTTTGGCGTTCTTATCCTGCTCACTCTGTTTTTCAATTAATTTCAATTCGTTGTCCAGGGAAGAAAAACGTTGCAATACTTCGTGCATACGCAGGGCCATGTTTCGAATGGTGTCAATCTGTGAGCGCAAATCCGCTTTCAGCGACCCGGGCTCGAGCAATAACAATTCCGCATTCCCCAATATTGAAGTCAGTGCGTTATTCAAAGTGTGCCGCATATCCCCGATATAGCGGCCAAGGGTAGCCTGACGCTGCAACAGCATATTTGCTTGTTCCAAGCGCTGGGCCCGAGCTGTCGCCTCGCAGCGCCGTAAAATTTCAGGTCCTATGAGCAGCAGAGTATCCAGCCAGCCTTCTTCCTGGCGCAGCACTTTCATGCCTCTGTGGTGATCCACAGCAGACTGTGTTGCGGGTTGAACGTAAAGGACAGGTTTGCCCGAAGCCGTCATCAACGGAATTAGTTGCTCCAGAACTTCAGGTTGCACGGCGCCGACAATCGCAAAATCAAAGGCTTCCGAGGTCAAGCCAGGACAAAGATCACCGCCCAAGAGGGTGAAAGCGGGCACGGTTCGCTCACACTGCCAGCGAGACGCCACCGAGCGCGAGAACTCCGCATCATCCGAAATGATTAAAACGCTGGGCTGGTCCAAGTTGCTTTTTCTCCGATTGCTATTCGGTGTCAGGTGCGCCGATTTCTAGGAATTACCGTTATCCTCGTGGTCCCACTCCGCCGAAGTACTAGAAACTTCAAACTCGGGTTCGACGGACTCAGCCACCGTAAACTCCGCACCTGCCGCTGCGGCTTGGACTTTCGACTCTGCCTCACTGCCAGAGCCCTTCTCGGCTTCGCTGGCGCTGCTTTCGCCGGCGGTTGCGTTTTCAATGCTGCTTTGCTGGCTCACACCCTGATCTTCGTCCGTTTGTTGCAGTGCGGTGTCTACTGCGGTACGTAGATCCACCAAGATGCAGAGTGGCTGGCCGGACGAATATTCGGCGTGAAACATTACTTTCCACGACTGGCATATTAAGCGCAGACGAGCAATCGGCTCGTTGGCCGAGAACTGCGCTTTGCGGCAATCCAGGGTGACAATGCCACGATGGTCCAGCTCTCTCAAACCATCCAGAATGGCGTTGAGGTCCTGGTGCATCAGGCGAAAAAATACCCGGCGCATTAAGAAACTAAAACGAGTGAAAGCCACCATCGCTGTGGGAGCAAAATAGTTTTGCTGTGCTGCGACCTTGAGAGCCCGGCCCTCTTCCAGTGTCCGGCTGGTGAACAATTCATTCAGGCTGCGGCTGGCGTTCGCGCGCCCGATAAGGTTGTCGAGTTCTGTGAGCGATTCAGGAAGCGAAACTTCGATGGTCCCGAGAACCGGCTCAAGAACCTGGGCTACGTATTGCAAATCAACGTCCGCATCTTCCAAGCGCGACGGCGCGCAATGAGAAAAATATTGGACTAATAGAAAGTCAATCTTGTCGCGATCGGTGTCGCTGTGGCTTTGCTTGCCAAGGTGATGCAGAAGAAGCGCGCTGAGTCCCGCGTCACTGGTCAGATTGGTGGTTTGCAAAAACTGTCGCAATTGATGGACCTGTATGCGGGCGTCCACATCCAGAAACCATTGCCGCGACTGCGCCAGTGCTGTTGGAGAGGGCTTGTCGCTGCCAGATTGCAATTCGCTGCAGGCTGGCAAGTCAATAACGCATTCGCGAGCCAGAGCTGCATACAGCGGATACAGCACGCGGCCGCGACGCCATTCCGCGGCAAGAATTTCGGCATTTGTCGTTTCAGAAGGTAATGTCATGATTTCACGATCCAGTTCAACACTTTTTGGGTAAAGCGGGCGGCGACGGCGGTGCATCCCTCGCTGTATTCGACGGCCACGACGGAAACTTCGGCGTCGAGTGTGCCGTCCGAATTTTGCAGGCGCAGGACGTCAGCGAATTCCAAGGGAAGGCTGGAGACAAATAGCACTTCTTTCGGAGTTCCAAATTCGAGTACCGTGCGTTCGGAGAAAGGTTCGCCTCCCACCTTGGTCAGGCGAACGGGTATGCGGACCGGAGACGCGTCGGGGAAGAACTTCGCCAGTTTGGCAGATGATAGTTCGCGCCCTGAACGTGCCGGGGCTGTAGCCTCTTTGGGCACAATTACCTCGATCGAAAAGACGATCCGGCCCGGGTCCTAAGTCTGCCGGTTAGCAATCACTCAGGTCCCCGACCGTATGCCCATGGAGAAGCACGAACACGGCCAAAGTCGCGTCCCGAAGGAAAATTCTAAAGTGTTGAAACAAAGTCATGAAGTGAGGAACAAAAGAGCAGTCAGTGGGAGATTCACAACGATCAACGTCTCAATGTGAAACAGCGTCTCACGCGATGGGGTCGCGCCCATTTATTGGAGAGAATGGCTGCTGGACATCATGTGGTTCTGGACTCCAATGTTATATCGCTTCAGCTTCCGATAAAGTGTAGCGCGGCTGATTCCCAGCATCTTTCCTGCCAGGATTTTGTCGCCCTTGACCTGTTCGAAAACGCGCTGGATGGTGGACCGTTCAATATCTTCTAGGTCGGTCGTACTTAGGGAGGTCGAAAGGATGGCTGCTGCGGCTTGAATTTCGGCGGTATCCGATGCAATGGAGGGCGGAAGATCCGGCACGTCAATAATGCGATGGTCGCCGAGAGCGACTGCACGTTCAATACAATTTTCCAGCTCCCTGACATTGCCGGGCCAGTCGTATTGCAGCAGAGACTTCATGGCCGGGTGAGTGATCTGAATGGACTCTCCTTGGGCATAACGCTCGAGGAACCAGTGCGCCAGCATGGGAATATCCGAACGCCGCTCGCGCAGACTGGGCAGGTGTACCGTCACAACATTCAGGCGGAAGTAAAGATCTTTGCGAAATGTCCCCTCACGATATTCCTTCTCCAGGTCGCGGTTGGTAGCGGCGACCACGCGCACGTCCACTTTTATTTTTTGGTTGCTGCCAACCGGACGAACTTCTTTCTCCTGCAGCACGCGCAGTAATTTCGCTTGCATCTCGAGTGGCAATTCTCCGATTTCATCGAGGAAGATCGTGCCTCCACTCGCTGACTGGAACAGTCCCGGTTTCGATTTCATTGCGCCAGTGAAGGCGCCTTTTTCATAACCAAACAACTCGCTCTCGATCAGCGTGGGGACAAGCGATCCGCAATCAACAGCAACAAAAGGACGATTCGCGTATGAGCCCCTAAAGTGGATAGCTCGCGCCACCAGTTCTTTTCCGGTGCCGCTTTCACCGGCGATCAGCACCGGCGTGCGCGTGTCTTTCAAGCGGGAGATCATCCGCAGCACATCTTGAATTTTTGAGGAAGCCCCCACGATTCCATGGAGCTCTGTCTCGCTATCCACGCGCTCACGCAGGAATTGATTCTCCTCTACGAGACGGATTTTTTCCGCCATGCGGCGGAGAAAAAGCCGCAACTCTTCCAGCGGCGAAAATGGTTTGCTGATGTAATCGTAGGCCCCCAGTTTCATGGCCTGTACTGCAGTCTCGACCGAGCCATGTCCGGTCATGACTGCAATCTCGGTGCGAGGAAAAAGTTTCTTTACTTTCTCCAAAAACTCCAATCCCGACATATTAGGCATGACCATGTCGGTGAGAATTACGTGGGCGGGCTGCTCTTCCAGCAAAGCCAACGCGGCTTCCCCGTCCTCAGCCTCAAGACACGAGAAACCCAGCCCTTCGCCCACTGTCATGCATAGCTTGCGAATGCTCTGCTCGTCGTCCACGATCAAGAGCCGTATGCGGATTTCGTCGCTCACTGGGATTTACCCATGGTTTGCTCCACAACTGAGATGAATTGCTGCACTCGAAATGGCTTCTCGATGCAAGGAGCACCAGTCTTTTGCAAGGTGGCAACGGTTTCCTCGTTGGCAATGTCTCCCGTGATAAACACAATGCGAGAAGCAAGCTCGGGACGATGTTTGGCGACCCAGGCGTGGACATCAGCGCCATCCACCCCGCCCGGCGTGCGCATGTCGGAGACGACGCCGACAAACTGGCCGACTTCAAGATGTCGCAGCCCCTCGGCTCCCGATTCGGTGCATACCACCGAATAGCCGCTTCGTTCGAGGGCGGCACGGACATAAGCCATGACTGCCGGTTCGTCCTCGATCAGCAATACAGGTAAGACGGCGGACTGTACAGCGCGCATTGTCATGGTTGCGTAACTCCAGCAGCGGCTCCTACCGACGCGCCTTCTGCAATAGCTGGAAGCCGCACGATAAATGTGGCGCCCTCCGTGTCGGAATTGTTATAGCAAAGGATTTCCCCACCGTGCTCGCGCACGATGCCGTAGCAGATGCTCAAGCCCAAGCCAGTCCCCTTTCCAACTTCCTTGGTGGTAAAAAAAGGATCGAAGATGCGATCAGCCTGTGAGATCCCGTGGCCGTTATCGCTGAAAGAAACTTCCACGAACGCGCCGCTTCTTGCCGTCATAATCGTGATCTTGGCGTCGCGTACAGCTTCCCGCACGGCATCGTAAGCGTTGTTCATAATATTCAGGAACACCTGTTGCAACTGGTGAGCATCGCCCACGACATAAGGCAAATCCTGGTCAAGTTGCTCGACCACTTCCACTCCGCGACTGTGAAAGTCATAAGCGCGCAGCTGCACTGTGCGCCGCAGAATCGCGTTGAGTTGTACCGGCTTCCGCTGGGGAGGCATCTGGCGCGCAAAACTTAGAAGGTTTTGAACAATCTGCTTGGTTCGCTGCGCCTCCTGCAAAATTACCCGCAAATCTTTGCGCGCGCTTTCCGGAACCTCGGTGTTTTCCATCAGCAGATCTGCGAAGCCGAGAATTGCGGTAAGCGGATTGTTGACCTCGTGGGCAACTCCTGAAACCAGCTGTCCCACTGCCGCCATTTTTTCAGCATGCACAAGTTTCGCCTGGAGGGTCGCGGCGTCCGTAATATCGCTCATGACCACTACAATGCTGGTGACTTTTCCCAAGTCATCGAGCATGGGACTGAGATTCACGGAAAATTGTCCGATACGTCCATCCGCACGCAGGATCTGCAGATCGAGATTATCCACCTGATTGCCCGCCAGGATGGCGGTGAAGGCGTCTGTCAAAACTTCGCGGCGCGCTGGAGCCACCAACTCTTCGAGAAGTCTGCCCACCACTTCGATATGTTGATATCCCATGTCAGACCAACGCCGGTTGGCGTAACTTATCAGACCGGTTTGGTCCACAACCAAAATGAGGCTCTGCGTATTGTTGAGAATATTGCCGGAGAAATCGCGCTCGCGCTGAAGTTCGGATTGAAAATTCTTCAGACCGCTGATGTCCAGCATTAATCCGCGATATTGTACGATGCGATTGTTGGCGTCGCGCACCGCGAATGCGTTGATTAGAACGTGTACAGACGCCCCATCTTTGCGGCGCAATGTTTCTTCGTGATTACGCAGCACGCCGTGGGTTTGCATCTGGCTGGCAAGCTCCAGATGACGCTCGGGCGAGGAATAAACTTCAGTACGGAAATCAGCCGTAAGTAACTCTTCCCTGCTTTGATAGCCGAGCATGCGAACGAGGGCGTCGTTGACCTCGATGAAGCGGCCGTCTGGAGTGGAGAAAAACAAACCCTCTTGAATATTGTCGAACAATTCTCGATACCTGCGTTCCGCCTCTCGCCGGTCCGTGATGTCTTTCAGTACATGAATGGTCTGCAGCAGCTCGCTGCTGGCGCCGTGGACCCTCGAAGTTGATACCAGATAGGTGCGTTCCAACACAGGATGAAGATATTCGTCGGTGTCGTCATCGGTGAGGCGGCAGAAAGGACAAGCTCGCATAGGCGCCGGAGTACTCACAGCTAGTAAGGCGCCCATGTTTACGCCGATCAGCTCCGAGGGCTGTACGCCTATAAATTCCGCCAGAGAGCGGTTTACACGCAGAACATTTCCGGCTTCATCGTGCGAAACAATGAAGTCGGTGATGGCGTCAAAAATTTCAATCCAGTGCCGGTTGGCTCCTTCCATGCGCGTGAAGAAGCGGGCATTCTGCAGTGCGGCGGAGGCGTGTCCGGTGATTGCTTTTAGCAGCTGCTCATCGGCTTCGGTCAGAGTACGACCACGATTTGCCAGACACAGCATCCCGATCGGCTCCTGCGAAAGCCCGGTGAGCCGAACCAAAGTGCAGTCCGTCCATTCAAAAGCGTTGGCCATTTCCACGCCCAGAAGATCGCTGGCAGTGGAGAGAATGACGTCGTTGGAAGTATGTGAAAGCGTCTGCTTGATTGTATTTTCGTACCGAATGTTCAGGGCCCTGTCGTTCTCGGGGCTCGATGGCACCTGAAAAAATACTGTTTCCCAACCAGTTTCTTCTTTGATTGTGAGCGCTCCGCCGCTCGCGCCCAACATTTCAGCTGCACGTTTTATAAAACTTTTGGCGAACTGGGGAAGACGAAGGTTTGAGTTCAACTCAAGCGCCAATTGCATCAGGGACTCGGCACGAACCCGATACTGCTCCGAGAGATGAAGATTTTTGGTCGCCTCCAGCGCCATGGACGCGTGCGTGGTGATCGCTTTAGCCCGCCGCACATCCTCCGGCGGAATCTTGTCAGCTTGATCCACACGATCCAAGGCCGCGAATATGCCGAGGACCTCTCCCCCCGTTCCGAGCATTGGAACCGTCAGGATTTGCTGTACTTTGTTTTTCGCAACCCATTCCAAATTCATCCCGGAGATGTGCTTGATATCGTTGCTCGAAAAAGGCTCCTTCGTCATCGAAGTACATGCGATGACGTCATCGGGCAAAATGTCATCCACCTTTTCGCGTATTCCGTTCACGGATCGCCAGCGAATGCGGAAGCCCGACCCATCGGGTATCGCGACGAAGCTGCGGTCGTATCCGAGAAAATTGCTGGCGCCCAGGACGAATTTGAGCATGCAAGGATCTAAATCAGCCAATGCCGTCAGCTCGCATGAGATGTCCAGCAATTCATTGACTTTTTTGGCCTGTTCTCCCGCTACAAACTTGAGTTCGGCATTCGCGAGGGACGAGGCTGCAACATTCACCAGCGCGGTAATAAAGAATTTTGTTTCCTCGTCCATGCTCTCGTCCCGGGTGGGATACACAAGAACGGCGCCCTCCAGTTGCGAAGCACGAAACGGAACCGCCAGCAAAAGTCCCTCCGGAACAAGGTCTGCTAAAGCATGAACGCCGGGCCCGATAGGGATGGTTAAGGATTGGTTCTGATCGAGGGTACGTCTTGCTAGTTTGGCAACGAAGTCCAGTCCCTTGCGATCAAAGCGCGAACGGACCGTGAGTTCTAATTCCGGTGCTTCCGCGGCCACCGCACTCAGGGCGAAATCATCCCCAAGACGCAGCAGTACGCAAACCAGGCTTGCTTGTAGCAATGAACGGAGATGGTCGGCGACTTCTTCTGTGGTTGCAGGAATCGTTAACGCGTTGATACCAGAGCTGCCGGAAGACAAACGGAGCAAAAGCTTTGGAAATGAGTCGGGGAAAAACCTGCGCCCTTCTAAATCCGTCGCCTGTCCGATTGGCATAATCGCTGTTGTTCCGATACTTGCTGCTTCCGCCCAAGTAATTGAATAAGAGGAACATACCCCGTAATCTCAATTTGAGTCAATGTCTAACTTGGCACGGTGCTGAGGTGACGCAGCGCTCATTGCGACGGCGCGCTATGGATATTTACGTCAAATTGAGAATCGGGCGCCCGATGAGACAGCATTTGAGCGCCGATCGCAGTTCAGAATTCTCTCTGTTCTTACTTAAGTCGCTTCACTCCAGAGACATAGCGTCATCCGGCAAAACGGAAGAGACTAAGTAAGACAGTGGCAAGAGCATTGCATTGATTGTGGCATGCCTTTTCATTTTGGAGGAGCTGTGTCTCTTAGAGCGATACGCGAACGGGCTGCGACCGCACTTTTTACGGGGCTGGTGCTGAGTACATCGGGCCTGATCCTGCCGCCGTATTCAGCTTTTGGCCAGGAAGTTTTGGTCCGCAAAGTGAAAACTAGAGTGCCGCCGGAATATCCGGAACTGGCAAAACGAATGAGCCTCGCAGGCACTGTGAAGCTAGAAGTGGTCGTCGCTTCCAACGGTAGCCTGAAAAACGCAAAGGTATTAGGTGGACACCCCGTTCTCGCGACTGCGGCCATGGATGCGATCAAGCGCTGGCGTTTCGAGCCGGCAAACGCGGATAGCACCGGAACGGTCGAATTTCGATTTACCCCGAACGGGCAATAAAGCTTTGAAGACCTGACGGAAACATGCGACAGAGACATTGCGCGACCCCAAGCAGGGCTAGGCGGAGGAACCAAAGATGATGATTGGCAAGAAACTTTACATGAACTTCGGAGCCGTCCTAGCGATGGTTGTGGTGCTTTTTCTGGTGAACCTGATTGCCACGCAACGCGAGCGCAGTGCGAAGGCCGCGGCCGCAGAGGCTCTGCTGATGGCGGAGACGAACGACAAAATAAGATTTCAGATGATGCAAAACCGTCTTTACCTGGGAAATTATCTTCTGAGTGGCGACAGCCGCGAGATTGACCGGATGAACGACGGCTTGCGCACTCTGGACGACAAGATACAGGCGAGCATTCAGCTCAGTAATTCGGAACTGCAGAAAACTGTCCTAGGAAAATTAGAGCAGGATGAAAAAGCCTGGCAAACTGAGTTCGCTGGACCCTTAGAGGAGAAACGCAAGCAGGTGGATTCCGGCAACTCTACCGTGGCGGAACTGCAGATTTTTTATCTACAGAAAGACGCCGCTTCCTGGATAACGAACTCGAGCGCGCTTTTAGAAACGGCGGAAAACGAAAACAGGAAAGTTCTCGACCAGCGCCGTAAGTCAGACGAAACCGCCGGTGCGGCCACGATCGTAGTGGCCGCCCTGAGCACCCTCATCGCGCTGATTCTAGGTGTTGTCATCGCTTATACCACCGCGAAATCAATTACCGAACCACTGAACGATTTGATGAAGGTGTCCCAACAGATCGCGACCGCGGGCGACCTCGACCATGTCATAACCATCAACCGCAAAGACGAGATTGGCCAGTTGGCGCAGACCTTCACCAGCATGGTCACCTACTTAAAGGAAATGGCTGCGGTATCGGAAGCAATCGCGGGTGGCAACCTGACAGTCGAAGTTCAGGTACGTTCGAAAAACGATACTTTAGGAAACGCCTTCACACGCATGACTGCGGGCTTGCAAACGTTAGTCCGCAATGTACGAGACGCGGCCTCGCAGGTTGCAAGCGCGTCGAGCCAGGTGGCGGGCGCATCCGACGAATCCGCCAAAATCAGCCTGCAAACCTCATCCGCCATTGATGAAGTCACCAGCACCATGCACGAGATGAGCGTCAACGTGCAGAACATGGTGAAAAGCACTCAAGTCCAGGCGTCCAGTGTCAGTGAAACCTCCGCCTCCATTGACCAAATGGTGGCGTCCATCCAACGCGTTGCCGACACCGCAAAAGTGTTGCTGGATATTTCGAACCGTTCGCGTGAAGAAGTCCACAGTGGAATCACCACCATGGATAAAGCGACCGACGGTCTGAACAAGATCAACAACACTATCCGGTCATCGGGTGAAATTATTGACGTTTTGGGACAGCGGGCAGACGACATTGGCAAGATCATCGAGGTCATTGACGACCTGGCCGAGCAGACAAACCTGCTGGCGTTGAATGCCGCAATCGAAGCCGCGCGTGCCGGTGAGCACGGCCTTGGGTTTGCGGTAGTTGCGGATGAAGTGCGTAAGCTGGCGGAAAAATCCGCACAAGCCACCAAAGAGATTTCCGAGCTGATTGAGAGCATCCAGAAAGAAGCCCGCAAGGCCGTCACCAACATGGAACAGAGCACGGACATCGTAAACGAGGGACTGGGATTAGGTGAGGAATTGAGCAGCGCTTTGCGAAAGATCTCCAACGTCGTCACCGAGGTCTACAAATTTGCCCAGGAGATCGGAGCAGCCACCAACGAACAATCTCATGGATCTTCACAAATCGCGCGCGCAACCACTCGGCTGAACGAGATCACCCACGAAATCAATTCGGCGGTGGAAGAGCAGGCATCCGGAGCGCACGCGGTGGTCAAGGCGATGGAGCGCATGCGTGAGTTAGTTCAGCAGACCACATCCGGATCTACCGAACTTGCAGCGTCCGCGGAACAGATGACAAAGATGTCGCGCGATCTGCTGGACTCCATGGACCGCTTCGCTCTGGAAGAAATAGAGCGTGCACTAGGGCACCGGCAGGAGAACGCAGCGGGGAAACGTATTGCCCGTCAAGCTGCGGCCGGCTCCCGGGCATAAACGATTGCAGACCCGTTGTAACTGTGAACCGTGACTACGATGAATCGTGAAATCCATATCGTCGGCTTCCAGGTAGGACGCGAAACCTATGGCGTCCCCATCACTTCCCTGCACGAAATCGTACGAGTGCCAGAAATCACTGCGGTACCCGATGCTCCAGATTACATGGAGGGCGTGATCAATTTGCGCGGCAAGATTGTCTCGGTCATTGATCTCCGGAAGCGTCTGGGCGAGACCACCAGCGCATTAGGACGCCGCAATCGCATTCTGGTAGTGGAGCACAACGGACGCCTCTCTGGCTTGATCGTTGATTCCGCTTCAGAGGTCCTTAAAATTCCGGCGTCAGACATCGAACCTTCTCCCCTAAACTCTCAAGACGACGGGCTGAACTGCGTAACCGGATTGGGCAAGCACAAGGGACGCTTAATCGTTTTGCTCGATACCGCGAAGCTTCTGGAATACAGCAGTCTGCGAAGCAAGGTTGCGGAAAAAGAGGTGCTGGCGGCCTCAAAGATTGAGAAACATGCCAGCAAGATTGGACCTGCGGCATCGTCCGCGCCCCAACAGACAGTGATCATGAAAAACGGGTGATGACATTGATGAGTTCCGCTGCCTTAGCGCCGCAGTTCACTGAACCCGAGATGAAATTGCTGCAAGCCCTGATCTATCAGGAATGCGGCATGCATTTCGATTCCCGCCGCGCGCATTTTCTTCAAGACCGTTTGCAGCGGCGACTGAAGGAGTGCCAATTAGATTCTTTTTACACATACTATCGCCTCCTCATCAGTGAACAGGGCAAGCAGGAGCTCGCAAATCTGCTGGAAAATCTGACTGTGAATGAAACCAGCTTCTTCCGCAATAAAGCCCAGCTGGATTTATTCCACAAACACATACTGGAAGACATGATTCGCGCCAAGCAGCAGCGGCAGAATTTTTCTCTGCGCATTTGGAGCGCCGGATGCTCCACCGGGCAAGAGGCTTACACCATCGCCATGCTGATCGCAGATTCACTGGCGTACTTCCAACTTCGCAATCCCGCGAGCCTGGACTCGCCCTGGCCGAAGCCTGTGGTGCCGGCTCCGTGGAGAGTTGAAATTCTGGCGAGCGACATCAGTTATTCAGTTCTGCGAGCGGGACAGGAAGGCACCTACAACGAGAATCAGATGGCTTCCGTGGACTACAGCTACCGGCTGCGATATTTCGACAAAATCGGCGAGCGCTATGCGGTAAAAAAGGCCCTCAAGGAACTGGTCCATTTCGATTTCCATAATTTAAAAACAGAATTTCTGCCGCAACGCAACGATGTCATCTTTTGTCGCAACGTCATGATGTATTTCGACGAAGCGGAGCAGAAACGGCTGGTGGAAAAATTCTCGCGTTGCCTGAATCCGGGCGGATATCTCTTCGTGGGACACGCCGAGAGCCTATTGGGAATCAGCGACAAATTCAGCATGATTTACCGAAACAGCGGGACGGCTTACCAGCACGTGGAGGTCAAGCTTTGACCCGCTATTCCGATGATCGGGCCGCCGAACTGCGAGAGCTCTTCTTTGAAAGCGCGCAGGAAGTGCTGCAATCCTTCAACGATGAAGCCCTCAAGATCGAGAAACAGCCAGGCGATCTGGAAGCAATACGCAGTCTGCGACGGGCAGTGCATACCTTGAAAGGTGATGCCGCCACCTGCGGCTTCATCGAACTTAGCGAACTCGCGCACCAGTTCGAAGATGCGCTTGCAGTAGAAGCAAATGTCGCGGGCGTATCTCTGGCGGAAATCGCTTTTAGCGCTGCGGACACGTTTGCTTTGATGTTGACGGCCTATCGCAAGGAAACCGAGCTGCCTTCCACGGAGAGTTTGAAAAGCGCGCTTAGCGAACTGGCAAATAGCCAGGCGAGCGAAAAGCATCCACCCGAGGTCCGCCAGAATTCCACGGCTGCCTGGTCGGAATATGAAAAGCTCGTAGCCGAGAATGCGCAACTTCAGGGAAAACAGGTCTTTCAGGTAATCACAATCATAGATCCTCTGTGCGCGATGCCGATTGCAGCTCGCCAGATGATCGTGATGGCATTAAATAGTCTCGGAGAAGTGCTTGGGACCAGACCGGAACCGGGATCCTCAGAAGTCAGCCGCCACTTCCAATTGCTTCTGGCCACAAACTCGAACGAGGACGCCGTCAGCGCCAAATGCCGCATTCCCACGGTGGTTTCGAATGTCGAGCTGCGCCACTTAAGTCGTTCAGTGCCGCTAGCTGCCAACGAGTCTAACTTTCAACCAGCGCCAAGTGATCGTGCAATCGCGGTGAAGCAGAGTGATTTGAACAAGGACCTGAACACAAAAGAGCTCGCTAATCTCACTCCGGCGTCGGTGCACGACGAGCACGAACACCACGCGGCACTTGCCGGCTCCGCCGAAGAACGCGAGGTTGCGTTCCACAAAGCTTCCAGCCGATCCGGCTCCGAGAACGTTCTGCGTGTGGACGCGGAAAAAATTGATAACGTTCTGAACCTGGTTGGAGAACTAATTATTGGAAAGTCCATGCTTCAGCAGGCGATGAACGAATTTGGAGAGCGCTATCCGAAAGAACTGATACGAGGAAAGCTTGCCGATGCCATGGCGTTCCAAAGCCGTGTGTTGAACGATTTACAGCGCTCCGTGATGAAGGTTCGCATGGTGCCGGTGGAACAGTTGTTCCGCCGCTTCCCTCGCATGATTCGTGACCTTGCCAAACGTTGCGACAAGCAAGTGCAGTTAGTAGTCAACGGCCAAAACACCGATATGGATAAAGGCCTGCTCGATGCCATTGCGGAACCCATCACTCATCTTGTACGGAACGCGATCAGCCACGGCATCGAAACGAGCGAGCAACGTGTTCACAACCGCAAGCCGGCTCATGGCACTATTCACTTGAATGCGTATCACCAGGCGAGTCAGGTGATCGTAGAAATTACGGACGATGGCGGCGGCATTGATGTCAACAAGATCAGAGTAAAAGCCGTGAAGCAAGGCATCGTAAGCGCGGAAGAGGTCTCCCGCTTGTCAGATGCCGAGCTTTTAGATCTTGTGTTCCGGCCAGGATTCAGCACAGCGGATGTAATTACGGATGTTTCGGGACGCGGAGTTGGCTTGGACGTGGTGCGAAGCGTTTTAACCCGTCTCAAAGGAGTAGTCGAAATCGAAACCCAGGTTGGAAAGGGCACCACCTTCCGGCTCAAACTTCCCTTGACTCTTGCCATCATTAAGGCTCTTTTGTTCCGAGTGGAGCACCGGTTGTACGCGATTCCAATCAATGCGGTGGCAGAAATCGCGCGCGCCCGGGAGTCTGATCTTCACCGAGTGGAAAATTATGAAGTACTGCAGTTGCGAAACCAGGTTTTACCGCTGATGCGCCTTGGACGTTCTCAGGAAGTCGTCGCCTGTGGCAATTCTGCAAAGATTTTCGTTTTAGTCCTTTCTCTGGGGGAGCGAAAGCTTGGCTTGATCGTGGATTCCCTTGAGGGGGAGGAGGAGTTGGTAGTCAAAGCACTGGACGGTCACACGATTGTGACTGATCTGGTCAGCGGCGCTTCCATTCTTGGCGATGGGCGGGTGGTTCTGATTATGAATTTAGCTGCGATTGTGGAGCGCTTCTCCAAGTCTCGCTCCGTCGGACATGGCGATGCGGGTTCTGGACTTCTGCTCTCGTATTCGGAGCGCAACCAAAGCGCAACAGCGGCGGCGGTGAGCCGATGACCACTCCTGCAATCCGCGTGCTGGTAGTGGATGACTCCGCTCTGATGCGAAAACTGATTCCGCAAATCCTGCAGTCCGATTCTTCGATCGAGGTAGTCGGCACTGCGATGGATGGAAACTTCGGTCTGAAAAAGATTGATGATCTCAAGCCACAGGTCGTGACTCTCGATCTGGAAATGCCTGGCATGGGCGGGCTTGAAATGCTGAAAGAAATCATGCGCCTTCACCGGGTGCCAGTGATCGTGGTCAGCTCGCATAGCACCGAGGGAGCTTCAGTCACGCTGAAAGCCCTTGCACTGGGAGCCTTTGACTTCGTTGCCAAGCCTGCCGACGTTTGGTCCCGCATGCCCGAAGTGGCGCTTGAACTCATTACCAAGATCAAAGCGGCCGCGCAAAGCCGGACAGTAAGTGTAAAGGAACTATCGCAGCCCGCGCGCCGTGGCGTAAAGATCAGCGCGGTGCCAAAGGCAGCACCCACACGGTTGGTTGCAATTGGGATTTCCACCGGCGGACCCCAGGCATTGCAGTTCATGTTGCAGCAATTACCGTCCGACTTCCCTGGAACTATTGTCGTGGTGCAGCATATGCCGGAAGGATTCACCGAGATGTTCGCGCGCAGATTGGACGAGTCCTGCGCCATCGCAGTTAAGGAAGCGCACTCCGGAGACCTCTTGCTGGCGGGACGAGCGCTCATTTGCCCTGGCAGCCGGCACTTGAAAGTAAAACATCTGCCGCTGGGAAACGTCGCCGTCTTGAGCGACGAGCCTCCTGTGAATGGGCATAGACCATCGGTGGACGTTTTGTTCAGAACGGTTGCCGAGTTTGGAGAAAAAGCTGTCGCGATTCTGATGACCGGCATGGGGGAAGACGGCGCCCAAGGCATGGGGGCGGTGAAAGCAGCCGGCGGCACGACCATCGCGCAGAGCGAAGAATCATGCGTGGTTTACGGGATGCCGAAGGCGGCGGTCGAACGTGGTTTCGCCATGCACATCGTAGGACTTGATGGAATCGCGCGAGCAGTGCAGCGGGAATGTGTGCCCAACCGCAAGCGCGGACTTTTATTGAACAACACTGAGCGTGGCAAGGAAGCGGGAGCGGGCCACTCCTCCTCCGGGTGATTAGAAAGATATATTCGCGAGATGGAAAGCAAGAGGTTGACGGGGAACTAAGTCTGGATAAGTAATAGGGGGATTTATGGAGCAGTTTCCAGCAGTAAAACGCAGCAAGGACGGGCAGCCGGTCCGCTACCTGGTGGTAGATGACTCGGTATTTGCACGCAAAAACTTGAGCCGGATGATCGAAACGTTCGGCGGACAAATCGCGGGCGAGGCCGGAGATGGAGTATCTGCCATCGCCGAGTACGACCGGCTTAACCCCGACATCGTTCTCATGGATATCACCATGCCGCAAATGGAAGGGATTGAAGCTGCCGAAAAAATCGTGCAGCGGCATCCCGACGCACGCGTCGTGATGGTGTCTTCCGTGGGATATCAGGAAAACATTGTCGCTGCATTGCAGCGCGGCGCGCGTCATTTCGTGCAGAAGCCGGTCAAGCCGGAAGTATTGTACGAAGTGATCAAGTACGTGCTGGGTGACGATGCTACCGCGGCCAATGCTGCCGGAGCCGGAGTCTAAACAATGAAGATGGAATTGATTCAACCTTTCATCAACGCGGCCGACGCCGTGCTGGCGCAGGGTCTGAAAACTCCCATGTCAATCGGCCACCTCAGCATGGAAGAAGAAGCGTATCGGCGGCGTGGCATGGCCGCGATGGTGCAGCTGACAGGCGATATCGAGGGACGGATTATTTTCGATTTGGATCCTCCCACGGCTGTGTGCCTGGCTAGCGGCTTCTCGGGTACCCAACTGGACGAATCCGACAGCTTGGTGCGAGAGGCGGTTTGCGAACTCGCCAACCAGGTGATTGGAAATGCCGTTGCCACCTTGAATGATCAGGGGTTTAATTTCCGCGTTCATCCCCCCGTCGTGCTCGATGAAGAACACGGATCCAAAGGCACCCACGATACGGAAGCTTTAGTGTTGTGCTTCGAAACCGCCAGCGGAAGTGCGTTCATGAATATCGCCTTGCGATATCACCACCAGGAAGCGTTGTCAGCCTCGCAATAGCTCACACTAAAATGACCGGGCCTAACCTATGGGCCCGTGAGCGCGAACACTGGATTCTGGGGTGCAGGCGGCGGATTGGAATTGGACGGAGTCGGTTGCGGGTTTCCCGCGGGACCCGGCAAGTTGAGCGCAAGAGAATCCGGCGGCGCTCCGGCGGTAGCTAACGTATTGATGATCGCGGTAGATCCTGCGTCACAATTCGAAACATACACTTTTGAACTGCCGGCAGCGGCCGCCGCGAAAACGCGGAACCGGGTTGTGGCCGGATCGCAGATCGCTGGCACGGCAGCCAGCGAAATCACAGTTCCAGTAAGGGTTCCGCTGGAGGCATTCACGACGGTTACCTGCGAGCTCACGCTGGAGCCATTCACAGCGGCACTGGCCACGTAGGCTCGGCTGCCGTCGGGAAGTGCAGTCACCGACACCGGGTTCTGCACTGGCAAAGCAGCAAAAACGTCTAAAGCGTCGGTCGAAGCATCTAGGATAGTGAGCGTATTCGCCGACGGATTTGTAACGTAAAGGCGATTACGGGTCTTCTCGTAAAACATGAAGTTTGCGCCCGCTCCAGCAGAACCACTGCTGGAGACTATGTTGTCGGACGCAGTGTCTATCGCATAAACGGTTCCGGTGCCCCCGTCTAGTACGTACACTCGTGCACTGTCGGACCGAGCCACAGCCCATGTGGGAGAAGTGCCGGTCGCGACAGTTGCGCTCATCGAGAAATCCAACGTGTTGATGCCGGTAATAGTCCCGTTGCCCTGATTCACGCTGTATATCTTTCTTCCATCCGGCGTCTCCGCCAAGGCGATAGGTTTCGCGCCTGCTCCCAACGACAGAACATTAGAAACCACGTTGGAGAAGGTCGGTATTTCCGCCACGGTTCCGGTACCGGAATTTGCCACATACACGGTCCCATTCTGCGTCGTATGGACAAAGACCGGAGCAGAACCAGCGGGTAGCGTTATTGTTGAGGGAACCACGGGTAAGGATGGCGGAGCGGAAGAGAAAGCCGAGACGGTGTCTTCCAATTTGTTGGCCACGTAAACTCTGGAACCATCCGGCGTGAGCGCAGCATGGACGGGGCCGAGACCAACTTTTACGACGCTGAGGGCGCTATCTCCCGACACGTCAATTTCAGTTACGGTACCGGGATTCGAAGGACCATTCTCATTCACTACCAACGCCAAATGAGTCGCGCCGGGATTAGGGGGAGTCGGGGTGATTGGAAACGCAACGGGACGGTAAGTTTCACCGCAGGCTACGCACATGATAATAAGAATTAGAACGATCAGGACGCGCGACACGTGCAGAAGCGTTATCCGCACCTCGGGGAAACAATCCATGGGTTGATGTTTGTCTGACAGAATTTTCTATTCTAAAGGTTGAATGGACAACGCGCCACCCACCATCGAATTAAGCGGCGGAAATTTTGCAAGTTATTCCATTCACAGCTTAGGTTGATGCGGGCGTTGCACCCCGGAGTTGCAACTTAACACAATTCATCGCTTAAAGAAGGCCCTCAGCTGGCACTGACGACCAAGCAATTTGGTGTGAGTTCCTCTCTATGACTTCGCGCGCGAGCTCTTCTTTGCCGCCGCCGGAGCTCGTCCTGTAGTGGAAGCGGGTTTCTTCTTCCCTTCCATCTGCGCCAGACTCTCTTTTAACGCGGACATCAGGTCCACGACAGGAGCGAGTTTCTTTGGCTTTTCAACTTCCGCGATGGTTCCGCCTTCAAGTTTAGTCTGAATCAGCTGCTTAAGGTTCTCCTGAAAGGTGTCGTGATATTTCTCCGGATCCCATTCTGCCGCAAGTGCGTTGATTAACTGATGAGCAACCTTGACTTCAGCGTCTTTCAGCTCGACTTCGGGCGCTCCGAATCCTTCCACCTCGCGCACTTCCTCGGCATAGTACATCGTGTGCAGCATCATTCCATGATCGCGCGGTCGCAGGAAAACTGTGTACTCGCGGTTGTGCATGGTCAATTTCGCGATCGCGACGAAATTACTTTCTTCCAGCGCCTTGGTCAACAGGGCATAGGGACGCCGGCCAGCCTCTTCTGGCATCACGTAATAGGATGATTCGAAGAAGACGGGATCAACCTCACTTGCCTTGACGAACTCGAGAATCTCCATCGTTTTGGCCGTTTTGGGCTCGATTTTCTTGATTTCCTCGGGTTCAATGACGACATATTCGTCTTTTCGGTATTCGTAGCCCTTTACGATCTCGCTTCGCTCTACGACGCGGTTGTCAGCGGGGCAATAGAGCTGCTGTTTGACCCGCTGCAAGTCATCGCGATGAAGCATGTTAAAGGAGATGCTGGAGCTGCGCGCCCCTGAAAATAACCGCACGGGCATCGAAATCAAGCCAAAAGTGAGATATCCAGACCAAACCGAGGCTGCCATGTTGTCCCCTCGCCGCGTGAAGTTTTCCCAACCGCCGGGCGCCCGTAGGCCGCCCACATTAAAGAGTTTAGAGCAATGACTCTCATTTGATGCAACCTTGTACTTGGGGTGACCCAAGATAGCAAAGCCGATATGTGGTGTAGGCATCGGTCCGTGTCTAGGTAATAGTAGTATCGAGCTTGATTCCACCAGGTCTAGCTTCAAAAGCGGTACTTTGATCGGATTTACGACCGCGCAATGAACGACTTGCTCACAATTTGGATTGTCGGCGCCGCATCGCTACCGACCGCAGCAGCGGTAACAGTGGCATTTGCCCTACTCGCTTACTTGCTGGGCGGAGTTAGCGTATCGGGCGCGATTACGGGGTCATTTCTGTGTTTCATCCTTTATGCCAGCGCCGGATTGGGGGCGTTTGCAGCCCTGATGACCGTGTTTCTTCTGGCTTGGACCACTACCAAGATCGGCTACGCCCGTAAACAAGAGCTAGGAATAGCCGAGAAACGCGGGGGGCGGTCCTCTTCACAAATATTCTCGAATCTGAGCGTAGCAGCCGTTTTTGCCTTGATCTACGCGGTAATTGAGCATCGTGGCCCTTTTCTCCTAGCAGCCGGAGCCGCGCTCGCCGAGGCCGCTGGAGACACCGTCTCAAGCGAGTTTGGTCAGTGTCAAAGCCACTCAGCCCGCTTGCTCACTACCTGGGAGCCCGTCCCCGCAGGTACGGACGGAGGAATATCGTTGAATGGCACGATGGCCGGCATTTTCGCGGTGGTTGCTGTAGGGGCCGTCTACGCGGGTAGCGGCGAAATCTCGTGGCGAAGCTTATGGATACTGGTTTTCGCAGCCACTGTGGGATTTATGACTGACAGTCTTCTCGGCGCCACATTCGAGAGGCGTGAGTTGCTGAATAATAATTCTGTAAATTTCCTCTCGACGCTTGTCGCTGCACTGGCGGCACTTGCGATTGCATCAATCTAAATACTCTTTTTGAAACCTGTCATCCTCGAGGCGGGTCGGACCGGCGTGCAACGTAGCGATTGGAAGGACTTACCAATGTTCGGTCCAGCGGCCATGAACTAAGGTTTCTTGTCGTTGTCACTCCAATAACCGAGAATAAAAAAGACAGCTTTGGACGAGTACCGGGCATCTGTATTTACATAGATGTCTCGAACTTAGCCTGCCAGCGGAGAATAATGAAGTTTCAGACAATTGTGGTTGGATACGTCCTTGCTTTGGCGCTATTTCTGTTTGCGCAGCGCCGGCCAACGGACATTACTGCTACTACGCCATCGGTGTTTCACGGGATCGTGGATTTGACCCATCCCTCATTGGAAACCAACGCCGGGCATGATTCCTTGAAAGGAACAGCGCCCTCGACGATAGCGAAGAGCTCCATTCGCAGCAGTCAGGAGAGTGCGACGCAAATCGAAGCGCCCGCCCGTGTGTCTAAGACTTTGTGGTCAGTGGATCAAATTCCGCCGGAGCGGCTCATAGGTCCGCTAGTGGTGCTTGACGTCCGCAGCCAATCTGAGCGGGATCCGGATTACCAGATTTCGGTGAACGACATAGCAAACTGGGAGCATACCAACGGTGAAATTCCCCCGGGCGCGATGGTGATGGCGCGCACCGCGTGGGATTCCCGCTGGAGTTCAGTCCAGAAATACCGTAATCCCGATGCTCAAGGAGTCTTGCACTTCCCCGGCTATGGCGAAGATGCAGCTAAGTTTTTAATCGAGGGTCGGAACGCTTTTGGCTTAGGAATTGACACCTTGAGCGTAGATAACGGTCCGTCAAAGAACCTCGCAGTGCACCAATACATGTTGGCTCACAGCGTTTATCCCATGGAAAACGTCGCGAACCTGGCGAAAGTTCCTGCGGCCGGAGCTGTCGCCGTAATAGCCCCGACGAAGCTGGAAGGCGGGGCTTCGAGCCCGGCAAGAATTCTAGCGTTGGTGAGGTAACTTCTCTTTTTATCCATTCGATTTTGCCATTCATTCTTGCAGCTTTTCTCCTTTCGAATTCATCTGACACTCATTGACCGAATCTCATGGAGGCAGGATGGCTACCGACCCGCGATTCCCCATCGGCAAGTTTGCGTATGACGGCCCAGCGACTGAAGATCAGCGAAAGAAATTCATTGATCAAATTGAAAGGGCTCCATCTTCCCTTCGAGCTGCGGTGAACAAACTTTCACCCCCGCAAATTGAAACGCCCTATCGCGATGGCGGATGGACTATTCGCCAGGTGGTTCATCACGTTCCGGAAAGTCACATGAACGCGTATGTGCGCTTCAAGCTGGCACTGACCGAAGATGACCCAACCATCAAACCATACAAGGAAGATCTTTGGGCGGAGACGCCGGATGTTAAGTCCACTCCCCTGGAAACTTCTCTGGTCCTGCTGGATTCGTTGCATGATCGCTGGGTGCGTTTGCTTCGGTCGTTGTCTCCCGCGGATTGGAGCAGATCATTTCGGCATCCAGAGTTGGGGATTGTGCCACTGGAGAAGAGCCTGGCACTCTATGCCTGGCATGGACGCCATCACGTGGCGCACATTACTGAATTGAAAGAGAAAATGGGTTGGTAGAAGTTCGCGTCTTGGCGCGGCGATTTAGCTTTCCTATAAAGCTTCGCCTCTTCAGCGCGGCCTTAGCCGTTGAGATACGTCAGCCTATTCATGCCGTAAGATGAAGGCGCCATAGGAAATAACTACTGGCCTCGCGCATGACTGCAAGAAAACGCTGCGAATAAAGGTGCGGAATCGAGTCCGAGCGAGGCGCAACATAAACCTTCAACCCTTGGTGCTCAAGCAATTTTCGGATGCGGAAAACGTGATAGGCATCGCTGACCGCCACGCAACTCCTCATGTTGTTGGCTCGCATAATCACCGCCACCCGTTCAGCTGATTCCGCTGTATCGGATCCGGTGGTTTCGGCGATAAGGTTTGATTCCGGAATTCCGCGGCGAATGAGGTAATCCCGCCCGACTCCACCTTCGCTGTAGCTGGGGTCCGCCGCCGATCCTCCCGTGGGAATCACAACTGAGGCAATGCCGCGCCGGAAAAGATTAAAGGCGTGATCGAGTCGCGCGCGATAGACAGGCGACGGCCTTCCATCGTACTGAGCTGCGCCAAAAACAATAATAGCGTCCGCCGGAAGAGCCTCCTGTTTAGTTGAATCGTGCAGAATGGCGTTCGACAAAGCCGCCAGAGCAACTGCCACGATCCCCGCACAGGTTGCCAGACCATATAAAAACCAACGAATCCGGCGGCGCGGTGGACGTTCGATTTCGTCACCCTTCTGCGAAGAACTCCGAAATATCGCGTGCAGAAATTGCTCCTTCACGCATGATCCGCCAGCGAGCTTCTTCGTCAGTAAGGTCAATAATTGTAGACGCAACTTCGCGCGGAGATGGGCCTCCATCCACGATGATGGATATGCGGTCTTTGAGCTGATCGCGCACCGCGAGTGCGGTTGTACACTCAGATTCCCCACTTAAATTCGCCGACGTTGCAGTGATGGGAATTCCGGCAGCTTGCACCACAGCGAGTGGAATTTTAGAACTGGGAATGCGCAGCGCGACGTTGCCAGTGTTAGCGGTCACCTTCAGCGGCAGACGGGAAGAAGCGCGAACAATAATGGTGAGGGGTCCGGGCCAGAATTTTTTAGCCAGGGCAGCAAATTCATCGGGTAAGGGACGGGCCATTTCCTCAGCCTGTTCGACGCTTTCGATCAGCAGAGAAAGAGGTTTGTGGCGCGACCGGGACTTGATTTCATATACCCGATCTACGGCCCGCAAATTAAAAGGGTCAGCCGCCAGTCCGTAAAAAGTGTCCGTAGGCATGCCCAGGACTTCGCCTGACCGAATCTGGTCGGCGGCGTAGCGAATCAACGAGATCTCCGGATTATCACAATTAACTTTGACGATTTCCGCCCGCACCTGCACATCCTTCCTTACCTGTTGCAAATCAAGAAAGTTAACATACCACGAAGAACCCCTGTCAGCCGAGAGGAACGGGTATGATTCTGGTCAGTCACTCCGATTTTCATGAAGCAGGCTGCCGCAATTAACGAAGCGCGCCAGAGATTACGCAAGGTGGAGAGCCGCCACCATCCGCTGATCAAAGAGCTTCGTGGCGCCTTCGCCAGCAACGACCTTACCGACGATGGATGCTGTGCTATCGAAGGCATGCGCGTCATCGAAGAAGCCATCCGTAGCGGCCTGAAGTTTAAGACCATATTTTTCAGCGCCGCCGCTGAAAATCGTGCGGAGCGCTTACTTCAACAATTGGCGGCGAATGTAGAAGCTTTGCTGCTTCCCAACAAACTTTTTGCCAATGTTTCGGCGAGCGAAACTCCGCAAGGAGTGGCCGCTCTCGTGTATTGCAAGCGCTTTTCGCCGGAGGATGTAATGGCGTCCGCAAAGAACTGTACCCTGCTGGCAGTGGCCGGAGTTCAGGATCCGGGAAACTTGGGGACCATACTGCGGTCAGCAGAAGCATTCGACGCGGGTGGCGTTTTACTGGGCGAGGGTACGGTCAGCCAGTTTAATTCCAAAGTCATCCGAGCTTCGGCAGGTTCGGTGTTTCGCCTGCCAGTTGCTCGGATTGACCTTCAGCAGAGCGTTGCCGAGTTGCGGGCATTCGGCCTGCGGCTGATTGC